>JAFYWG010000009.1 GCA_017558115.1 Alistipes sp.
CTCCGATAAGAGCTTGCATACGGCGGCCTTGGCACGTCGTATCTGGGTCTTAATGGAATATATGGGTCTGCCGAGTTTCTCTGCAATCTCCTCGAAGGAGAACTCCTCCAAGAAGCGCATCTCTATAATCTTGCGGTACTCTTCCGATAGCTCCTCGATGGCGCTATAGAAGTGGTTGCGGCTCTGGTTCATGATGACCGACTCCTCGGGCGAAGGCGTTGTGGCCTGTGGCGCACGGAAGCGCTCATCTATCGAGAGGTCGTTCGTGCGACGTCGCAGGTGGTCCACAAGGGTGTTTCGTGCAATGGTGTATATCCACTGTCCGAAGGTGTAGCTACGCGAGTAGTCATCCAAGTGGAGGTAGACCTTGATGAATGTCTCCTGCAGAAGGTCGGCCGCCGAGTCCTTATCGCCGAGGCGCTGCTCAAAGAGGCGTGTTAGTGCCTCGCGGTAGCGCGTGAAGAGATACTCGAAGGCCTGCTGGTCACCACCCGATGCCAACTCCACCAATTCGGTGTCGGAGGCTACGATGTAGTCATCTATTTCCATATGCGAGAGGTTGTTGGCTTGGTGTGACTCTTCTTGCTCCAAAGCATCCACTCTATCGCAGGGCCAAAGAGGTCGTATATCCAGTACTTAAGTGCAATATCTCTTTCGCCGAGTTTGTGTGCTACGCGTCGCGATGACCACACCACAACAGCATAACGCAACAATAGCAAGCCTATAGCGCCGAGTTTAAGCTCGAGGGGTAGAATAGCGATGATGGCTATAGTGGCGATGAAGAATAGCGCACGGCTACCCAATTCGCGTGTCGAGAATCGCTTGGCATAAGCGGGGTAGAAGCTGCGGGTGTTAGCGTAGTAGCGCATCTGCTCTCTCCACTCCGATGCCATGTCGATGCGCTCCTCCGAGACTATAGAGTTGGGCGACATCACCACCGATGTGCGCTTCGCCGTGGCAATCTGCTGTATGAAGAGGTCGTTCTCGCCAATGTCGATGCCGAGATAGTTGTAGCCGCGCTTTGCATCGTAGAGCTTGCGGTCGAAGCCGTAGTTGCTGCGAGGTGCGTAGTAGGGCTTACCAACAACGGCGCATGCCATGGCGTTACGCATAAGGTTAAACTCCACGAGGCGCATGATGTATGTCGAGAGGTTCTTGCTCTCGAACACAGGAACTGCGGGTGCTATTACCACCGAGCCACGCTCGAAGCCCTTAGCCATGGTGGAGATCCAATCCTTGGTGAGTGGCGTGGCACCAGGGATGGTAAAAAGCAAGCACTCGTACTGTGCCGACTTGATACCCACGTTGAGTGCCTGCTTGGTCGAGATGTAGAAGCGCTCGTTGCTACCTCCCATTCGTGTGAGACGCATGTAGGAGTAGTTGTCGCGTATGCGCTGCAACTCGTCGTAGTAGTCGTTGTCGCTGCCGATATAGACCACTACAATCTCATAATGGGCGTACTCCTGGCATAGCAATGCGGGGAGTTCGTCAACCAAAAAACGCTCACTCTCGCCACGCATCGGCACGATTACCGAGATGGGAGGGTTGTCGCGACGCTTCTCTCTTTCGCGCAAAAGGCGAAAACTCATGATGCGATTGTGGGCTATTGCGTAGTAGTAAACCTGGATTGCGAATAGTGTAACTGTCAGAAGCACAAGTGTTATGCCCTGCCAAGAGTAGTGTTGTAGTATGTCGTTAAAAAAGTGCATTTCCTCTAAATAATTATAAGCGTACAAAGGTAATAAAAACAATTAACATCTGCAATTGGTGATTAACAATTATTTTTGTATCTTTGCACGTTATATATACGTTATGAAATTTACATTGCAACATACAGCGCCCGCATCGAAGGCGCGTGCCGGTCTTATCGAGACCGACCATGGTCCTATTGAGACCCCAATTTTTATGCCCGTGGGCACAGCTGCCGCGATGAAGGGTATCTTCCACCGCGATATCGACAACGAGGCTAAGGCGCAGATTATCCTCGCCAACACCTATCACCTCTATCTCCGCCCAGGTATGGAGGTCATCGAGCGTGCGGGAGGTGTGCACCAGTTCTCGACATGGCAGAAGCCCATGCTTACTGATAGTGGTGGTTTTCAGGTCTTTTCGTTGGCTGCATGCCGCAAACTTAAGGAGGATGGTTGCCATTTCCAGTCGCACATCGACGGCTCGCGCCATGTCTTTACGCCCGAGAGCGTTATCGACACAGAGCGTACCATAG
This sequence comes from Alistipes sp., assembly GCA_017558115.1. Lineage (GTDB taxonomy): Bacteria > Bacteroidota > Bacteroidia > Bacteroidales > Rikenellaceae > Alistipes. Next base: position 2,225 of record JAFYWG010000009.1, read on the forward strand.
GTGCCGACATCATGATGGCATTCGATGAGTGTCCTCCAGGCGATGCACCCTACGACTATGCTAAGAAGTCGTTGGCACTAACCGAGCGCTGGCTCGACCGCTGCTTCAATCGTTACCACCAGACGCAGCCCAAGTGGAGTCACTACCAGTCGTTGTTCCCCATCGTGCAGGGTGCTGGCTACCCCGACTTGCGTGAGCAGGCGGCGCGTAACGTATTGCAGTACAATGCCGACGGCTACGCTATTGGTGGCTTAGCTGTGGGTGAACCTACCGACGTAATGTACTCTATGATTGAGGTTTGTAATGCTGTGTTGCCGACGGATAAGCCGCGCTATTTGATGGGTGTAGGCACGCCTATCAACATTCTCGAGGCCATAGACCGCGGTGTCGATATGTTCGACTGTGTGATGCCAACGCGCAATGGTAGAAATGGCCAGCTCTTCACCTCGGAGGGTGTTATCAACATCCGCAACAAGAAGTGGGAGATGGACTTCTCGCCCATCGACCCCAATGGCGTCACCTTCGTAGACCATCAGTACTCTAAGGCCTATCTCCACCACCTCGTGGTGTGCAAGGAGATGCTTGCAGCGCAGATAGCATCGCTCCACAACACGGCCTTCTACCTATGGCTTGTGGGCGAGGCGCGTAAGCACATCATCGCTGGCGACTTCAAACCATGGAAGGAGATGATGGTAGAGAAGTTGGGTCGCCGACTCTAATAGTAACAATGCGTTAATAACGATGAAAATAAGGATTTTGCCATCACTTCCAGGTCTGCGTACCCTCGATAAGTATATCTTGGGTAAGTTCTTGCGCACCTACATCTTTGGCATCTTGATGATGATCATCATCCTCGTGGTGTTCGACTATGTGGAGAAGGTCGATGACTTCACGGAGCTTAAGGCGCCTTGGAAGGCTATCATTTGGGACTACTACATGAACTTCATTCCGCTGTTCATCAGTCAGTTTAGTGCCCTTTTTACCTTTATCGCCGTTATCTTCTTCACCTCGAAGATGGCTATGCAAACCGAGATCGTAGCGATACTCTCGGGCGGTGTCAGCTTCCGCCGCTTCATGTGGCCCTATGTAGTTGGTGCGACGCTCATCACGGCGATGAGCCTTGCACTTAGTCTCTGGATTATCCCCGAGGGACAGAAGACGAGTGTAGAGTTCGAGAGTAAGTACCTGCAGAGTCAGCAGTCGCTCGTCTACCCCGAGCATGTGTATCGTCAGATTGAGCCAAATACCTACGCCTATGTGCGTGGCTACTCGCCAGGCATAGAGCATGTTCCATTCTTCGCTATCGAGCGCTTTGATAGCACAGAGCTTGTCGAGACACTCGATGCGGCAAATGCCTCGTTCGATGTGGAGTCACGACGCTGGACAGCACCCCGCTACATGATCTACTCGCGAGGTGAGGATGGTACGCTAAGTGGCAAGCAGTATCGCAATCTTGATACGCTCATCAACTTGGATGTTAGAGAGTTGGGTGATATTTCGGGCGTGGTAAAGACTCTCACCTACGAAGAACTTAACGAATTTCTCGACCAGCAGCGTAGCAAGGGCTCGGATGAGGTGTTCCTCATCGAGGTAGAGCGCCACGCACGCTTCTCATACCCCATATCTACCTTTATTTTGACCATCATCGGCGTAGCACTCGCGTCGCGCAAGGTGCGTGGAGGTATGGGTATGCACATCGGTATCGGTATCGCCCTATGCTTCATCTACCTGATGGTGGGACGTGTATCGGAGCAGATTGCCATAAGTGGTTCTATCGAGCCATGGATTGGCGTGTGGCTGCCGAATATCATATTTGCAATAATTGCAATCATTGTTTACCGCAAAGCACCTAAATAGTCATGCAGAAAGTTAATGAAATCGTCGCATCGCTACGTCGTGGTGAGCGACTTTCGGCAGAGGATGCCCTTGTGTTGTGGCGCGAGGCACCACTCTGGTTGCTCGGCGAGGTAGCCACGGAGCGCAAAGTGTTGAAGAGCGGTCGTAATGTCTTCTACAACCGCAACGTACACCTCGAGCCCTCGAATATCTGCCTCTTCAACTGTGAGTTCTGCTCGTTCCGTCGCAAGGAGGGAGACCCCGATGCGTGGGCTATGACCATAGATGAGGTCGAGGCACGCGCTAAGGAGTTGCGTGGCGCCGATATCACGGAGGTGCATATCGTAGGTGGCGTACACCCAAGGCACGACCTTGCTACGTATGTGGAGATGGTGCGTAGGGTGAAGCAGCAGCTGCCTCATGTGGCGGTTAAGGCATATACCGCTGTTGAGATATTCTATATGATTAAGCGCGAGGGTGTCTCGATTGTTGAGGGCTTGCGTCGTCTTAGCGAAGCGGGCATGGAGTGCATCCCTGGTGGTGGCGCCGAAATCTTCGATGCCAAGCTCCGTGCGCAGATATGTCCCGATAAGTGTAGCGCGGCGGAGTGGCTTGCGGTGCACCGTGCTGCCCACAACATGGGTATCTCGACAAACTGCACAATGCTCTATGGCCATATTGAGACCCTTGAGCAGCGCATAGACCACTTGGAGCGTCTGCGTAAGTTGCAGGATGAGGCGCCGGGCTTTGATGCCTTCATTCCACTGAAGTACCACAGCCGCAATAACCGCATGTCGGAGGCGGGCGAGTGCTCCGTGGAGGATGACTTGCGCACAATAGCTATCAGCCGCTTGTTCTTGGATAACATACCTCACATTAAGGCATACTGGGTGTCGTATGGTAGGGCAACCACCGAGATGGCGTTGGCCTTTGGTGCTGACGACATCGATGGTACGATTGGTGACACAACAAAGATATACTCCATGGCGGGTGGTACGGACCGCCCCTCGATGAGTGTTGAGGAACTTGAGTATATGGTGCGTGCCGCGGGTATGGAGCCCGTAGAGCGCGATTCACACTACAACGTAGTCAAACGCTCAAATAGTAAGCCAAAGATGGTGCAACAGCCAAAGCCTGAGTCAGTTGTGGTGGAAAAACCTGTGGTAAAGGAGGCGAAGGCCGAGGTGCCTAAACCTGTTGAAGAGCCAGTTGAGAAGCCTAAGCCCGTTGAGGCGGCAAACGAGCGCAAGGTGGAGGCGGCACACGCGGTTGAGCCCAAGAGAAGTGTAAAGGAGGAAAAAGTTGAGAAAAAGAGTATGACAGAGCATAAGATTGAGCCAAGCAAGGAGAGCGTAGCTAAGCAGGCGAAGCCTAAGCATGAGGAGCGTAGCAAGGATAAGGATAATAAGGGTGGCTTCATGTCGAAGTTGTGGGGCTTCTGCAAGTTCTTCTATAGCCACTTCAAGATTACGTCGCACCTCATCTTTATCGCCATCTTCCTGCTCCTTCTTGTGGTTCTGCTACACTTTGGTTTGAAGTGGGGTACACGCCACAATGAGACCATCGTAGTGCCCAACTTCGTAGGTCAGACCATAGATGAGGCGCGTGGTGTAGCCTCGGCAAAGGATCTAAAGATCGTTGTGCGCGACTCAATCTTCGATGTAGACCTTCCTGGTGGTATGATCGTGGATCAGCTACCTGGCACGTCGGATGTGCGCGATGTTACGGTGAAGCCTGGTCGCAAGATATATGTTACAATCAACGCCTACACGCGCCGTCAGGTAGATGTGCCATATGTGGCAAAGCAGACATTACGCCAGGCGCTCAACCAGCTCGAGCGCTCGGGACTTACCATAGATAAGCTTGTATACGAGGCAGATATGACATCTACCGACTATGTGGAGAAGCAGGTGGTAAATGGCAAGGAGGTGAAACCATCATCGAAGCGCACCGTGTCCGTGGGTACTGGTGTAACACTCCATGTGACCTACCATCGCGATGACCAGTACACTGTTGCACCTCGCATCGTAGGCCTCTCGTTGGCTAAGGCGAAGTCCACGCTTTGGGATAGTGGTCTTAACGTGGGCAAGGTCATCTACGATGAGAGCGTTGAGGATATCATCCAGCGCCGCACCGCGCGCGTATATATGCAGTCGTCGGCTATTGGCTCGTCACAGCGTCGTGGTGCTAAGGTAGACATCTACCTCTCGGCGAATGATGCGCTGGTAGACTCATTGCGCCTATTGGCCGATAAGGATGCGCAGCGTGCTGATGCGCAGCGCCGCAAGGAACAGTTGGCAAAGCAGCGCGAGGCAGATAGCCTTGCCGCACTTGGTATAACAAACTTAGAGGAGGAGTAAACCGTGGTAAACGAAGAACTATATAATAAGGAGGAGTTGGAGCTCCTTGATGGCGTCGCTGATGGCGCGGACGAGGGTGATGAGATGTATGAGCACTTCTCGGTGGTAGTGGATAAGGGTCAGTCGCAGATGCGTCTCGACAAGTACCTCACCATACGCCTCGAGCACACCTCGCGCAACCGCATACAGACTGCAGCCGATGGCAAGAATATCCTTGTCAATGGCAAGCCCCAGAAGTCGAGCTACAAGGTAAAGCCCCTCGACCATATCTCTATCGTGATGCCCTATCCCCGCCATAAGGAGGAGATTGTGCCAGAGAATATACCCCTCGACATTGTATTTGAGGATGGTGACGTTATAGTGGTAAATAAGCCTGCGGGCATGGTTGTGCACCCCGGTGTTGGCAACCATAGCGGCACGTTGGTGCACGCCTTGTCGTACCACTTGAGCGAGCTTGAGATGTTCTCGGAGGGCAATGCCCGAGCGGGCCTTGTTCACCGTATCGATAAGGACACTTCGGGATTGTTGGTCGTAGCGAAGAATGAGCGTGCTCATGCAGCGCTTGCTAAGCAGTTCTTCGACCACACCATCTACCGCCGCTACGTAGCCCTCGTGTGGGGTAATATTGCTGAGGATGAGGGTACTATCATCGGAAATATTGGCCGTAGCCCCAAGGATCGCCTACAGATGTACGTATTCGAGGATGGCTCAGATGGTAAGCATGCTGTTACGCACTTCAAGGTGTTGCGCCGCTATGGCTATGTGACGCTTGTGGAGTGCCGCTTGGAGACTGGACGCACGCATCAGATTCGTGTGCACATGTCATGGCAGGGTCATCCCTTGTTCAACGACGAGCGCTATGGTGGTAATCGCATCCTCAAGGGTACAACATTTATGAAGTATAAGCAGTTTATCGAGAACTGTTTTAAACTTATTCCACGTCAGTCGCTCCACGCCCGCGCATTGGGATTTGAGCACCCCACAACGGGTAAGTATGTGCAGTTTGAGTCGGAGCTCCCCGAAGACTTCAAGGCCGTATTGCAGAAGTGGGATACCTACACCGATGCTGTGGGCCTCGACATGGATGAGATTTAACGAGTTAGCACACTAAAACAGAGACGTTTATGTTTCTACCAACAACAATAAAGGAGGTTGAGGCACGCGGATGGTACGAGTTGGATGTCATCATCTTCTCGGGCGATGCCTACATCGACCACCCAGCCTTTGGCCCCGCGGTCATTGGCCGCATCCTCGAGGCTGAGGGCTACAAAGTGGCTATTGTGCCACAGCCCAACTGGAGGGATGACCTTCGCGACTTTAAGAAACTCGGCAAGCCACGCCTCTTCTTCGCCGTTACGGCAGGTGCGATGGACTCTATGGTCAACCACTACACCGCCAACCTTCGTCTGCGCTCCAACGACGCCTATACACCGGGTGGTAAGGCGGGGTTCCGTCCCGACCGCACTGTCGACACATATACCAAGATTCTTAAGGAGTTGTACCCCCACACACCCGTTGTTGTGGGAGGTATCGAGGCCTCGTTGCGCCGTCTTACGCACTACGACTACTGGAGCGATAAGCTGCAGCGCTCGATACTCGCTACGTCGGGTGCCGACTTGTTGATATACGGCATGGGCGATAAGGTCATTCGCGATGTGGCTAAGGCTATGCGCAATGGCTTTAATATGAAGTTGTTGCGTGGTCTGCGCCAGGTGGGATTTATGGCCGATAAGGAGTATGTAGAGCGCCTATATAATGGTAAAACCATTGTGCTTAACTCTTTCGAGCAGTGTGTTACAGACAAGAAGAAGTATGGCAAGAACTTCTGCGAGATAGAGGTGTTGAGCAACATGATGAAGTGTGAGACAACGCTTGTGGAGCAGGTAGAGGATAGGTATGTCGTTATCAACCCTCCATACGAGCGCCTTACTACCGAGGAACTCGACCACTCGTTCGACCTACCATATGAGCGTGCACCACACCCACGATATAAGGGCAAGGGTGACATCCCCGCATGGGAGATGATTAAGCACTCGGTGAATATCCACCGCGGCTGCTTCGGTGGTTGCTCCTTCTGCACAATCTCGGCGCATCAGGGTAAGTTTATCAGCTCACGTTCGGAGCGTTCTATCCTCAAGGAGGTGGAGCGCATCACGCAGATGGAGGACTTCAAGGGTTACCTCTCGGATATTGGCGCACCATCAGCAAATATGTACCGCATGTCGGGCCGCAATGAGGAGCTGTGTCAGAAGTGTAAGCGCCCCTCGTGTCTACATCCGAAGCTCTGTCCCAATATGAACAACGACCACGCCCCATTGTTGGAGCTATACCGCCGTGTGCGCGAGACTAAGGGCGTGAAGCGCGCATTTATCGGTAGTGGCATACGTTATGACCTCTTTGATGAGTCGGAGTACTTCGAGACTGTGGTTAAGCACCACACCTCGGGTCGCTTAAAGGTGGCACCCGAGCACACTGAGGACCATGTGTTAAACCTCATGCGTAAGCCCTCGTTTGCGCTGTTCGAGCGTCTTAACTCACGCTTCCACCAGATATGTCGTCGCAATGAGCTTAAGTATCAACTTATCCCATACTTTATCTCGTCGCACCCTGGTTGTGGTGAACGCGATATGCAGGCGTTAGCATCGAAGGTGTTGGGCAAGCTAAATTTCAACCTCGAGCAGGTGCAGGATCTTACACCTACGCCCATGACGCTCTCATCGGTGATGTTCTACATGGGCGAGAACCCATATACGGGCGAGAAGGTATATGTTGCACGCTCGCAGGATGATAAGCGCAAGCAGAAGAGCTACTTCTTCGGAGGTAAGCTACCCGAGGCTCAGCCCAAGGGTAGAGGCGAGGCGCACAAGCCTCACCGAAAGGGTGGCTATCGCCCTGCCAAGAGACGATAATAGAAAAGGCTGTCACGCTTAGGAAGTGACAGCCTTTATTGTATCTGCTACTATGTTAGAAGAGGTATTTGTCGGTGCGAACCTGCTCAACGAGTCTGCCTATCTCGTGCCATACCTCCTCGGCGAAGGTGGTACCCACAACCTCGATGACCTTGCCCGCGGCGATAGCACCGATGGTGCCACATGCGCGGAGCGACAACCCCTGCGTTAGGCCATACATGAAGCCTGCGGCGTAGAAGTCGCCAGCACCCGTGGTGTCGACTCGCTTGGCGGCGGCCATAATACCCACATGAACAACCTCCTCGCCACGCTTGATAAGTGCACCTCGCATGCCAATCTTAACAACTGCCAACTCGCACATAGCACCGATGTGGTCGAGGGCCTGACGTGGGTCGCTCTCGCCAGTAAAGGCGCGCGCCTCATCCTCATTTGCAAAGAGTATATCTACGTGCTTAGCCACAATGTCACGTAGGAAGTCGCGGTTCTCCTCTACGACATTAAACGATGCCAAGTCGATAGCGACCTTGAGGCCGTGCTCCTTAGCCTGCTCGATAGTGCGGCGGATAAGGTCATGGTCCTGAGCTAAGTAGCCCTCGATATAGAGGCAGTCGTAGCTATCGAAGATGGTGCCGTCAATATCTTCGGCCTGCAGGTCGGCAGCGGCTCCCAAGTGGGTGACAAAGGTGCGCTCGCCATCTTTCGATACCAGTGCCACGCACTTACCCGAGCGGTGCTCGGAGCGTAGCATAAAGGGCTCGATGCCGATGTTGCGTAGTGCCTGCTCGTAGAACTCACCCGTGGTATCCTGGCCAACCTTACCAATAAAGCCGACGTTGCAGCCGAGGCGTGCCATGGCGCGCACAGCATTTGCTGCAGAGCCTCCCAGCGAGAGTGAGTAGGGGCAGCCAGCAACGCTCTTCGAAATAGCGGTTTGCAGCTGGTTGTCCACAAGGCTCATAGAGCCCTTAGCGAGCTGGTACTCCTCCAATACGTTGTCGTTAGATAGGGTGACAAGCATGTCCGTGAGGGCGTTACCTATGCCAATAATATTACGTATCATGGGTTAATATAATATTTTCGATTCACCACAAAGGTACTAATTTTTCGGGGATATGGTAGTGCCGTAGCCACAAAAAAAAGTTGAGTCCACTTTTGCGGACTCAACTCTCTATCTGGATGGTGTTGTAGACTACAACTCGCCAGCGCCACGGTTGTCAATAACCTTTACGCACTCCATCATATAATCGTTGAAGTTGCGTGTTGTCTCAGCCTTAACAGCCTCGTTCATCATCTTGCGCTTAGCCTCAACATCAGCATTTACAACAGCGTCGTTGTTGTTGATCTTGTCAACTACGAAGAGGTAAACACCTGAGTTACCCTTAACAACTACGGGCTGGTTACCCTCAGTGTAGATGCGAGAGATAGCAGCTGCAACCGCGGGCTCGTATGTGCCATCAACAAACTCAGTGTTGAATGTCACGCCCTCGAACTTGCCGCTCTTAACCTTCTCATCTGTAGAGTTCATAGTGAGGGTCTCCTTAGCAGCCTTGAACTTCTTCTCGTTCTCAACAGAGCGCTTAATCATAGACTCGTTCTTAGCCATATACTGCTCGTTGTCGATCTTAGTGATCATAGCAACGTAAGCTACGTTCTTAGATGTCCAGCTCTTCTTCTCGCCAACCTCTGCATCGTATGCCCAAACAGCGATGTTGCGTGAATCCTCGATGCCAGTAACTGAAGGACGTGCCATGCCAGGATCTGCGCTACGTACTACTGTTGTAGGCATAGCGAACATGCCGATCTCCTGAACTGCTGCAGTGAATGACTCGGGTGTGTTACCACACTCCTTCATGAGCTTGTCAGCCTTAGTTGTGATCTCAGTGTATGTCTCGGGGCTTGCAACAACTGCGTAGTTTACGTTTGCAGTGATTACGAAGTCAGCATTCTTGCCAAGCTCAGTAACAACAACAGCTGCGGGCTGGTTGTCGAATACGTATGTGAAGATGTCACCAACCTTAACGTTGAGGAGCTTCTCAGCACCACGCTCGTTGAGGTCTACCATATTTACGGTCTTCGTAGTAGCGTTTGCACCTGCCTCAAGCTCTGTAAGGTTACCATTTACAGCCTCGATGTCTGCAACAAGAGCCTCAGCCTCAGCGTTAGTCTCAGTTGTGATAACGTTGAATGTGTAGCTCTCAGGAGCGTTAACCTTAGCAACGAGGTACTTAGCAGTCCAAACATTGTTGTTGAGAATAGGACCATAGCTCTTCTCTGCGTTGAGGGCCTTGACCTCCTCCTCGCTCAATGAGCTCAATGCAACATAGTTCTCAATCTTGCCGTTTACGTTGCGAACAGCGTTCTTGATAGCCTTAGTGTCGTTAGCTGCTACAGCCTCCTTAGCCTTTAGGTCAGCATCCATAATTGCAGCCTCTGCATTTGCCTCGTCAGCAGCGCTGGGCTCGATGTTGAAGCGAACGTATGAGAGGGTGCGTGCGCCGTAGTTGTGGTTCTCTACGCGGTGAGCGTTGTAGTAAGCCTCGATCTCAGCCTCTGTAGCTGCTTCGCACTCGATAGCGCTGAAGGGCAACATTACGTAGTGACCATCGAAAGAGAGGTTCTCGTTGCGAAGTGCCTCCTCTACCTCGAGCTTGTTGGTGTACTTACCTGCAGTGTATGCAGCAGCTGCCTTCTGTGTTGCAACCATAGGCGCGAAGTTGCCACTGTACATGCCATACTTCATGTAGTTCCAGTTAGCGTCGATCTCCTTCTTAAGATCTGCTGTAGACATAGCGCTTGCGCCAGGAGTTGTTGCGATGTAGTTCTCAGCATATGAGTGGAGAAGTGTCTCCTCGTCAGATGCTACGAAGCCCATACCTGCAGCCTCGTATGCTGGGTTGAGGTACTCGTTGAACAAGATCTGCTGATAGATGTAAGCAGCGTTCTGGTCGGGAGCCATGCCCTCTACACCATACTTCTGAGTGTAGGTGTAGTAATCCTGCTGGTCGATTGTCTTGTTGCCAATCTTAAGAACTGTCTCGTTCTTGTTTTCCTGGTTGTCGCTACCCATCTTAGGGAGTATGTCACCAAGAACAAATGCCAAAAGTACAACTGCAATACCCACTGAGAGTACAATGCCGTACTTGGTTCTTAATGTGTTTAGTGAAGCCATAATTTTATGTTTTTATTGTTAATAATCCGTTTAAGCCTCCAAAGGTAGTAATTTTTTATTAAACAACGATAAATATGAGCGAAAATTTACACTTGGCTCATATTATATCTGTTAAGCTATCTGCTACCTAATTAGAGAAATAGCTAATAATAGTTTTATTGCTATTTGTTTATACGCACGCTCACAACATCCAATCGCGATTGTTTGCGGCTTACGATCTTGATGCAGAACTTTTCGTTGCACATCTGCTCACCCTCGAGCGGAATGCCTCCATGCTCAGCGATGATGTAGCCTGCCAAGGTGTCGTACTCGTCGCTCTCAGGGATGTCGAGGTTGTATGTCTCGTTGAGGTATTCCACCTCGTGACGCGCCGAGAATAGCCATTCATTATCAGCGAGTTGGCGCTCGATAAGCTCCTGGACATCGTGCTCATCCTCAATCTCACCGAAGATCTGCTCCAATACATCCTCCAACGATATGATACCCGCTGTGCCACCAAACTCGTCAATCACTACAGCGATGCTCGCACGACGCTTAGTGAAGGTCTCGAGCATGTCCTGTAGGGGCATGGTTTCGGCAACGTAGATGGTCTTGATGATGATGTCTGATATGGCCTTTGGCTGCTCGAAGAGGCTCTTTGAGTTGACATAGCCGATGATGTTGTCGATGGTGTCGTGCCATACGAAGATGCGCGAGAACTTTGTCTCGACGAAGCGCGCCGTAAGCTCCTCGATGGTCGTAGACTCAAGGTCGACAGCCTCCACATCTACGCGCTGCACCATGCAGTCGCGGACACGTAGGTCGGCAAAGTCCAAGGCGTTCTGAAACAGACGTATATCCTCCTCCTCTTCGTCGTTTACCTCCACATTTTCATCCTCCACAAGCGACGCTAAGTCGTCGCGGTTAAACTCAGTGGGCTCCTCGCGCTGCTCGATGCGGCGGCCCGTAAGGCGAATCAAACCATGTGATATAAGCGTCGAGAATAGGGTGACGGGGTATAGTAGTATATAGAAGAGGTAGATGATGGGCGAGAGCACCGAGTAGTAGAAGTTGGGGTTGCGTCTAACTACCGACTTGGGGATATACTCGCCAATAAACAGAATGATAATCGTAGATATAATAGTTTGAGAGAGAGGGTCCTCCAAGCCAAACCATGTCTCGATGAGCAGGGCCATCGACATAGAGTAGATGACAAGAGCTATGTTGTTACCCACGAGTATGGTGGTGATATAGTTGCCCGATTTGCGGGCAAAAATATCGGCGATGTAGTTAAACATCGGGTTCTGCTTTCTATCTATCTCTTCGCGCAGACGATTACGCCCGAGGAAGGCGATCTCCATCCCCGAGAAGAATGCCGAGAGTAGTAACATCACGGCTATTATAATCACTGTGCTCCACATAGGTAGTGCCTCTATACTATTATTATATATTGCCCCGAGGGGGCTTTTTTACTCTCGCTTTGGTAGTTCCTTAGCTCCTTTGTTGAATCTCGACGCATCCATAACACTGCCGTTCAGGTTTGCTGCATCATTGGCAGTGGATGATAGGTCGCTATTCTTCAACTGGCTGTTCTTATTCGTAGGCTTTGTGCCCAACTTGCCATCGCCAGCCTGACCCTTGCCACCTGGAGGTGTCTGAGGGGGACGTGCGCCGTTGACTGTGGGTGGTGCGCCTATCGCTCGATTATCCTTAGTGGGGTCGATACGCTTAATGTTTTCGCCTCCCACCGTATTTCTCTTTTTGTCGCCGTTGGGCTTGCTGCCGTTGGGCTTGTCTGCACCCTTCTTATCAGTGTTGCCACCCTTTTTATCCTCCGCCTCGTGCTTCTTATTCTCCTTCTCGAGCTCCTCCTCTGTAGGCTGACTCATGTCGAACTCCATCTCGGAGCTATACTTACGGAAGTGGATGTTTTTAAGGTCCTCATCGGCATCGAAGCCTACGCCGAAGTGCCAGCCGTCGGGCTGCAGAATCTTGGTGTCAACGTTTGAGTATATCTTCTTGGTTGTAGCGTTCCAAAAGAGCTGCTGCGTGTAGATCTCGGTGTGGCCCGTTACTGTCGTGTCGCCATCCTTGCGATTGTTCTTGATGATGGTGACGTTACCCTTGGCCTCCCACAGTCGCTGATTCTCGTAGTAGATAGCGTAGTTCGCTGTGATTGTGGCATCTACGAGGTTTGTGGAGTCCTGGGTGTAGGTTGTCATCTTAATGCCTCGGCGAAACTCCTGATAGGGGTTCGTGGCCATGCTGTATCCCTCCATGAGGGGTGTGACAAAGGTGTAGGAGCGTCTGCCGTTCTCCATCATGGTGATGGTGCGGTTTTCGCTCGACTCTGTCATTAGCGTCTCATAGTCAAATTGTGTAGCCTCGGGCTTCTTGCTACATGAGAATAGCAATGTAGCACTCCCCAGCGCGGAGAGTGCTATCACTGCGTATCGTCTCAAAATATGGTGCATAAATCGCTTAGAGCACCAATTATTAGCGGTAACGTACTGTTGTTACCTGACCTGCTGCATAGCCGCAGAGGATAGTGTAGCGATCGCCAGCAGTAAGCTCAGCGAAGAAGCATGACTCCTGTACGGGGAATGCTGCGCGGTAGGCGTTCATCATCTGCTGTGCAGCCTTCTGTACCTCGGGCTCGTCCTTGAGGAGGCTAACAGCCTGTGACATAGAATCGTATGCTGCCCAGTAAACAGTTGTGCCACCAACCTTATCCTCAGGACATGTGCTTGCTGCGTAGCACTGACCAAGGATGAAGTAAGCATAACCATTCTCGGGGTTGATAGAGCGAAGCTCACGTGCTGCCTCAACAGCTGCAGAGTAGTTGTGCTTGCTGATCTCGATAAGAGCGATCTGAACGTAGAGAGGCTCCTTCTTTGCGGGATCTGCCTCTACTGCAAGTGCCTCGCGGAGATACTTCAACGCCTTGTCGTTCTCGCCACGATTCTTGAAGCCCTGAGCAAGGAACAACGCTGTCTCTGACGATGGCTTAATAGTGTAGTACTTCTCGGTGCTTGCGAAGAAGAAGTCGCTAGTACACTGTGCACGTGACATCAAAGCAACAGCCTGAGAGAGGAGTGCCTCGTTGTCGGGGTCGTTAGCGAGCTTCTGGCTGAACAATGCCTCAAGGTTCTCGCAGCTTGCAGCACCACTGGTACCGAAGCTTGTCTCGAACATATCGCGATACTGCTCATCCTCTGCTGAAACCTCTGCGAAGAGGGGTGAGAGACGCTCGTACTCAGTCAAGATCATATCGCTGGTTACGTTATCATCATACTCGTAGTCCTCACAGAGATACTTGAAGTAGCTTGCTGCGATGTCGAGGTGAACCTTGCCGCTCTCGATACCTGCGTCAACTGCATCCTTCAAACCTGAACGCAACAAGGGACGGTCAGTAGTGCAATAGCGGAGCATATCACGTGCCTTCATATCGAGGATATAGTCCTTACCATTCTTTGAGTGGTCACCGAAGTAGATGACACGCTGGTCGTAGATGTACAAGATAGAGTCGATATAAACCTTACGCTCCTCAACGCTGCGTGCGCGCTGAACCTTATTCTTGTAGATGGTCACACCACGTGCAAATGTCTGCTGTGATGCTGCGGGGCAGTTGTTCAAAAGCTGCTGGAAGTACTCTGTAGCGAGCTTGAAATCCTTAGCGTCAATAGCCTCCTTGAGGTAGTTACTTGCGCTAACGTTCTCCTTGCGCTCTTCAACTGTCTCGCCCCACTTACCGAAGGCCTTGTCGTCGCTGAAATCCTGTGCTGAAGCCGAGAAACCCATAAAGAGCGCCGCTGCAGCCAAAATAACTTTTACACTTTTCATAAATTTGGTTTTTTATTGTATTTGTTTCTGTATTTTATTCTAAGTCAGTGTTGTAGCTCCGTCTGTTAGTCGAACTTCTGGCGTACGAACCAGTAGTCTGCAGTGTCGTGCGAGAAGAGCGTGAAGCCCAACGATAGCTTGTAGTAGTTTTGTGTCACGAGGCCCACCTTCATGCCCTTGAGCTGTGTGGCTGCATGGCTTGACATGCGACCATACTCAAAGCCGAGGTTGATGGATGAGGCACCCCAGAGCTTTACGGGAAAGCCGATACCTGCGGTCACGGCCATCTGGTTGATTCTCTCGCCCGCAAACGTCTGGTAGTAGTTGCCCAGGCGAGCACCCACGCGGTAGGTCATGCGGTTGAGGTAGTTACGCACGTCGGTACGCTTTGGTGTGATCTCGAAGCCGGCCTTGATGGTATGGGTGTTGGTATATGCTACAGCCACATCCTTCGAGTTTGCATTCTCCACATAGCCGTTGTTGTTGCTTCCCCATGCCGAGTATTTGTAGTCTACGCCAAAGGCGAGCATACGATTTAGGTAGTAGACGCCGACGCCAAACTCATGTGGCACACGAAGCTCGAGTGTCGAGATATCGTTACGAACGGGTGTGCCCTGAATGCTATTTATCGTGTTGTCGGTGTAGACATAGTGCTGCACCTTGGGGTTTAGCTTGCCGCCCATGTCGTATGTAGCACCTAACGTAAGCATGCGCTTATCGTTAGCGATGATGTTCCACTGAAGACCCGCCTGAAGCTTGAAGTTGTTGATCAACGAGCGCTCTGTACCTTTTGTTGAAGCGAAGTTACCCTCGCCAGTTACAACGTTGGGGATTGAGGTGGTGTACGTGCGGTCGATATTGCCCCAAAAGTACTTCGCAGCGATACCAATCGAGAAGTTGCTGTGTATTGCCCAGCCCACGGCAACCTTCACCTCGGTGATGTCACCCTCGCCACTATATCCGTAGACCACGCGGCCGATGTCTGCCCAGTTGTCGTTGTTCTGGTCGGTAATCTGCATCTTGTAGCCCACGCTGCTATAAGGTGCGACGCTCACTGTGGCGCCTAAGCCCTTTGCAAGGGGGAATGCCAATGAGATGTTGTGGATATTGGCGGTGTTGTATGCGGTCTTTGCCTTGTGG
Organism: Alistipes sp.; assembly: GCA_017558115.1. GTDB lineage: Bacteria > Bacteroidota > Bacteroidia > Bacteroidales > Rikenellaceae > Alistipes. Next base: position 17,461 of record JAFYWG010000009.1, read on the forward strand.
CTCTCTGCGCCCGAGGCGTCAAACTTCATCTGGTTGTTGCGGTAGTGTGTGCCATCGACGCTTACGTCGAACAAGAAGCTCTTGCGAGGCATGATGCTTGCCGCAGCGGGGTTCTGGGTGTTGATCTGGTTTGTAGCACGCAGACCGATACCCACGCCACCCATCGAGCGCATCTGCACATTGCCAGGTGTAAGCAGCTCGCCGGGGCCATACATCGAGTATGGTGAGTATGCGTTGATGCTACTTGTCTGTGCCTCCGCCTCGAGGGGCAAAAGCACCACAATTAGCGCCACGATTGAGCTAAGTATTATCTTAAATCCTCTCTGCATTGTAGTTCAAAATTCTATTGAGTCCGAAAATAACCGGCTCACAGTCTGCAAATATCGTATTTTTAATTCTCTTTACAAAATATTTTGCGTCACCTCCGGTGAAAATTACGCATTTTTCGCCATTTTTTTGCATGAATGACTCTATGTAGCCCCTAATTTCCTGCTCAATGCCTCGCATAACTCCCTGCTCGATCGCCTCCTTAGTAGTACGACCATAGTCTAAAACCTCCTCCGTTGCATAGCAACGAGGCAGGCATGCGGTGTAGTCCGCCAGAGCGCGAAAGCGTGTGGTAACACCAGGTGAAATATTGCCACCCTTGAAGGCGCCACCCTCCACAAAGTCGATGGTTATGGCTGTGCCGAAGTCAACAATCATGATGTCGGCGTTGGGGTGTAGAGCCTGTGCGCCAATGGCTGCGGCGAGGCGGTCAGCACCCAAAGTCTCGGGGGTGTAGTAGTGGTTTTCGAGGGGTATAGGCGTAGTGGCGGGCTTGAAAATTACGACTCTGCTTAGTCGTGTCTCGGCCACCTCTTTTGCCGAAAGTTCGTCGCCACGTGTCGAGGCTATTATGGCGCGCTCGATAGTGGGGTAGGCCTCCATTATCTCCGCGAAGAGTGAAGCATTAAATGCCTCGGCGACGTACTCTTTAACAAGTGCGTCGCCATCCATTACAACCGCCTTTGCGCGGCTGTTGCCTATGTCGATTATTAGGTTCATCCCGTTATGTATTAACTATTTGGCGTTGCAGCCTCAGCCAAGTGGCGAAGCATGGCTACCGCCTCGGCTATCGAGTATATCTTTCTAACGGTCATCGATAGGCGGTTATTGTACTGCTTGACCACAAATCTGTCGGGCTCGGCAACAACCCTGCGCAGCATATTGAGGAATGTCTCGGTCTTGAAGAAGGGGGAGTTGTTGTCGCCCACAAAGCGCACGATAAGCAGACCATTCTTCACCTTGACATGCTCCATACCGAGGTTGATAGCCTCGCGGCGTAGCTTAACCACATCGATAAGCTCGCGCACGGACTGCGGAATAGCGCCAAAGCGGTCGAGTAGGCGCGAGGCAAAGGCCTCGAATTGCTCGTCGGTGCGCATGGCGTCTATCTCGCGGTAGAGGCGCAGCTTCTCGCTCTGTGAACGTACGTAACTATCAGGAATTGAGGCATCCACATCGATGTCGATAGTAGCATCGTCCACAAACGATATATCCTTCATAGCATCGTTTTCGGCCTCACTCAAGCCCGAAGTGTCGAGGCCCTCGGCGCGCAACTCCGAGATTGCCTGCTGCAAAATCTTCTGGTATGTCTCAATGCCCACGTCGGCAATGAAGCCACTCTGCTCTGCACCCAATAGGTTACCCGCGCCGCGGATGTCGAGGTCTTGCATAGCGATGTTGAAGCCCGAACCGAGGTCCGAGAACTCCTCGATGGCGCGCAGACGGCGGCGTGCATCTCCTCCAATAAGCTCGTCGGGGGGCGAGAGTAAGTAGCAGAAGCCCTTGCGGTCGCTACGTCCCACGCGGCCACGCAACTGGTGGAGGTCGCTTAGACCAAAATGGTGTGCATCGTTGATAATGATGGTGTTAGCATTACCAATATCGATGCCATTTTCTATGATTGTCGTTGCCACAAGTACGTCGAACTCGCCGTAGATGAAGTTCATGATGAGCTTCTCCAACTCCTCGGCCTTCATGCGGCCATGACCAATGCCCACGCGTGCCTTGGGGCAGAGGCGTGTGATGAGGCCGGCGATGGTCTGCAGGTCATCAACCTTGTTGTGTACAAAGTAAACCTGGCCGCCACGTGCCAACTCCTCCTCTATGGCGTCCTGTATCACCTCCTCGCTAAAGACATGCGACTCGGTGACAATAGGTTGGCGGTTGGGTGGTGGGGTAGAGATAACAGAGAGGTCGCGAGAGCCCATAAGCGAGAATTGGAGTGTTCGCGGGATGGGTGTCGCGGTGAGCGTAAGGGTGTCGACAGCGACTGAGAGCTGCGTAAGCTTCTCCTTTGCTGCCACGCCAAACTTCTGCTCCTCGTCGATGACCAAGAGACCCAAGTCGTGGAACTCTATCTGCTTCGAGAGCATCTTATGTGTGCCAATAAGGATATCTATCTTACCCGCCTTAAGCTCCTCGGCAATGCGGTTTGCCTCCTTCGTCGACTTTGTACGATTGATATACTCCACCGTCACGGGCAGGTCGCGCAGACGCTCCGAGAAGGAGCGGTAGTGCTGCAAAGCTAAGATTGTAGTAGGCACAAGGACTGCCGTCTGCTTGCCGTCGCATGCCGCCTTGAAGGCTGCACGTATCGCCACCTCGGTCTTGCCGAAGCCCACGTCGCCACAGACCAATCTATCCATAGGCTGGTCCGACTCCATGTCGCGCTTGACGGCAGCGATGGCTGTCTGCTGGTCGGGCGTATCCTCCCACTTGAACGATGCCTCGAGCTCCTGCTGTAGGTAGCCATCCTCCGAAAAGGCGAAACCCTTCGATGCCTTACGCTGGGCATAGAGGGCGATAAGCTCGCGCGAAATATCCTTTACGGCCTTCTTTGTCGTTGCCTTAAGCTTCTGCCATGCACCATTTCCGAGTTTATAAATCTTTGGAGGCTCGCCCTCGCCACTCTTGTAGCGCGAGATGCGGTGCAAGGCGTGGACGTTGACAAAGAGAATGTCGTTATCCTTGTATATCAGTTTGATGGCCTCCTTAGTGTGGCCATTCTCGTTGAGCTTAACAAGGCCTCCGAAGCGACCCACGCCATGGTCGATATGCACGACGTAGTCGCCCACCTTCAGGGCGTTAAGCTCCGCTACGGTCATCTGCTCGTCGCGCTTAATCTCGTCACGCAGGCGGTATCGCTGGTAGCGGTCGAATATGTTGTGGTCCGTATAGACACAGACCTTTAGGTCATTGTCAACAAAACCCTCGTGCAACACAACATCCTCGGCGCGGAACGACACTTCGTGGCGACCAATCTGGTGGAAGATGTTATTGAGGCGCTCCATCTGCGCCTTGTTGTGCGAGAGGATTGATGTGGTATAGCCACGCTCCGCATTCCAGCGTATGTCGTCGGCCAACATCTCGAAGTTGCGGTTGAAGGCGGGCTGTGGCGCGGTGTTGAAGGTGATGGCGTGCGTAGCACGGCGCTCGCGGATGTTATCTCTCCACACCACGAGGCTCGACTCCTCCCAATCCTTCAAAAGTACCTGGCGCGAGGTTACGCGGCTTGCCAACGAGCGTGCCTCATCCTCACTCTCGGCCTGCTCCAAGACCTTCTTGCGCACCTCTGCAACCTTGCGTAGAGCGAAGTCACCATCCGAAATCCACCATGTAGCACCCGTGGCAAAGCGGGCCAGCGAGACGCGGTTTGCGCCCTCGCCGTCACGCATGGTGTTGGCGACAACCTCCACGCTCTCGGGTCTCTCGTGCGAGAGCTGACTCGAGATGTCGAAGCGGCGCAATGAGTCAATCTCGTCTCCAAAGAAGTCGACACGATAGGGCTTAGACTCCACGTAGGAGAATATGTCGACGATACCTCCTCGCACAGAATACTGACCTGGCTCGTAGACAAAGTCTACGCGCTCGAAGCCATGCTCCATAAGCCAATTCACAAGGGTGTTTTGCTCGAGCTTCTGCCCAACCTTTAGGTGTAGTGACAATTCGGCAAGCTCCACACGCTCGGCTACGCTCTCGGCCAAGGCCTCGGGGTAGGTGCACACGGCAAGGAAGCCCTTCTTGAAGTTGGTGATGGCGTTGAGTGCCGAGGTGCGGCGTACCACGCCTTGCGGATCCTCGCTACCATAGGCTGCAGAGCGCTTATAGCCCGATGAGAAGAACTCAACGCGCTCTTCGCCAAGCAGTTCGTAGAGGTCGTTGACTAAGTATGCTGCGCTATCGCGGTCGTCGGCTAGGAAGATATGTATGCCTCCCATTCGCTCGACAGTAGCCGCAGCATAAAGCGAATAGGCTCCGCCGACCATCTGCTCGAGATGGACGGTAGAGCCTAATATACCCAAACATTTTTGTAACTCCTTCGCCTGTTTGGAGGTGCGAACGAGACTTTTTAAATAATCCACGCTTCCTATATCACAAATTCGTTAGCTACATTAGAAGCGATTTACCCTCTTTGTCAAGGTATGCCACATCGATCATGCCGACACTCTGTTCGGTGGTGATCTTGATGCGCATCTTGTACTTTAACATCCAACGCATGCGGAGCGAAAATATTCCTTTGCGCAGATACGATTCAACATAGGGACTTACCTTAAGGTTTACAAAGCGACAACCCTTCTCGCCAAGGAGCTGAATCTGCTCCTCGATACTCTTCTCGAGGTGCATGGTAGGACCAACCTTACCTGTGCCATGACATGTGGGACATACATCGGATGTCTCCTCCATGGCGATGGGGCGCACACGCTGACGTGTAATCTGCATAAGACCAAACTTGGTCAATGGCAAGATGGTGTGCTTTGCCTTGTCTGTTGCCATGAGCTTCTGCATCTCCTCGTAGAGAGTCTGACGACTTGGCGCCTTGCGCAAGTCGATGAAGTCGATAATGACAATACCGCCCATATCTCGTAGGCGGAGCTGGCGTGCAATCTCCTTTGCTGCCGCGAGGTTCACCTCCAAGGCAGTCTGCTCCTGGTCGTCCTCGGCCTTTGTGCGGTTGCCGGAATTCACGTCGATGACGTGCATAGCCTCCGTGTGCTCGACGATGAGGTATGCTCCGCGACGGAGCGATACATACTTTGCAAATAACGACTTAATCTGTTTCGCGACGTCGAAGTTGTCGAAGATAGGCACCTTGCCTGTGTAGAGCTTCACCTTGTGCTCCATGTCGGGCTTGATGGCGTGAACGTAGCTCTTGATCTCGTTGTACATCGTCTCGTCGTCGACCGTAATCTGTGAGAACGTGTCGTTGAGCGAGTCGCGAATAATAGTATTTACACGGCTCATTTCGCTCATCAGGCGAGCGGGAGCCTCGCTCTTGCGCATAGTGGCAAGAGTCTTGTTCCATCTCTCAACAAGAGAGAGTATGTCTTGCATAATGTCGATGTCCTCGGCATCGGCAGCTGCCGTGCGGATGATGACACCGAAGTTCTGTGGAAGCACCTCCTGTGCAACCTTACGAAGTCGTTTCTTTGCAGCGTTCGAGCGTATCTTGTTCGATACAAACACCTTATTCGAGAATGGTACCAATACCACATTGCGTCCGGCAAGCGATATATCTGCCGTGAGACGTGGACCCTTTGTTGAGATTGCCTCCTTGGCAATCTGCACCATAACCAAGTCGCCAGGCTTGAGGTGGTCTCCAATGCGACCCTCCTTCTCAAGCACGGGCTCAATCTTCATGCTCTCTACGCGCTGCTGGCGGCGGCCATTCTGGCTGCTGTAGACGATGCGCTCCAACGAGCGATAGTTGGCGCCCAAGTCGAGGTAGTGGATGAAGGCATCCTTCTCGTGACCTATGTTTACGAATGCTGCGTTCAGGCCGGGCATAATCTTACGTACGCGACCGAGGTAGATGTCGCCTACAGAGAATCCCGTCCGACACTGCTCTTTGTTAAGCTCGACGAGCACCTTGTATTCACATAGTGCTATCGAGACTTCGGTTGGAGTTACATTGATGATTAGTTCTCTGTTCATAATGATGCAATGTAATCCGTTGAAAATTTTTACAGAAAAGGGTTGTCCGAGTAACTCGCTGGACAACCCCCTTCATTAATGTCCTATAAGAGAAGACTACTTCTTCTTATGACGATTCTTGCGAAGACGCTTCTTACGCTTGTGCGTAGCCATCTTATGACGCTTGTGCTTCTTTCCGTTTGGCATAATCTTATAATATTAAATGGTTTGTAAAAACTACTTAACCTCACCTGCGAAGCTCTTAGCGGGCTTGAATGCAGGAATATTGTGCTCGGGGATAGTAATAGTTGTGTTCTTAGAGATGTTACGAGCAACCTTAGTAGCGCGCTTCTTGATGATGAAGCTACCAAAACCGCGAAGATATACGTTCTCGCCCTTGATCATTGCACCCTTAACGCTCTCCATGAATGCCTCTACGATAGCCTGAACCTGGATCTTCTCAACACCAGTAGACTTTGCAATCTCGTTTACGATATCGGCCTTAGTCATAATTGTAAGTTGTTTATTTTAGTTTATTTATAACAATATATATCTATCTTTTGCCCTAACCATGGGGGACTTTAGCAAAAAATGTCTGCAAATATAAGGTAACTTCGCTGAATTTGCAAACAAAACAACACTTTTTTATCTGCGCAACGTGTTATTTTGCAAATAATAGGGAGATTTTAAGGCCCTATTTGAACTGGTTAAGTGATGCTGCAAGCTGTGTAACGGCGTCGTCGATGCTCTTCTGGATTTTGCCACCAATCATCATCTTCATCACCATGTTGAGGTCGGCGTGCAACACCATTCTCACGCGTGTATCGTTGGGTGCTACCTCCTTGAGCTGAATCCAGAATGCGAAGTCGATGGGTATGCCGCCCTCGTCACCAACAATCTTAACGTGCTTGTTCTCAACGCGTTCCTCTATGCGCATGCAGATCTTCATGCCCTTAGCCTTGAACGAGCAACGGTCGGGGGTTGCCTCCCACTCCTCTACCTGCTGCTGGATAGCGGGGCTGAACATGTCCATTCGCGAGATAAGCGGATAGACAAGTGCCGCGGGGTGGTTAATCTGTTGCTGTATTGACTCGTATTTCTCCATGATATCTAAATTTTGGCCACAAAGGTAGTCAAATTTATTGAATTTCAAAACGTCGCGCTGTATCGGACAATATCTCAATCCTTACGACCATGGTGTCGTCAGGGAGCAGTGGCTCAATCTTTTCGGGCCACTCCACAAGGCACAAATCTCCCGACGAGAGGTACTCCTCCGAGCCGAAGTCAAGAGCCTCCTCTACGCGCTCGATGCGATACATGTCGAAGTGGTAGATGGTGTGCTTGGTACCCTCATACTGGTTGACGATGGCAAACGTGGGGCTTGTCACCGAGTCTTCGGCGCCAAGGAGTGCTGCGATGCGACTAATAAGCGTGGTCTTACCTGCACCCATGGGGGCGTCGAAGGCTACCACGGTGCGGCCATCGAGGGCGTTGATGACGGCCTCGGCAACGGTGTCGAGCTCGTCAAGCGAATTGATCTCTATTATCTTACTCATACTCTTTTATTTATTCTTGGGCTTAAGCACAGCATAGGGTACTATCATCTCCTCCATCGAGATGCCGCCATGCTGGAATGTGTTTTTGTAGTAGCGTATATATCTGTTAGCGTCGTTGTTGTAGACCAAAAAGTCGCGGTTGTAGGCGAAGATGTAGCTCGACGTGAGGCGTCCCGATGGTAGCTGCACATCCTCGGGGCGTGTTACCTCATATACTTCGCGTGCGTTATACGCGAGGTTGCGACCCGTCTTGTAGCGTAGGTTGGGCGATGTCTCCTTGTCGCCAGTCACGCGCACGGGGTTATCCACGCGGATTGTGCCGTGGTCCGAGGTTATGATGACCTTGTGGCCGCGCTCCGAGAGTAGCTTTAGGAGCGTGTATAGCTCCGAGTGCTCGAACCATGAGCGGGTAAGGGAGCGGAATGCAGCCTCGTCGTCCGTGAGGTCGCGGATGATGTCGGTCTCGGTGCGGGCATGCGAGAGGATGTCGAGGAAGTTGTAGATGATGACCGAGAAGTCAGCATCGTAGATGTGCTGCATATTGTCCAGTAGCTTACGTCCTGCCTCGGGGCGTACGAGCTTGTCGAACGACAATTTATACCTCTTGCCAGCCTGCGTGATGAGTCTGCGTAGGAACTCCTCCTCGTACATGTTTTTGCCACCATCCTCATTGTCGTTGAGCCACTTATCGGGCATGAGCTTGTCGATTGCAAGGGGCATCAGACCGGCAAAGAGGGCATTACGCGCATACTGCGTAGCGGTGGGTAGGATGGCGCAGTAGAAGTCGTCGGTCTCCACGTCGAAGAGGCCTCGAAGCATCGGTGCAATGGTGCGCCACTGGTCGTAGCGCATATTGTCAATAAGCAAGAGTGTGGTATGCTGGGCGCTATCAACCTCGGGGAAGATGCGGTGGCGCATCAGTGTGTGCGACATAGTCGGTATCTCATCGTCGGCGATGCGGCGATTTATCCAGTCGTAGTAGTTGCGGCGCACGAACTTCGAGAAGGCCTGATTTGCCTCATCCTTCTGGTAGGCGAGTACCTCGCGGATACTCTTGTCGGAAGAGGTGGCGAGCTCTATCTCCCAGCCCACAACCTTGCGGTAGAGCTGACCCCACTCGGTGAATGTTGAGGCAGACTGCTGCTGTGCTGCAATGCGTCCAAACTCGGAGCGGTAGTCGGCGGTAGTCTGCTCTGTAACAAGCTGTTGCGAGTGCAGGTTCTTCTTTATAGAAAGGAGCACCTGGTTGGGGTTTACGGGCTTGATGATGTAGTCGGCAATCTTCGAGCCTATGGCCTTATCCATGATGTTCTCCTCCTCGCTCTTAGTAACCATGATTACGGGCAACGAGGGTCGCGCCTCCTTGATTAGGGGTAGCGTCTCGAGGCCCGTCATGCCTGGCATCATCTCGTCGAGGATGACTAAGTCGTAGGGCGTAGCACCCACCATCTCAACGGCATCGTAGCCGTTGTTGCAGGTGTCGACCTCATAGCCCTTGGCCGTGAGGAACATTACGTGTGGTTTTAGAAGGTCGATCTCATCATCAACCCAAAGTATCTTATTCATAGCCGTTGTCGTTTTTTGTTTCTAACGCACGCACCACCTCTTTAATTGTCTCGTAGGTGTTGTTTAGCGCCTCGGTGCGTGCCTCAGAGTCCATCCATCGCACCTCGGTTATACCCTCCTCGCACTGGGGTGTTGGGGTGACGTCGGAGGTTGTGCGCATCCTCCACCAATCAGTAGATTTTAGCTCCCACGGACCATATATGTTGTAGGCGTGCCATGTGGTTGCAAGGGGCTTTGTTCCAACGACTTCTGCTTCGATGCCTGTCTCCTCTATAGCCTCGCGCAGGGCCGCGCTATCGCTGCTCTCACCCGCCTCGATATGCCCCTTTGGAAGGTCCCAGCGGTTGCGTAGGTTGATCATGAGAAGCTCTCCTTTGTTGTTTGTTACTACACCTCCAGCTGCGCGCACAACCTTAAACTCCTCGCAAAGCGCCTCGAACGTAGCCTCGGGGTCGTCCGTAACCAGAGTCGCTGATTTGCAAGATTCAACTTTTTTTATTATTTTCGCACGCAGATTTTTTTCTTTCGCAGGCGCACGCATAATGCACGCGTCATTGCACTCGGCTTTCGAGCTGATATGCAGCGCGGAAGCGCCGAAAAAGATGGTATATGTTGCGCTCTGTTTCATAGTTTTCGTGCAAAGATACTAAAAAGCGGAGACAACAAAGCGTATGGAGTTGGAAATTTATTAAAACTATAACCAAAATATTATGAAAAAATTTTTCTGTCTTATGACTTTTGCATCGTTACTCGCCGCTGGCGGTTGTGGCGAGAGTGAGGCGCCCGAGGCTACAAATGCTCCCGAGCCTCTTGTGATCAACAACGCCTTGACCGAGGCCGAGAAGGAGGCTGGTATCCTCACCCCTGAGGTAATGTGGAAGATGGCGCGCATCGGCTCCGAGACACTCTCTCCCGATGGCTCAAAGCTCCTCTACACACTCACTGAGTACAATATGGCTGAGAACCGTGGCATCACATCTTTGCGTCTCCGCGATATGGAGAGTGGCGAGGAGGTGCGCCTCACAGATAACAACTCGTCTAACTCTGCTCCTCAGTGGCTCGACAACGAGACTATCGCCTTTATGTCTAACCGCACTGGCGAGATGCAGGTGTGGGCTATGGACTGCAATGGTGATAAGCTCCAGCAGGTAACAGATATCGCTGGTGGCATCGAGGGCTTCGGCATCGCTGGTGACCACGCATTCTACACAAAGCGCGTTGAGGTAGCAAAGCTCAAGGGCTCGAATAAGTACGACGATATGGATAAGTCGAAGGTGCGTATCTATGACGACCTTATGGTGCGCCACTGGGACTACTGGGATGATGGCTCATACCTCCACGTGTTTGCTGCAGACTACAAAGATGGCAAGATCGTAAACGGTAAGGATGTTATCGGTGCTGATGCAGCATACGACTCACCCCTCGCTCCCTACTTCGATACAGCAGAAATCACACTCTCGCCCGATGGTAGCCTACTTGCCTATACTTGTAAGCCTTTGACAGGCGTTGAGTATGCACTCTCAACAGATTCGGACATCTTCCTCTACAACTTTGCAACAGCGGATACACGCAACCTTACTAAGGAGGCTGCTCAGACTACAGACGATAAATTTGTAGGTTACGACAAGTATCCCGTGTTCTCGCCTGACGGCACTAAGATTGCCTTCCGCTCGCAGCGTCGCCCCGGCAACGAGGCTGACCAGCAGCGTCTCTGGGTATTCGACCTTAATACCAACGAGTGCACATACATCACACGCGGTCAGGACTACTGCGTGACTGAGGTTGTGTGGGATGGCAACGACGCTATGTACTTCGTGCTCCCATGGCGCGGTACTCACCAGGTTGCTCGTATCGACCTCAATGGTAACATGAAGCAGATTACATCTGGTAACCACGATATTAACAACTTCACATTTGCTGCTGGTAAGATGGTGGCAAACATGAACACTATCTCTAAGGCTGTTGAGCTCTACGACGTAAATCTCGAGAGCGGCGAGTTGACACAGCTCACTGACGCAAACCCCGAGATCTATGAGCATATCAAGATGGGTGAGGTGCAGGAGCGTTGGATTACTACTACTGACGGCAAGAAGATGCTTACATGGGTGATTCTTCCTCCCAACTTCGATGCCACAAAGAAGTATCCTACACTTCTCTACTGCCAGGGTGGTCCTCAGAGCACAGTATCGCAGTTCTGGAGCTATCGTTGGAACTTCCAGCTTATGGCAGCTCAGGGCTACGTTGTTGTAGCGCCTAACCGCCGTGGTTGCCCCTCATTCGGTCAGGAGTGGACAGACCAGATCTCTGGCGACTACTCAGGTCAGAACATCAAGGACTACCTCGCAGCAATCGACGAGGTGTCGAAGGAGCCATGGGTGGATGTTGACCACCGTGGTTGCGTGGGTGCATCGTATGGTGGCTACTCTACATACTACCTCGCAGGCGTACATGAGGGTCGCTTCAAGGCATTTATCGCACACTGCGGTATCTTCAACTTCGAGTCTATGTATGGCCACACCGAGGAGCTCTTCTTCGTGACTAACGACTACGGTGGCGCATACTGGGAGACAGACAACGCTACTGCAATGCGCTCATATGCTAACTCACCCCACAAGAAGGTGGCAAACTGGGATAGCCCCATTATGATCATCACCGGCGAGAAGGACTACCGTATTCCTTATAGCCAGTCGCTCGAGGCATTCACCGCAGCACGCGTTCAGGGTCTCGATGCTCGCTTGGTATCGTTCGAGAATGAGGCGCACCAGGTATTCCAGCCCCAGAACAGCGTAGTTTGGAACCGCGAGTTCTTCAGCTGGTTGGATAAGTACCTCAAGGTCGAGGAGTAGACTGTGAAAATGTTAAATCTTAATACACAATTACACAATGAAAAAACTTTTTTATTCACTTTTGGCTCTTCCCGTGCTCATGGTAGCATGTGGCGAGAAGAGCGAGGTCCCCGTGGAGCAGCCTAAGGGTGCAACTCTTGAGCTTACATCAGCTGAGACTATGGAGTTTGACGCCGAGGGTGGCGAGGGTACTATTACCTTCGACTACGATGGTAACAAGCTCAATACTAATGGTAACTCACAGACCACAACAGGCAAGACTATCGCAGTAGAGTGCGAGGCTGAGTGGATTACGGTAGATGCTGAGGTTGACGTACTCGCTTCAGCTATCAACTTCACTGTCGCAGCAAACGAGGTTGAGGAGGCACGCGAGGCTACGATCAAGGCTTCAATTAGCGATCTTTGGTTCGAGGTTACTGTTAAGCAGGCAGCTAAGCAGCAGGGTGGCAACGATGACCCTATCGATGACCCAAATGATGATTCCAAGGAGGATGTTGTCGAGGGTTGGGCTATCAATGGCACAATGAACAACTGGGCAAAGGCTGAGGCTATAGCTATGACTGAGGAGGATGGCTTCTTCGTAGTTAAGGGCTTTGAGCTGGCTAAGGAGGATAACTTCAACTTCATCCTCAATGGTGGCGAGAAGAGCTATGGCGGTAACGGTGTGCCAGCTACTCCTAACTACGTTTACGATGCTAAGTCATGGGGTAGCAACATCAGTGTAGCAGAGGCTGGTACTTACGATATCTACCTCTCTACGGACCTCAAGAACTACTACATCATGTCTGAGGATGTTAGCCCCTCAGAGGCAGAGGTGCCTCTCAAACCAGGTGAGAAGCGTTGGTCAATCAAGGGTAACATCATGGGCTATGATGATGTAGAGATTTCACTTGCGAAGGATAGTAAGTACTTCACTAAGAAGAATGTTCAGTTCGTAGACGATGTAGCAGAGTTCGCAATCTACTGCAACTCTGAGGCTGTGTACGGTGTCGCTGCAGGTTCTGAGTACGCTGTCGAGGAGGCTGTGACCATCGTTGAAGGTGGCGAGTCTATCAAGGTGGCAACTGAAGAGGGCAAGAAGTACGACCTCTACTATTTGTATAAGGAGAATGGCGCATCACAGCTTTGGGTTATGCCTGCAAGCCAGTACCCCGTAGTTTGGGAGCTTGTATCGGGTGGCTACATGCCTTACGGTAACTTCCTTTGCTACTTCGTTTCGGAGGATGTTGAGCTCACACTCGACTTTACTGCAGGTGTTCCTGTCGTGAACTATGTGATGCCCGAGGGCGTATACTACGTTCAGGACACTGAGGAGACTGGCTTCTGCTTCGATTTGCAGTACTGCCAGGCTAAGGTGCGTGGTTTCAAGACTATGCTTATGGATGGTACTATGACCGTTAAGCATGAGAATGGCTTGTATGACATCTTTATCGATATGCGTACTCCTCAGCTCGACATCATCAAGATGCACTGGGTGGGTGAGTTCGCTTTCGACTCATACTTCCAGATGATGGGTGGTTTGTCTATCAACAACCCTGAGAAGTAGTATCACAACGAATTGTTAGGATAATGAAAAGGTTATACACTATTTTGACCCTTGCAACAATGCTCTTCGCCGCGTGCGGAGAGCTTGTTGAGGTCAATAACCCCGGTCCAAGTGAGGAGGTCCAGCACCTATCAGTAGGTGTTGAGGGCATCATCACTATGGAGGCTAAGGGTGGCGAGGTCTCTATTCCCTACACCATCACTGAGTCTGTTGAGGGCCTCGCGCTTGAGGCTACAACAGCACAGGACTGGATTGGCGATATCACTATTGGCCAGGAGGCCGTTACACTCTTTGTCGATGTAAACAACTCTACCGAGCAGCGCGTAGGCATGGTGACACTTGCATATGGCAAGGAGAACGTAACGATTGCTATACAGCAGGCTGGTGCAGAGGTGAGCGAGGATGTAAGTTTTATCATCACCTCGGAGCGTAAGATGCCCTTCACAGCTAAGGGTGGTGCAGGTACTATCACCTACACTATTGAGGATGAGCAGGCCAATGCACAGCCCACAGCAAATGTAGATGCCGACTGGGTGCGCATCGATGAGATTACTGCCGAGGCGGTAAACTTCACTGTGGGTCGCAACACCGAGACAACGAAGCGTAGCACAAAGATTACGCTTAGCTACAAGGGTGTCGAGTTCACCGTATTCGTAGACCAGGAGGCGGCGAGCAACGAGGTGACTCTTAAGGCTGACAAGAGCGTAGTTAAGAGTGGCGAGCAGGTTACCTTCACCGTAATCTATGAGGGTGAGGATGTAACATCTTCGTCAACTATCCACGCTAACTATACCAATGAGGAGGTCTCTAACCCCTACACTACAACAGAGAGTGGCGACTTGTCGTTCTATGCAAAGTATAACGGCATCAAGTCGAAGCTCTGCAGTGTGACTGTAACACCAGCATACGCTCCCGAGTTCCCCGCAGATAGCAACCCTGAGAGCTACGCCTTTAACCAGCGCGTGCTCCTTGTTGACCACACAGGTCTTGGTTGTGGCTACTGCCCCTATATGAAGGAGGCGATTAAGACGGCCCAGGAGAATGCAAACTACAAAGATAAGTTCAATGTAGTATACTCATACTCTTACTCTTCGAGCGAGGTGTGCTACACTTCGACATCGAAGACGCTCTTTAGCTACTATCAGAATATCTGCTCTTCAAGTACGATAGGTATGTACCTCACAGGCTACCCCAGCACAACATTCAACTACAACCACAACACTGCGGGTAACTACAACATGGTGCAGAGCCAGATTAACGAGGTGTGGGATGAGAATCCTACAGCATCTATCGCCCTTGCTGCGAAGATTGAGGGCGACAAAATCGTCGTTAGCGCATCTGTTAAGTCGTCAAAGACGCAGAACGTGAAACTTTCGCTATGGGTTTTGGAGGATGACATCTACGCTACGCAGTCGAATGCTACAGCATCGTGGATGCACACACACCACAACGTGTTGCGTGATGCCCCCACAAAGGTTTCAGCAACCGACATCTCGGGTGTTGACTTCGGCTATGTTGAGGCAAACACTACCATGAGCCGCGTTATGGAGTTCGACCTCTTTGCTGCAAGCTCATGGAATAAGGAGAACTTCAAGGTCATCGCCATCATCTCTGCGCCAAGCGAGAAGTACGACAACAAGTATGAGGTTGTAAATACCGCTATCTGCGAGATGGGCTCATCAATCGGCTTCGACTACAAGAAATAAGACGTATAACCTAATAAAACTTCAAACACTAAAATGAAAAAATTATTCTCTTTGATTGCACTTGTTGCAGTCGCGCTCACAGCATGTGAGACACAGAAGAGTGAGACTAACACTCCGGGCGAGGTAGACTCAAACCTCAAGATTAAGCTTACTTCGCAGTCTGTAATGAACTTCGAGGCTGTTGGTGGCGAGGGCGTCATCACATACGAGTTCGAGAAGGAGGAGGCTACACGCGCAAACGTTGCAGAGGCTGCAACTGCTGTAGCATGGATCGAGAACCTTACAAGCACTGAGGAGGGTAAGGTGACCTTCACCGTGGCTCAGAATGAGGATAAGGAGGAGCGTTCAGCAACAATCAAGGTTAGCTACGGTCAGCATAGCTTCATGGTGATGGTTAAGCAGGCAGGCTCACAGGAGGCAGATGTAAACTTCACAGCTACACACCTTGCAGGTACTTACTGGGGTAAGTTCCCTACTACTAAGGGCTTTAACTACTTGGTAATCCTCGGTGACCAGCGCGCAGTACACTATCTCACAAAGGCAGCAGGTGCTACAGAGTACCGTTTCAACATCTACTCTAACGTATCTTCAGCCTTCAATACAACACACCGTGTGCCCGTAGGTACTTATAAGATGGATCACCAGAGCACAGGTAACCCTGGCACTATCGATGGTCACAAGGATCAGAGCTACCTCCTTTCAGCAAACGACACAGATACTCCTTACGCAGACGCTACAATGGTTGTTACCGAGGATAGCATCATCGTTGACGTAACTTTCTTCAGTGGCGAGACTCACCACGTAGAGTACCACGGTTCAACAACTTATGAGCCATACACTGAGGGCACATTTGCTGATGTTTACCCCGTAAGCCAGTACACAAGCGATATCACCTTCGACGTTACAGGTGGTCGTATCAACCTCTACTACCGTGGTGACCACTACGGCACTGGTTGCGACGTATGGATGATTGAGTTGATTCAGCAGGTCAACCCATACAGCGGCGTGTATATGATTTTTGATCTTCTCATCCCTAAGGGCTTGGGTGGCACCGACAACTTCGACTCTATCGTTGGCGACTACAAGTTCCATGACGCTAACACTACCTCTTACGAGTATACTATCCCTGTAGGTCGTCTTCGTGATGACTGCCTCCAGATGCACGCTTGGTACTTGTGGTGCGTACAGAGCCAGGTAGATATGTCTCAGGCTGCTCCTATGACATCAGGTACTGTTAAGGTGTCACAGAACGGTATTCAGGACTACACATTCGTTATCGACAGCACTGATGACAATGGTAACCGCATCATCGGTACATTCCAGGGTACTATTTTGAACGCTTACGATCAGAAGTGCGAGTAACGACACATTAACTAAAATTCATATTAAATCATGAAAAAACTATTTCTTATTTTGACCGCAGGTCTCTTCGCGCTTGCAGCTTGTGAGCCTACACCAACTCCCGAGGGTCCCCAGGGTGGCAACGAGGAGAAGAAGGGTACTCTCACAGTTGTTGAGAAGAGCGTAGAGATCGCTTTCTACGGTGGTAACGGCACAATCAACTACACACTCACCGACGGTGAGGAGGGTGCTAAGCCCACAGTAGTGGCAAACCAGGAGTGGGTTAGCAACATCGCAGTTGCTGAGACTATCACCTTCGATGTTGTGATGAACGACACAACAGAGCAGCGTGCTGCTATCATCACTGTAAGCTATGGCGAGCAGTCACACCAGGTATTGGTTAATCAGGAGGCTGGCTACGAGATCGACGTAGAGTTTACTGCTACAGCTATCAACGGTGAGTACTATGGCACAAAGTACTCTGCTGACCCTAACTACTTCGTTATCCTCTCGAAGAACGGTACTACGGGTTGGAGTGACCTATATCTCGATAGCTACTACCGTTTCGACATCTACTCTAAGACTCCTTCTGGTGATGTTGTTGCCTTGCCCGAGGGTATCTACACATTCGACTACCTTGATCAGGGCTATGGCGACACCTTTGGTAACTACTATAGCGTACTCATCCAGACATCCGAGGATGGTAACTTAATAGAGACAAAGGTCGATGATGGTGTAGTTATCGTTACCGAGAATAAGGTTGAGGCATTCATCACGTTTGTAACAGGTGCTACACACCACGTGGTGTATGAGGGCTCTTTGGAGCTCGGCTATATTGAGTTCCCCGAGCCTGAGTACTTCTCAACACTCACCGAGGACTACTCATTCGCTCATAACAATGGCGTTATCCGCTTCTTCCACTATGGCGACTACTACAATATTGGCGCATCAAACTGGACTGTAGTCGTTATGCTCTCTGGCGATCCTCTCAATGGCGACTATATCATGGTTGACCTTAACGCAGATAAGATAAGCGATAACCCCGATGACGTTGTTGGCACTTATACATGTGTAACTACAGAGGCTGATATTGCTCACAACACCTTCACAGCAGGTGGCATGGATGGCAACAACTACACCTTCTCATGGCTCCAGTTCGTCGTTGACAACTATATTGACCATAGCCGTCGTGCTCCTATTGCAGATGGTACTGTAACCGTTGCTAAAGAGGGTACAGGTTACCTCGTAACCTTCGACTGTATGGATGACAACGGCCATAAGATTACTGGTACGTTCAACTGTCCTACCGTGGAGTTCTACGACAGACAAGAGGAGTAATTTTGCGTGATAAGCCGCATATTGCGGCATATCCCCAATCATATCTCCCGAGGTTGTACTATCCTCGGGAGATTTTGTTTACGATGCCCCACATCTCATGGCTTCTGTCGAAAAGTTCGGTTGTGGGGTTTGGGTGTGATTTTTTTAGGGATTTTAAGGAGTGGTTGCCCTACACTTCTTCTTCTGCCTAATACTCTTTCTGCGACAACAAAAAAAAGACACCCAGCGGTGTCTTTTTTTTATACCTAATTGCAAGCCTTACTTGCCGTTGTATGTGTTCATCGTGCGGTCAGCGCCTACGCTTACGAACGACAAAATAGCGTCGCCAAAGAGTTTCAAACGCTCGGGCATAAGCTTGTTCTCCTCGTCCGAGAAGTCACCAAGGACATAGTCCACTTGATGGCCGCGTGGAAAGTCGCCACCAACGCCAAAGCGCAAGCGTGCATACTGGTTGTCGCCCAACAACTCGGTGATGTTACGTAGACCGTTGTGACCACCCTCCGAGCCATTCTTACGCATGCGGAAGGTGCCGAAGGGGAGCGCTATATCGTCCGACACCACGAGCAAGTTCTCGCGGGGGATGCGCTCCTGATCCATCCAGTAGCGGACAGCCTTACCCGACAGGTTCATATATGTCGAGGGCTTGAGCAAGAAGATGGTACGGCCGCGGTGCTTGAGGGTCGCCATAGCGCCATAACGCACCGTCGTAAAAGAGATATTGGATGCCTCGGCTAAGGCATCCAACACTCTGAAACCTATGTTGTGGCGGGTTGCGGCGTACTCCATTCCGATGTTGCCTAACCCGACAACAAGATACTTCATAACGTAAAGTTATTAATCTCGTTACGATTACTGTGCAGCGCGTGAAGCACGTGTTACGCGAACGGCGCAAACAGCAGTAGTAGCAGGAGTTACGAATGTGAGGTTCTCCTCCTTAAGATCGCCAACGAAGATAGTCTGACCAACCTTCAAAGGTGTTACGTCAACAACGATCTCATCGGGAATGTACTCAACGAGAGCCTTAACTGTGAGCTTACGAGCAGAAAGAGCGAGCTTACCACCGATCTTAACACCCTCAGCGTTACCTGTGAGGCGTACGGGAACGTTAACTGCAACGGGCTTACCCTCCTGAACACGGTAGAAATCTACGTGGAGAACCTGCTCACGAACAGGGTGATACTGAACCTCGCGCATAACTGCCTTCTCTACAACGCCGTCGATGTTGAGCTCAACGATGTAAGAGTTAGGAGTGTAGATGAGCTGGTTGAGCTCCTTTGCGTCGATAGTGAATGCCTTCTCCTGGCCACCACCGTAGATGATGCAAGGTACCTGACCCTCGCGACGAGCTGCCTTAGCGAACTTCTTACCGAACTCCGCACGTGCAGTACCGTTAATCTGAATTGACTTCATAATTGTTTGATAATTAATTGTTTAACTTCGATATCACTCAGTTGCGATAGTCATTCGCAACCCCATAGATATCTGCTTTGGGACTGCAAAGGTAGTAAAAATTCTCTAAATCACAATTTTTCAGCACTTTTTGTCCGATATATTTACATAAAAATGTCATTCTGAGTAGTGCGCTCAGAATGAACATCGTTAGATTTGCTTTCCAATTATCCGCAGTGGAAGTAGCGGTGAACAAGCGCAAGCATCTGCTCGCGGTCGTTACCTATATCCTCACGTAGGGTGCGGTCGTCGAACGAGCGCAATGCCTTCAGGATGCCGTCAATCATCGCGGGACTAAATACGCCGCGCGACTCGAAGATATCACGCTGGCGCTCCAAACAGTCTGCCGAAGCGGCGCAGCTATCGGGCAACTGAGCAAGGTCATTCAATTTTGCCGCATTCTCCTTTTTGTGGATATTTACGTTAACGTATGTCTTCTCGGCAATCTCGAGGGCATTCTCCAACTCGAAGCCATGGCGGCATGCTACGACGAGGCCTGCGATAAGTTCGTAGACATCTGCCGAGCCATCGGGAGAGCGCATCTCCACGGTCTGCTTCTGCGATGTGTCGTAGTCGTGTGGCTTCTCCAATGGGTTGGCAATCTGACACATATCACTCTTTGCTGTCCAGCCGAGTGGTACACGCACCAATACCGAGCGGTTGCGGTCGCCCCAACAGATGTTCGTAGGCGCCTCCTGGTGTGGCACAAGGCGGAAGTATGAGGTTGGGTTGGTGTTGCCAAATGCTGTGATTGAGGGCGCAAGCTCCATCATGCCGGCGATAGCCTTGCGTGCTGTTGCCGAAAGCACACCACCGTCGAGCATCATGTTTTTGCCCTCCTTCATTATGCGCATATGGATGTGGAGGCCAGAGCCCGCCTTACCCGCAGTAATCTTAGGCGCAAAGGTTATGTCGAAGCCGTAGCGGTAGGCGAGATTGCGGATAATCCACTTCGCGATGACAAGCTGGTCGGCAGCATCGGCTGCAGCCACGGGCAAGAACTCAATCTCGTTCTGCTCGTATATCATGCCGTCGATGGTGAAGTTACCCACCTCCGAGTGGCCATACTTAATCTGACCACCCGCCTGTGCAATATATGCCATGCATTCGGTGCGGAACTCGTTGAACTTAGCATATGGCGCCGACTCGTGGTATCCCTTCTGGTCGGTAGCGGGGAAGAGACCCTCGTCGGGAGCAATAACGTAGTACTCCAACTCGCCCATAGCCTCAAAATCCATGCCTGTCACCTCGTTGAAGGCGCGCAATGCCTTAAGTAGCGTGTAGCGGGGTGCTGAAGCGAGGGGCTCACCATCCTTGTTGAAGAATGAGCAGAGCATAGTTAGCGTAGGAATCTCGGCAAAGGGGTCGTGGAAGGCTGTTGCGAAGCGTGGCACGACGTAGAGGTCGCTGCTGCCAGCCTCAATAAATGGGAAGAGGCTCGAGCCGTCGACGCGCTCGCCACAGGTGAGTATAGTGTCGAGATATGCCGCATTGTTAATGACAAAGTTGAGGGTCTTGAGGCGACCATCACCTGCGGGATACATGAAGTTGACCATGCGAATCTGGTTCTCGGTGATGTAGCTGATGATGTCGGCCTTTGTGAACTCTCTTGCGGGCTTACCCAAGAAGGCAACTACCTTGTTGGGGTTAAGTGCTAACTCCCTATTCATATGTTTTGAGTTTTAAGGATTTGTTATAATCACAAAATTAAGAAAAAAAATAAAAATCGGCAATAGACATGCCGATTTTTTTTGTGACTAAGTGAGAGTTTACATGCGGTGTGCCACCATCCATGCGGCGAGAGCCTCGGCGGCGTGACCATCCTCCTTGATGCCGAGGCAGTCGTTGTAGAAGGTGTCAAGCTTGCGTGTGTATGCCTCGTTGTCGAAGTTTTCTATTGTGGCTAATAGCTGCTCCTGATTTTCCGCAAGAGGGAAGGGTAACTCCCTGAGGTTGAAGTAGAAGCCGCGGTCGTAGGCTTCGGCATCTGTAGCATAGAGGATGCAGGGGCGGCGCTGCATCGCGAAGTCGAACATAGAACTCGAGTAGTCCGTGATAAGCACATCGGCAACCGATAGCAACTCCTGCATATCGTGGTAGCGTGTAGCGTCGTGCACACCCTCGAAGGCTATGAGGTGCGAGGTGTCGACCTTGCCAATTAGGTTGGGGTGCATGCGTACCAGCACTTCGACCCTCTCGCCACCAAACATGCGGCTCATGGTTGGAATCACCTTAGCCCAGTCGATGGCATATGGCTCGGTAGAGTGGTCCACACGGAAGGTGGGGGCGTAGAGCACGATGCGCGATGTGGTGTCTATGCCGTAGTGGTTAGCCACATATTGGCGTAGGTCGCTGCGGCGTGCTGTGTCGAAGAAGATGTCGTTGCGGGGTATGCCTCGCTCCAAAATCTCGCCATCGTACCAGAAGCTCCTTTTTATAAGCTCGGTATTCATGCGGCAACCCGAGATCATGAGGTCGCAGATCTTTGAGTCGGACTTTGAGCGGTGTACGTAGCTGGGGCTTAGGCGCTCCTCCACATCCGCTTCGATGCGCTTGAGGGCTACGCCGCCATGCCACACCATCGAGTACTTCTGTCCGGGGCGCTTATGCCAGTAGACACGCCATGGGTCGGTGCGCACGTTCGAGAATACAAACTCGGCAGATGCCATGAGCTTCAAATACTCCCATGTGCGGAAGCGTACAGCCTTGACGCCCTCTGGTAGCTCCGATGTGTCTACACCCTTGCGGAACACCCAGCATATCTCAAATTCGGGGTTGTGCTTAAGCAGATACTCCGTGAGATAGCGGGGGTTGCAACTATACTGCTGGAAGCTATATGCCCAGCATACTACGCGACCTGGCTTGATGGGTGTGACGAGGTTGGCGATGTATGCCGCGATATTTAGTGGGGTCTTCACGACACGGTTGAGTGCCCAGCCAAAGACCTTAAATAGACGTTTCATTCACTCAAATGTTTTGTTTTGTTATCACAAAGATAGACATTATTCCTATTATTTGGAAAAAAAAGTGTAAATTTGCCTGATGATAGATATTCAACTATGACCGCAAACTTCGATAAAGAGGCTCTACGAGCAAAATATAACCCTGAGGGCTCGCTGCTTAGGCGCGACCAGATGGAACTGCTTAAGATGCTCCGCGTGGTGGCCGATATATGCGATGCCAATGGCATACAGTGGTGGCTGAGTTCGGGCACCCTGCTCGGTGCGGCTCGACATGAGGGGTTTATTCCATGGGATGATGACCTCGATATCGTACTCCTAAGAAAGGATTGCAAGCGCCTGGAGCGCATCCTCGAGAGGCTTGATCATAAGGAGTATGTCTACCACTCTATGCGTACGGATGTTGACTATGTAAACACCTTCGGCAAGTTTCGTAAGCGCGAAGGACGCATCACGGCCTACAATCGTCGCTATGACTACTACAAGTGGGCAGGCATAGGCTTCGACATCTTCTCCATCGAGAAGACTAACTACTTCTCGGCGCGTGCTGCCTCGGTCATATACAACAACTTACGCAACGTCACGACCCATATCCGTTGGGGCTGGGTGCGTAAGCCGCTGATACGCATCATCGAGGGCTTGTGCTTCGGTATCATCAACCCCATACTTCGCCTCATAGGACTCATCAACCCCCGCAACGAGTACCACTATACGTTGGCTACAGGTTGGCCTCGACATACTTTCTTTATAAAGGATACGTTACCTCTTACAAAGGCACGCTTCGAGGGTGAGGAGTTTCCCGTGCCCAAGGATATGGATGCCTACCTTACGAATGTGTATGGCGACTGGCGTAAGCTACCCAGTGAGGAGCAGATACGCAAGTGTATACACTGTAAGGAGTATATAAAGGAGATTTACGGAAAGGAGGACAAATAATGAAGAAGGTTATTACATATGGCACCTACGACCTCTTGCACGAGGGTCACTTAAACCTCTTGCGCCGCGCTAAGGCGTTGGGTGACTACCTCATTGTGGGTGTTACGAACGATAGTTTCGATCGTGAGCGCGGTAAGCTCAATGTGCGCAACAATGTCTTGGAACGCGTTGAGGCAGTTAAGGCTACGGGCATCGTCGACCAGGTTATCATAGAGGACTACATGGGTCAAAAAATCGATGACATCCTCAAATACGATGTCGACATCTTCGCTATTGGCTCGGACTGGGAGGGTAAGTTCGACTACCTCTCGGAGTTCTGTAAGGTGGTCTACCTGCCTCGCACTGAGGGTGTATCCTCAACTATGCTGCGCGCAGAGAGCGAGGTGGTGATAAACATTGCTGTTGTGGGTTGTGGTCGCATCGCTCAGCGCTTCTACTCCGAAGTGGGCAAGGTAGATGCTGCAATAGTATCGGCATTGTATGATATTAACCCCGAGGCGGCAAGGGCTCTCAACGAAGAGCTTGTTGTAAGTAGCTTCGAGGAGGCTGTTGATAGGGCCGATGCGGTATATATTGCTACGCCACACAATCTACACTACCAGCAGGCAAAGTATGCCCTGGAGCATGGCCGCCATGTTCTGTGTGAGACACCTATGGTGTTGCGCGAGGCCGAGGCCGAGGAGCTCTTTGAGTTGGCTAAGGAGCGTGGCTTGATGCTTATGGAGGCAAATAAAACGGCATACTCTCCCGCCTTCAACCACCTTATCACGCTGGTTAAGAGTGGCCTTATCGGTGATGTTGTGGGTATAGATGCTTCGGAGTCGAAGCTGTGGGGCGAGGCTAAGCTTAAGCGCGAGCTCGACCCTGCAATGTCGGGAGGTTCGCTCTACGAGATGGGTTCCTATCCGCTTCTACCTATCGTGAAGTTGCTCGGCACGGAGTATAAGGGTATAAATATCTATAGCCGCTTGAATGAGAATGGTGTCGACGTCTACACACGAGGTATCATGCGCTATGAGGGTGCTGTGGCATCGTTCCAGTTGGGCTTGGGTGTAAAGACTGAGGGCAACCTCGTAATCTCGGGCACGCAGGGCTATGTATATGTCCCCTCGCCATGGTGGAAGACCGACTACTTCGAGCTGCGCTACGAGGATCAGAATCGCAATAAGAAGTACTTCTATAAGTGGGATGAGCCGGGCCTACGCTACGAGATTCAGGAGTTTGTGTCGTGCATAGTGAATGGCCGCGGTGCATCTGCGCGCCTCACGCCGCGCCAGAGCATCGCCATGGCGCGCGTCATGGAGCAGTTTGCCAACCGCGAGAACTTCTTTGAGATATAGCGGTTTAGCCTAAAACATAAGGGCAGTCCACGTAGGACTGCCCTTTCTCTATTTTGTGGTTGCGCCGCTGGCTGTCATCTTGCCGAAGCGTCGCACCTGCGACTCTGGGTCATGCTTCCAGCGCTTGTGTGACCATAGCCACAACTCGGGGCGCTCCTTGATCATGCTCTCCAAGGCTGCGGCGTAGCGGCGTGTAATCTCTGTTGGCTCAACCTCCTCGGTGCCGTCGTAGAGAGGATCGAAACGCAATCTGTACTGGCCGGCCTTTACGCGCTCGATATGTAGGAAGTAGACGGGGAGCTTGAAGCGCATGGCTATTCTCTCGCTACCCTCGATAAAGGTGCTCTTACGATTTAGAAAGTCGAACCACTCGGTGTCGGCACGTAGTGGGGGTGCCTGGTCCGAGATGAGTCCAAGCACGGTGCTATACTGGTCGCTACGATTCTTAATATAGTGGCGTATGGTATCTTGCATCGTCACCTGGTGGTAGTTGCGGGCATAGTTGCGCACACGGCGGTAGAAGTGCTCGAAGACGATACTCCTAAGAGGGTGGTATACGCCCATAAAGTGGCACGTGGGGTCTGTGATGGTCCACAAGGGGAAGTACTCCCAGCAGCCGTAGTGCGAGGCCATGACTATCCAGTCGCGACCCGCGGTGCGTGCCAAGTGCTCATCGCGGTTTACCCACTCCACATGGTCGAGGTCGCCACGGCGCTCGGCACCAGCCAAGCATATCGTGTCCACCATGACCTCAGCAAGGGTAGAGTAGGAACCCTTGACGATGCGCTTAATCTCCTGCTCGCTCTTCTCGGGAAAGGAGTAGCGAATATTGTAGTAAACCACTTTGTAGCGGTAGCGCAGTGTGCGTAGCACGACATATATAAAGGGCTTAAGAACGCCGTAGCGGTACCAGCGGGGCATATATCCGAGGATATAGCAATTCACCCAAAGTAACTCGAGTGCAAGGCGCTGATGCCAACGTAGTTTATCGCTATTTTGAGGATTTGTGCTCATCGCTATATCACTTTTTAGGCTTCAGATTAGTTCTACAAATGTAACATAAAAATGTTATTTCGCCAAATTTTCCTCTGGTAAAACAAACTCAACAGCCGCGGCACAAGCGTATCCCTCCTCATATAGGGCGAGAAGCTTGCGTGTGTCGCGCTCCATGCGTGCCACCTCTATGGGGCGCTCGGGGCGTATTACAACAATCTCGCCACGCTCCTCACGTGCCTCGACATCCTCAATCTGACGGTTGTATATGCCGTTGCGTAGTGCAAGGGCTCGGCGAAGCTCGGGGTAGTGGCGATAGAAGAGCGGTGGGACAAATGATTTCGGCTCTTTGCGATAACCTCTATTGCGCGTTAGCACCACGACGCTATTGGGAAAACCCTGAGCGGTGGCACGTGCCGTGGGTATGGAGTCGCCGATGCCGCCATCGAGCATCTTGAACCCATCAACCTCGGCGATGGGACAGACATAGGGTAGTGAGCTTGAGGCCTTTACGATGTCGATAATGCGCTCGGGGCTATGGTACTCCTCGAAGTACTCGGCCTTGCCCGTAACGACATTTGTTGCCACCATCTCGAAGCGCTCCTTGGAGGCTGCAAAGGTGGCGTAGTCGTAGGGTACGATGCGATTGGGAAACTCATCGAACAGCAGGTCGAAGTCCATGATGTTGCGCTTTAGGAGCAGATGCTTGAACCCTATGTAGTGGTACTTCTCGAGCATGTCGATATTGCTGAATTTGCCCCTGCCGCGCTGGTGCGACATGTACGACAGGCCATTGCATGCACCTGCACTCACACCAATGGTGTAGGGAAAGCGTATGCCGCGGTCCATGAAGTTGTCGAGCACGCCACAGGTGAAGACACCGCGCATGCCGCCGCCCTCGAGCACGAGGCTCGACTCTCGATTTAGAATGTGTTGTTTATGGCTCATAGCGAATAATATCGTGCAAATATACCATTTTTCTTTTTTTTCAAAAGAAACTCCCATCGCGGAGATTGCTATTTAGCGAATGTTTACTACTTTTGTAGGGTGTATGGTGGCCAAAAGCGCGCCACAATGATAAACTTTTAGCATGATGAAGTGTACAAAGAGATGGCAGCGTCTCGTTGCCGTAATCATATCTGTGATATTGCTGAGCCTCGGATGGTTGGGGCTCAGCGGATTGAGCCTCCTTGTGGCTCTTATCCCTCTGCTTGTCATTAGCGAGGGCTACAGCGACTCGCGCCGCGACTGGTGGCGTATGTGTGGCTGGGCGTCGCTCACGTTCCTTGCATGGAGCTTCGCTACGATATGGTGGGTGTGGATAGCAGCGCCCATAGGTGTGGCTGTGGCAAGCATCGTGGGCTCGTTCTACAACCTCTGTGGTGTGATGGTCTACCACTACACCTCGAAGCGTGCTAAGCGTGCCTTGGCATATACGCTCCTTGTAACTGTGTGGTTGGCAACGGAGTGGGCATACAACTCTGCCGAGGTGATGACCTTCCCATGGTTGCTCTTAGGACACGGCTTCTCGACAGACTTCTGGGCTGTGCAGTGGTATGAGTACACTGGTATCTTTGGCGGTACGCTATGGGCGTTATGCTCAAATATAGCGATTTTTGAGGCTCTGCGTACACGAAAGCGAAAGCGCATTGCATGGGCGGCGGCCATTGTGCTTGTGCCTATAATCCTTTCGTTATCACTCTATTGGAGCTGTAATGAGTCTTCGCGAAGTGTAAAAATGTCGGTTGTGCAGCCAAATGTCCCCTGCTATGAGGATGAGCGCATGGCGGCAAATATGGAGGACCCCACAGCGACAATTATCGAGTTGATGGGTGAGGTGCCCGCCGATGCGAAGTTTGTGCTACTACCCGAGTCATCACTCGCCTATATCCCGATGGTGGGTACGGTGGATGAGGCTAAGACGGAGTACTACGCCCCACTTTTCGGGCAGTTGCATGGCACAAAGAGCGCCGATATGAAGCTTATCGCTGGCGCATCTACCGTGCGCTACTATGGCGACGTGGCGGCGACAGATACGGCCCGTGAGAGTGACCGCGGATATTACGACCTATACAACTCGGCACTGCTTATCGATGCAGAGGGCAGTGTAGAGCAGATATACCATAAGCAGAAACTCGTAATCGGTGTTGAGGCCATCCCCTTCCGCTCAATATTGAAGAACTACAATGTAGACCTCGGCGGCGTGTCGGGGCAGCTGGGTTGGGGTGATAAGCACCTCGTGTTTGAGAATGGCGAGGCTAAGGTAGGACCTGCGATATGCTACGAGGGTCTATATGGTAACCATTTTGCAGGCTTTGCGCGTGAGGGAGCCCAGGCTATGGCTCTCATCTCGAATGATGGCTGGTGGGGCGACACCCCTGGTCATAGACGTCTCTTTGACTACTGCCGCCTACGTGCCATAGAGACACGTCGCGGCATTGCACGCAGTGCCAATACGGGTATTTCGGGCTTTATCTCTCCGCGTGGCGAGGTTATTGGCGAGCGCTTGGAGTGGGATGAGCGTGGTGTGCTCACGGCAGATGTGGAGCTGCGCTCAGACGTCACATTCTATATGATGTATGGAGACTGGGTGGCACGCATAGCGACCTATATTGCCGTTATGGCACTCCTATACTATGTCGCATATCGCGCTAAGCGCCGTAATAAACTTGTTGATTAACCCCTAATTATATATTAGTATGAACTACACACAGACACTCGAATTTCTATTCACTTCTATGCCGTCGTTCCAGCGTGTTGGAGGCGACGCTTACAAGCCAGGATTGGAGCGTATTGCCTCATTCTGCCAGCATATAGGCAACCCACAGCGCAACTACTACACTATCCACGTTGCGGGAACTAATGGCAAGGGCTCGGTGTCACATATGCTTGCCTCAATCCTCCGCGAGGCGGGATACCGCACAGGTCTCTTCACCTCGCCACACCTCACCGACTTTCGTGAGCGCATCCGCGTAGATGGCGAGATGATACCCAAACAGAAGGTTGTAAACTTCGTAGATAAGCACCAGGATAAGATGAAGGAGCTCGACCTCTCGTTCTTCGAGATGACCGCAGCTATGGCCTTCGACTACTTCGACCAGAGTGACGTGGAGGTAGCAGTTATAGAGACAGGCCTCGGTGGCCGCCTCGATGCTACAAACCTTATCACGCCTATGCTCAGCATCGTCACCAACGTGAGCTTCGACCACACGGAGTTCCTCGGCGAGACTATAGAGAAGATTGCGGCTGAGAAGGCGGGCATCATCAAGAAGAGTGTACCCATCATCCTCGGTCAGCACTCTGAGGCCTACGATAAGGTGTTTGTGGAGCGCGCCCAGGAGCTTAACTCACCTATGATATTTGCTGAGGATGAGTGGTTGCTTAATGGCGTTGAGCACTTCGACAACGAGAACCAGCACTTCAGCCTCACACGCGTGCGTGATGGTCGTGGCTATGAGCTCGACATCGATCTGCTTGGCGACTACCAGCGCCACAATATCGTCACAGCATGCGCTGCTGCCGACTACCTCGCTGAGCATACGCCTCTCACAATCTCGCGCCGTGCCTTCCGCGAGGGCCTTCAGGTTGCCGCTGCCTCTACAGGCCTCGCAGGCCGCTGGCAGGTGCTCTCACGCGAGCCATATACCGTGTGCGATACGGGTCACAACGAGGATGGCATCCGCTATGTAGCCGAGCAGCTTGCAAATCTTGAGTGCGACCGCCTATTCGCTGTTATGGGCTTTGCTCGCGAGAAGGAGCTTGCCAAAATTTTGGCATTGCTGCCCACTAAGGCTCACTATATCTTCACTCGCGCAAATATAGAGCGTGCCCGTGCCATTGAGGATATCGCTACTGAGGCAACAAAGTTGGGTCTCGACTTCGAGACAGTGCCATCGGTAAAGGAGGCTGTGGAGCGTGCCCGCTGCTTGGCTCAGCCCAACGATGCTATTTTCATCGGTGGTAGCAACTATGTGATTGCAGAGATATAATCTTTGGTTACGGATAACACCCAACAAGAAAAAGGCAGCATTCAAAATGCTGCCTTTTTCTTGTTGGGTGTACGCTGATTAGCGGTAGAAGATAGACGAAATTGATTTGTAGTTATGAACTCGCTCGATAACATCTGCGAAGATGGGAGCTACGCTCAATACTGTAAACTTCGACAAATCCTCACCCTCCTTCAAAGGAATAGTATCTGTTGTGATAACCTCCTCGATTGCGCTCTCGTTGATACGCTCGTAGGCCTTACCTGAAAGCACAGGGTGTGTAACAGCTGCGCGAACGCTCTTAGCACCACGATCCATAAGCATGTTTGCTGCCATACAGATGGTACCTGCTGTGTCGATCATATCGTCCACGATGATGACGTTGCGACCCTCAACCTCGCCGATAGCGGTCATCGAGCCAACGACGTTAGCCTTAGCGCGCTCCTTGTGCGAGATGATGATAGGTGCGTTGAAGTGCTTAGCGTAAGATGAAGCACGCTTTGCACCACCCATATCAGGTGAAGCGATAGACAAATCGGGGATGTTCAACTTCTGGATGTAGGGCACGAAGATACCCGATGCGTAGAGTGCATCCATGGGGAGATCGAAGAAGCCCTGAATCTGGTCTGCGTGGAGGTCCATAGTCATCACGCGCTGTACGCCTGCTGCGATGAGCATGTTTGCTACGAGGCGTGCGGTAATAGGTACGCGTGGACGGTCCTTGCGGTCCTGACGTGCCCAGCCGAAGTAGGGGATAACGGCGATAACCTGGTGAGCAGATGCGCGGCGTGCAGCGTCAGCCATCATAAGGAGCTCCATGAGGTTGTCTGAAGGTGGGAACGTAGACTGGATGATAAATACGGTACAACCACGGATAGACTCGTGGAAGCATGGCTGGAACTCGCCGTCGCTAAACTGCAGAACGTCAGAGTCTCCGAGCTTAATGCCATACTCGGCAGCGATCTTCTCTGCGAGGTAGCGTGAGCCACGGCCAGCAAAGAATTTGATTTTATGGATTGCCATAATTTAAAATTAGGTTAGGTTAACTAATACAAAAGTAGCGCAAATAAGCCAATAAAGCAACTTTTTCGCTGAGTATTTTCTAATAATTTGCCAAGCACTCCTCGATGAAGCAGAGTATCTCCTCTCTTCCTTGGCCCTTTTCGCTCGACGAGGTGAGCATTGGGGGTAGCTCCTCCCACATCTCCGAGAGGGTCTTCTTGTATGTGGCGATGCTGCGATTTAGCTGTGCCTGAGATAGTTTGTCAGTCTTGGTGAAGATGATGCCAAAGGGTATGCCATTCTCGCCAAGCAGCTCTATGAAGCTCAAGTCTATCTTCTGTGGCTCGAGGCGCGAGTCGACAAGCACGAAGAGGAAGTGCATCTTCTCGCACTTTAGGACGTAGTCGGTAATGATCTTCGAGAACTCGCCACGCGCAGTTTTCGACACCTTGGCATAGCCGTAGCCGGGGAGGTCTACGAGGTACCAGCTATCGTTTATTAGGAAGTGGTTTATAAGCTTTGTCTTGCCGGGTGTGCCCGATACTTTTGCAAGGTTTTTCACGCCCGTGAGCATGTTTACGAGCGATGACTTACCCACGTTGCTTCGGCCGATAAAGGCTATATCCTTAAGGTCGTCCTTAGGTACTTGCGAAATCTTTTCGGAGCTACACTTGAATTTAGCTTTTATGGTAATTGCCATAATTTGTAGTGTTTAATTTCGGCAAAGTTACGAAAAAAACCGAAAAATGCCTATATTTGTAGCAGTGAATAACATAAAACAAGAGATAAATATGAAGAAAGAGTGGAATGATGTTCGTGAATTTCACGAGAAGTTTGGTCACCCCGTGGCTGCGGAGCCAAAGAAGATTGATAAGAAGCGTGCCTTGTCGCGTGCCAAGTGGATGCAGGAGGAGGTTGCAGAGTTTCTTATTGCGGACGACATCTATGAGCAGGCAGATGCTATGATTGACCTTATGTACTTCGCCCTCGGCACCATGGTCGAGATGGGCTTGGAGGCCGACGAGCTCTTCTCAATCGTGCAGCAGGCCAACATGGCGAAGCTGTGGCCCGATGGCAAGCCTCACTACAACCCTAAGGATGGTAAGGTCATCAAACCCGAGGGTTGGGAGGATCCCGCACCTAAGATTAAGGCATATATCGACGCGGTGATAGCGGCCAAGAGAGGGTAACGAGATTGCCACAAAAGGGACGATAGGGACGATAGGGACCAAAGGGACCTTCTTGCGCAAGCAGACAAGCAGACAAGCAGACAAGTAGACGAGGGAGCGAATTGCATTTGGGAAGCGTGTTCGTATTTGTCGTTTTGTCCGCTCGTCGTAGTTTTCTCGTCCCTATCGTCCCTTACGTCCTTATCACACTTATCACGCGTTATCACACTACCCCCACCCCCGGTGATTTTGTGATTTTGTGATTTTGTGATAAGCAAGAGCGCGTAATGGGGAAGGTTAGGGAATTTAGGGAATTTAGGGAATTTAGGGAATTTAGGGAATTTAGGGAGAGTCGTCCTTAAGCCCTAAACAATACACATAAAATATGTGTCTGTGCTATGGTGCTAAGTGTCATAAGCTCAGTTACTAAGGCATCGCTCTCCTCGAGGTCGTTGGTATTGCGCTGTAGGTCGGCGATGCCATCTATTACTACGAGGTCGTAGTGCATGAGCATCATGGCATCGTACATGCGCTGCTTACGCTCGAGAGGTGCTAACTCTCTAAGCGCTAAGGTTGTTAGGCGGGGCTCGGAGAGTAGTCCTCCCATCTTCGCTCCCGTCATCGTGCTTATGCGCTCCACAACCTTGCGCACGTGCATCTCGCCCTGCTCGGTATCTACCCACAATACATCTAAATTGTGGTTCTTGTCTACGATACCGAAGTTGTTGAGCTTGCCGTAGGGTAGTGCCATGGCCGAGGCTACAAGTCCCGACGTTAGAAATGTCTTACGCGACTTAGCTTCGCCACATACGGCAGATATGTTACCTACGGAGCAGAGACAACTACCATTAATACTTACTAATGGTAATACCTCTGGTAGTTGCTTCGACATGTCGACGATGTAGGGCTCTACGCGCTCCTTCGCCATGTCGTACTCCATAGCCTTTATCGACTTTGCTATGGCATCAGTAGTTAAAGGGTTAAACTTGTGTGCTGAGGGCATAGCTCCGCCCTCCAATGCTGTTGATTGGTTGTTCATAGTAGTAGGGTTTTATATGGTTTATTACTGTGTGTATTAGGGAATTTAGTGAGTTTAAGGAGTTTAGGGATTAGTGAGATTAGTGAGTTTAGGGAATTTAGGGAGGGTTGTCCCTAAATTCCCTAAATTCTCTAATTGAAGTGGCCACAAAATCACAAAATCACAAAATCACAAAATCACAAAATCACAGGGGGTGGGGGTAGTGTGATAAAGTGTGACAAGTGTGATAAATGCGACGAGAAAACTACGACAAACGGACGAGCGGACGAAACGACAAATTCGAACACGCTTCCCAAATGCAGTTCGCTCCCTCGTCTACTTGTCCGCTTGTCTGTTTGTCTGTTTGTCCCTTCTGTCTCTTAGGTCCCTAATCTCCCTAATCTCCCTAATCTC
>JAFYWG010000010.1 GCA_017558115.1 Alistipes sp.
GGGACCAAAGGGATGACTCGGACAACGACGCTGATAGCGACTTCTCTTAGGTCTTTTCGGTCTCTAAGGTCTCTTCGGTCGTCACAAAATCACAAAATCACAAAATCACAGGGGGTGGGGGTAGTGTGATAAGGTGTGATAAGTGTGATAAATGCGGGAGGGACGAAAGGGATTTGTCTTAGGGAATTTAGAGAATTTAAGGAGTGTAAAGTGACATTCACTAACCTCCCTAACTTCCCTAACTTCCCTAATCTCCCTAAACTCACAAGCCCACTCCACCCGAGCCCAAGAGGGTTTCAGCGGGGTTGCCACGTAGGGTGCTCTGGCTATCCATCAACAAGAAGAGACTACCACATTCCGTGATAGTCCCTCTATTACAAGGCATTACACCGCTACACGCCATCAATCTGTATACACTCGATACCTACGCGCTCGAGAAGCTTGATGCCATCGTCGTTGCGGTATGGGTCAGCATAGACAACGCGCTTGATGCCCGCCTGTATGATGAGCTTGGCGCACTCTATACATGGCGATGCCGTAACATAGAGCGTAGAGCCGTCGCAGTTGTTGGCACTCTTAGCTACCTTTGTGATGGCATTAGCCTCAGCATGGAGAACGTATGGCTTTGTAGCACCCATATCATCCTCGCAGATGTTCTCGAAGCCCGCAGGTGTGCCGTTGTAGCCATCCGAGATAATCATCTTATCCTTAACCAAGAGCGCACCCACCTTACGGCGCACGCAGTATGAGTTTTCTGCCCATACGCGCGCCATCTGCAAGTAGCGCATATCAAACTCACGCTGTTTCTGCTCCTTATATCCCATAAATTATAGCAGTTTTATATTAATGATATTTGTTGTTGACTGCAGTATATGCGCTGCACCTCTTGAAAATTTGTTGTCAGAGTAGTGCAGATACAACGCTCGGCGAATTTCGAAGCGATGGGCTGTACTATGGCGTACTGCCCATTGCTGAGATAATTCGTTAGCGGAAGTAGATGCGCTGCTATCACAACAAATTACAACTTGCCGTGACACTGCTTATACTTCTTGCCTGATCCACAAGGACATGGATCGTTGCGACCTACACTCTTATCCACCTTGATAGGTGCAGTTGTAGACTTCTCGCCGCGACCTGCCGCTGCAGCAGCTGCCATGCGTGATGCCTGAAGTTTGTTCACGTCAATCTTAGCCTTCTGCTCGCGTGCCTCCTGTACGCTATCGCTATTAGCCTCGCGCACAGCGATACCACCCTTGTTAATGAGTGCCAAAACGTTGCGATTTATCTCCTCCAACATCTTAGCGAAGAGCTGGAACGACTCGAGCTTGTAGATAAGCAATGGATCCTTCTGCTCGTATGTAGCATTCTGCACACTCTGGCGCAAGTCGTCCATCTCGCGCAAGTGCTCACGCCAAGCATCGTCGATAGTTGTGAACAGCGCAATCTTCGCAAATACGCGGTATATCTCCATGCCGTCAGTCTCCTTACACTTACCCAACTCCACGGGCACGGTGAAGCGCAAACGACCATCGGTGATGGGGAACGCAATGCGCATATCCATGTGGTCCTCACGCTCCTTATATATCTTCTCCATTGTAGGACGCACGGTGTCGGCAATCATCTTAGCCTTACGCTCGTAGTATGCTGCAAGGTCGCTCACGATAGCCTCGACGAGCTCCTTGGGCTTCATAGCATTGTACTCTTGCTCGGTTACGGTGAAGTCAAGAGCCACCTCGCGCATAAGCTCGAACTTGAAGTCCTCGTATGTAGCGCCCTCGTTGTTCTCCACGAACTTCTCAGCGTAGTCGTAACGCAAGTTGTTCATGTCGATGTCAAGGCTCTCACCATAGAGTGCGTGGCGACGACGTGTGTAGATAACCTCACGCTGTGAGTTCATAACATCGTCATACTCCAACAAGCGCTTACGTGTGCCGAAGTGGTTCTCCTCGACCTTCTTCTGTGCACGCTCGATAGCCTTAGACATCATGCCAGCCTGGATAACCTCGCCCTCCTTAAGGCCCATTCTATCCATCATAGATGCAATACGCTCCGAGCCGAAGAGGCGCATGAGTTTATCCTCGAGCGATACGAAGAACTGCGATGAACCGGGATCACCCTGACGTCCTGCACGACCACGCAACTGGCGGTCTACACGACGGCTCTCGTGTCGCTCAGTACCGATGATGGCCAAACCACCACGCTCCTTAACCTCTGCAGTAAGCTTGATATCGGTACCACGACCCGCCATGTTGGTAGCGATGGTAACCTGGCCGCTATGACCCGCCTCAGCAACAATCTGTGCCTCGAGCTGGTGCTGCTTAGCGTTCAACACGTTGTGCTTGATGCCGCGTAACTTAAGCATACGGCTCAACAACTCCGAGATCTCGACAGATGTTGTACCCACCAAGACGGGACGACCCTCAGCTACAAGGCGCTCAATCTCAGCGATTACAGCGTTATACTTCTCACGCTCGGTCTTATATACGAGGTCGTTGCGGTCGTCGCGAATGACCTTCTTGTTTGTGGGGATGACCACAACATCGAGTTTGTAGATGCTCCAGAACTCCGATGCCTCAGTCTCTGCCGTACCGGTCATACCGGCAAGCTTGTGGTACATACGGAAGTAGTTCTGCAAGGTGATAGTAGCGAAGGTCTGTGTAGCATCCTCCACCTTCACATTCTCCTTAGCCTCGATAGCCTGGTGCAAGCCGTCAGAGTAGCGACGACCCTCCATGATACGACCTGTCTGCTCGTCGACAATCTTAACCTTATTTTCAATAAGGACATACTCAACCTCCTTCTCGAACATAAAGTATGCCTTGAGCAACTGGTTCATAGTGTGCACACGCTCAGCCTTGGTTGCATAGTCGGCTATGAGTGCATCCTTCTCCTTGGCACGCTCCTCAGCCGAGAGCTGCGAGTGGTCAATCTCGGCTACGCGAGCACCGATGTCGGGCAATACGAAGAAGCCCTCCTCGTTAAAGCGCTTTGAAGCATACTCGTGACCCTTATCGGTAAGGATAAGCGAGTTCATCTTCTCGTCGTGCACCACGAAGTTGTCGTCGGTAATCTCGTGCATGCGCTTCTCGTTGTCCTGCATGTAGAAGTTCTCGGTCTTCTGCAAGAGCACCTTCACACCGGGCTCCGAGAGGAACTTGATGAGTGCCTTGTACTTTGGCATCGCCTTATGAACACGCAACAAAAGCTTACCCGCCTCATCATGCTTACCCTCGTTGTAGAGGCGCTTCGCCTCGGCAAGGTCCGATGACGACATCTTGCTCTGTAGGTCGTAGATATACTTTGCTGCAGGCTGATACTCGGCAAAGAGCTGGTCGCTACCCTTAGGTACAGGACCAGAGATGATAAGGGGAGTACGTGCATCATCGATAAGCACAGAGTCGACCTCATCGACAATAGCAAAGTGGTGCTTGCGCTGTACGAGATCCTTGGGCGCATTGGCCATGTTATCACGCAAGTAGTCGAAACCAAACTCGTTGTTAGTACCGAAGGTGATATCGGCCATATATGCCTTGCGACGCTCCGCAGAGTTGGGGCGTGTGTTGTCGATACAAGCCACCGATAGGCCATGGAACTGATACATAGGACCCATCCACTCGGCATCACGACGTGCGAGGTAGTCGTTAACTGTCACCACGTGCACACCCTTATGTGCCAAGGCGTTAAGGAATACGGGGAGTGTTGCCACGAGGGTCTTACCCTCACCCGTTGCCATCTCGGCGATGCGACCCTTGTGGAGCACTACGCCACCAAAGAGCTGTACGTCGTAGTGTACCATATCCCACTTGATGACATTACCACCCGCAGTCCACTGGCTACTGTAGATAGCCTTGTCACCCTCGATGCGTACCAAGTCCTGACGCTCGGCAGCAAGGTTACGGTCGAAGTCGTTAGCCGTAACCACCACCTCGTCGTTCTGGGCGAAGCGACGTGCTGTATCCTTCATGATGGCGAAGGCCTCGGGTAGAATCTCCTCAAGGCGCTTCTCGATATTCTCATCGATGCGCTTTGTGAGCATCTCTATCTCGCTTGAAAGGCGCTCCTTCTCCTTGAGTGTTGTTGTATGGCTCTCAAGAAGCTCCTTATTCTTCGCGATTGTGGCCTCATCATCGGCGATGAAGTCGGCAATCGACTTACTCAACTCCGCTGAGCGAGCACGCAACTCGTCGTTCGTAAGTTTCTCAATAGTGGGATAGATAGCCTTAATCTTCTCCACGTAGGGGATGATCTCCTTGCGGTCCTTATCGGCCTTTGAGCCGAAGAACATCTTAATTACTTTTGATAAAATATCCATATCTTAATGTTTGTTATTAACTCTGTTAGCCCCACCGAGGCATAGTCTTAAATGTGGTACGCCCGCACACATAACGCGCGCACTCACACATATAACGCACAAAGATATAAAAAAATATTCAAACAGCAATGCTAATATTGTGGGTTTTTAACCATTTTAAGGCATATTCAACTATCGGCAGGTCACATAGTCGTATGCTGAGACAGCCACAGCGTAGTCGTACTGCGCAGAGAGTGTGTTGGTGTATATCTGCAGCCAACTTAATTGCGCCTGCAACACATCGAGGATAGAGGCAAGACCCTCGCGATAGGAGTAGGTGCTAATAGAGAGGTTCTCCTCTGCGATAGAGAGGTTACGTTGTGCCGTGGCCACCCTATCGCGTGTAGCACAGAGGTTGGTCCACGTGTCGCTCTCCTCGAGAGTTATGCGGTCTACAACCGCCAGAGTGGCATTTACCTCGCGCAGGTAGTCGCTACGTGCTGCAGCCACGGCATGCCTACGCTCACTAAAGTGGTATATGGGCGACGAGAAGGAGAGCATAAAGCCGCCATCGAGACGTGTGCCACCACGCACATGGGGCATGTTAGGTTGCAACAAAGCGTATGCTCCGACCTCTATTTTAGGCAGATACCTCGCTCGCTCGGCACGGATACCCCAAAAGGCACGCATGGCACTAAGCTCCGAGGAGTTGTAGTCGGGATGGCGAAGTATAACGCTATCTACACTCTCACGCACGGGTAGAGCTACAGAGTTAAATATAGACTCCGCAAGCACGACTTTAGAGGTTGGCTCCACACCT
This sequence comes from Alistipes sp., assembly GCA_017558115.1. Lineage (GTDB taxonomy): Bacteria > Bacteroidota > Bacteroidia > Bacteroidales > Rikenellaceae > Alistipes. The sequence goes on from JAFYWG010000010.1 coordinate 5,112, forward strand.
CTTAGGAGATTAAAGTTATGCAGCGCAATATCGCGCTTTTGTTCCGCCTCAGACAGCTGATACCGAGCATCACTCAGGCGCGAGGCCACCTGCAAGAGGTCGCTCTTGGAGATATACCCCGCATCGTAACGCTCTGCAACAACATCGCGCAACGACTCTACGATAGCGACATACTGTGCAATAGCCTCATAGTAGCCCTCGGCACGCGATAGTGACCAATAGGCAACCTCAGCCGTGTAACGCACGAGGAACTCTGTAGCCCCAGCCTCATATTCGGAGATGTCGAAGGCCAACTCTGCTCGCTTTGCCGTAGCACGCACCTCGCCACCGCGAAATATAGGTTGCGACACATCCAACTGCGTGAGCCAGTTCCATCGGCGCCCCTCATCGGGTTTACGCGCCTCAATATTGAGTTCGCGGGCAAGGCTAAGTATGGGGAGGTAACCCTTGCGAGCCACTATCTCGCGTTCACGCGCACCCTGCTTTGCAAACTCCGCATCCTGTAGTTCATGACTATATGCCAGCACACTCTCGCAGTAGTCATCGAGTGACACTTGAGCATGCAACACACATGGAGCGATAGTCAATATGACCGATATTAACACTCTGCGTATCATGGTTTTATACGATAGAATAGTGAGTAGATAACAGGGAGCACCACAAGCACCATAAGCGTAGCTACAAGAAGGCCTCCCATGATGGTGGCAGCCATGCTTCCAAACATCGAATCGGCAAGCAGGGGTACCATGCCGAGTATCGTGGTAAAGGAGGCGGCAACGACAGGGATAAAGCGATCGGTTGCAGCCTCTACAACAGCGTGCATAGGTTCATAGTCGTCGGCACGAAGTTCACGGATGCGCGATACAAGGATAACTGCATTCTTGATATTCATACCCACAAGGCCCAGCAGACCGAGCAACGAGAAGAAGTCAAACATCTTGCCCGTGACACCCAGTCCCAGCACCACGCCCACAAAGATAAGAGGTACGGTGATAAGCACTACCAGTGGGTCTCGGAGATTACCAAATAACAGGAGTAGCACCATAAAGATGAGTATCAGCGCTGCGGGAAGTTGCCCTATAAGGGCATCGTTAGACTCCTCACGACTCTTCTGCTCACCAAAGAGCTTTAGACGATAACCCTCAGGTATGGTGACCTTAGCCTCCACCTCACGCTTAAGGTTATTTAGCAGAGCTATGGCATTTACACCACGCTTAGGGTCACACTGCGCCTTCATCACACGCTCGGCATCAACACGCTTTATGACCGAGGGCACAAAGCCAAAGTCGAAGCCCGCAGAGGCCTGCTCGAGGGAGTAACTACGCCCCGAGCGCGAGAATATAGGCATAGTCGTAAGTGCCGAGAGAGAGCTCTCCACAAGAGGCTCAGAGCGCAAGAGTATAGGCATTGAGAGATCACACTCGCGGTAGGTGGCAATGGGGAGTCCCGAGGTGGATATTTCGAGCGAAGAGACCATAGCATCACGCCCTACACCGAGTCTCTGCGCCTTAATCTGCGAGTAGTGAGGTTTCCACTCTGCCACCCTACCACCCCAGCTATTGCGCACATTGCGAGTGTCGGGGTTGGCATCGAACAGAGCCATAGCATCGCGCGTAAGGCGACTAAGCGTATCAACGTTATCACCCACGAAGCCTATCTCGATGGTGGCATCTGGTACGGGCGAGAGCCTAAAGAGCGAGGAACGAAGCCACACATCGGGAAGCGTGGCAACCACCCAGTTATCGAAGCGCTCTTCGACATCGACCGTGGCATCGGCATCATGTAGCTCAACAAGGAGATTGCCATAGTTCGAGCGCCCAGCATAGCTACTACTTGCGAGGTAGTAGCGTGGTGGAGTACCGCCCGCCGTAGTAGACACGCACTTAACCTCGGGTTGCTCCAAGAGCCATGCGGTCATGGTATCGAGACGAGCGGTCGTAGCCTCAATATCGTAACCATCGGGAAGGATAGCATCTGCCCTAAAGTAGGGTTTGGAGAGTTGTGGAAAGAAGTTTTGAGGCATGCGCCCCATAACCCACAGCGAGAGTGCAAATACCACAACTACAACTACTAACGTAGCCCACCTAAAGCGTAGCGCGAACTCTACGGTACGCCTAAACCAACCAAGGTGCTCCTTGAAGGTAGTATAGTGAGTACCACGCAGAAGATTGACACTCATAACGGGAACTTGAGTGAGCGCCAAGAGCCAGCTGGCAAGCAGCGAGAGGGCGATAACGACAAATAGTGGGCGTATAATCTCAGCAACAGAGGAGGGCGAGAGCTGTAGCGGCAAGAAGGAGAAGACAGCGATAAGCGTAGCCCCCAATAGAGCAAATGCAGGGCGCGAAGCACCAGTTATGGCGGCGGTGTAAAGCGGCACGCCATGCGATGACAGGTTGCGCGTGTTGTCCACAACGACAATGGCGTTATCCACGAGCATGCCCATGGCGATTATAAAACCTGCGAGCGAGGTGCGATTAATGCCCTCACCGATAAATAGCATAGCAAGGAGCGTAGCACCAATGGCAAAAAGGAGCGACGAGCCCACAATGACACCCGAGCGCCAGCCCATGATAAGCATAACCAGAAGGATGACAATGGCAACAGACTCTATAAGATTAATTAAGAAGTCATAGTTTGCCTTGCGGGCAATCTCGTTCTCGGGATAGAGAGTGACTAACTCAAGGCCTGCGGGCAGGCTCTTGCGTGCATTTTGCAGCACAGCATCTACCCTATCACCCACGGCTACGATGTCGAGCTCGGGATTAGTGGCTACGGCAATGGCTATTGCATCACAGCCATCGACCTTGACAATGTAGGGTGATGGTTTATGATAGCTACGCCTCACCTCCGCAATGTCTCCTAAGCGATACTGCTTGCCCGACGATGCGTAGAGGAGTTGGTTTTCGATGTCGGCAAGCGAGAAGTAGGTAGTACCCTCCGAGAGTTGCACCACCACCTCACCAGCACGGCGCACACCGAGGCCTACAACAGCATTTTGGCTCGACACAGCACGAGCAATAGCCTCGGGCGTGATGTCGAAAGCGGAGAGCGTAGCTGGAGATATGACTATCTCAATATCTACGGGTTGCTCACCGGCAACTAAGACTCTACTTACACCATCTACAGTGTATAGTTGCTGCTCGATGAGGCGAGCATAGGCGCGCATATCATCCATTGCGAAGCCACCATCGGACTTTAGGGCATAGTACAAGCCGTAGACATCACCGAAGTCATCAGCGACATCTATCGTTGCGACACCCTCGGGGAGTTCTCTGCGCACATCGTCGACCTTGCGGCGCAGTTCATCCCACAGCTGAGGTATGGCATCGGGCTTGGTATCGGGCTGCAACTCCACCATTATGCGGGCGTAGCCAAAGTGCGCCTCAGAGGTTATCGTATGCGCGGCGCTGAGTGTACGCAGTGTGCGCTCCATAGGTATAAGAACCAGCTGCTCCACCTCCGCGGGTGTAGCACCAGGATAGTAACACGTGACAACGGCACTCTTAATCTTGAAGGTGGAATCCTCACGCTTGCCCAGATGGATAAAGGCATAGATGCCACCAAGGAGAACCACTGCAAGGAAGAAACCAACGACTGAGGTATTACCAAGTGACAACTTTGTAATATTTAGTGACATAAGCGCATCATCTAAAGTTTTCAACTACCTTAACAACCTCACCATCCGTGAGCTTGTAGACACCAGCCGACACTACCCTTTCACCTGCTTTGACACCCTCCAAGACTACGACATCACTCGAACCAGTAAGGCCTCCGAGGGTAACCCTACGACGCTCAACGCAGTCGTCATCGCCGACAACCCAGACACTATCATAGTCACCAACAGGGGCATAGATAGCCGTAAGTGGGAGGACCACGGCGTGGGAATCCTCCTCCGCAACAGATACTACGGCTATACAGGTCATACCCGGAGAGATTGTATAGCGTGCACGGTCAACATCTGTGAGGCTTAGCGACACGGGAAAGCCAAGGGCATCGCTCGATGTGCGGGCGAAGCTCTTGATAACAGCATCAAATGGGATATTGGGATAGGCGTCGAAGAGCACATAGAAGCGCGTTGTAGAGAGCGATAGCGATGAGATAAGGCTCTCGGGGGCAGTGAAACTAACCGTATTACTCTCTGGCTTAACAAGGCGGAGGATGGTCTCTCCAGAGGCTACACGCTGGAAGACATCGACAGCAACATACTCCACAACACCACTAAATGGGGCTGTTATGCGCGTCTCCTGGAGTGTCTGCTCGGCATTTTCATATAGAGTTAAACTCTGTGCTACGGCGTTTTGCAGAGCCTCTACTTCTTGCTCCGAGATAGCATCGTGCTCAAGGAGGCGTTCGGCACGCCTTAGGCGCGAGAGGGCTTCGTCGTATGCAGCCTTAGCAGCAGATAGTTGTAGCTCAACATCGCGAGAGTCGAGGCGAGCAAGGAGTTGCCCCTCGGTCACGCTCATGCCCTTAACAACGGGAACATCCACCACGCGACCCGAAAGCTTGAAGGCGAGATTTACTGCATCATCGGCTGTGGATAGTGCTGCAAAGTCACGTGTGATAGAGTGCAACGGCTTAGCAACAACGCACTTAACGGGTTGCACAACATCGTCGGGTTGCTTACCGCCACCACGACACGCCACAAGGGCAAGCAGTAAAAACATTAGGAGAGTGTATCGCATAGCAACATAAGTTTGTGGCTATGCGGGCAATTACCTTGCCACTATATATCACGCACGTCGGCCTTGAACTCTATAACGCCATCATTGAGCACCACAACGCCAACATCGGCACGCATCATCGAGCGAAGGGTCATAGCATCGATAGTATAGGCGTCGCGATTGAGGCGTTTGGCTACGTATGGTGCATTGGAGGTGACAACTACGACAACAGCCTGCTCCGGATAGGCCTCCAAGAGACGCTGAGCATACTGCAAGCGCAGACCTGTGAGGGCTTCGCTATCGTTTACGCAGAGCCATGCCACGCGGCCAGACTTACCCAGCACTTCGAGTGTAACATCTTCGTTATCACGATTATACACCCTAAAATCAGCAAACTTACCCGCCTTAGAGGTTGAACTAATGGTGCGAGCATCGACATACTCGAGGTCGGGGTCCGCCCAGCACGATGTATCCTCCGCGGGGTACTCCACGTGCTCACCAGTAGCGATATTCTCAAAGATTAGAACGCTCTGCACAGCCTCTGCACTACGCTCTTTTTCAACTTCGTGACGGAGGTCTACACCCACCTTGTAGGGCATGAAGTCGACAAGTGGAAGATAGCGCAGAGAGTATAGATTAATGGCGAGGGGTAGCGCCACGGCAATAGCCAAAATGACGGATGTGCGCAGCCACTTGGGACATTCAGGAGTGCTACTACGCCACACGAAATAGGCCATGGGCAGGAGCACGATATTTTTGAAGAATGTCTGCCATGGAGTAAGTTTCACGGCATCGCCAAAGCAGCCGCAGTCGCCAATAGGGAGTATCGTAGCACTTAGCAGCGTAACGATGGTAAAGAGCGCAACGAAGATGGTTGCGGCGAGCGACACATATCGCTTTAACAGGCCTATAACAAGCAATATACCCATTGCCACCTCCACTACTGCAAGAAGCACTGCAATGGTAAGCGAGAGGGGTAAAAGCGCATCTAAAGAGTATGTAGCAAGATACTTATCGACAAAGACCGAGGTACCCACGGGGTCGACACACTTGACCAAGCCGGAGAAGATAAACACTCCTCCGAGCAGCCAGCGTAGCGCCAAGATGCCAATATGTTTGATTTTAATATTCACGCCCACTACTTAGCGATTAGGGGTGTGATGTGGTGCATGATGCGCTCATAAATAGCCTCGGGTGAAGCCATAGTGCCCTCGGCGGTTGAGCAGTCCACAACCTTGATGTCGTCGGAGCATGCCGCAGCCTCCAAGTAGACCTCACGCACACGGCGCTGGAGGTCGAGCGATGCCTCGTGAATATCCTTTGCGCCCTGCAGGTATGAGCGATCCTCACCCTCACGTGTCTCGGTGAGCTTGCGCTCGGTGAACGAGAAGGGGACATCGAGGAATAACGAGACATCGGGACGTGGGATAGCAAACTCTTCGAACTCGGTGCGGAGAATCCACTTGCGAAGCATGTCTCGCTCCATGCCCGCGGGGAGCTTAGCACACTGATAGCCGATGTTGGAGTAGACATAGCGGTCGACGATGACAACCTTACCCTCAGCCAACCAGCCGTTGATGGTCTTTGCAGCGTTGGCTCTGTCGCCAGCATAGAGGAGCGCCACAAGGTAAGGGTTTACACCCTCCACAGTGCCCAAGTCACCACGCAAGAAGCGGGCGATGAGGTCGCCATAGACGGGAGCATCAAAGCGTGGAAAGTGCAGATACTCAGTAGCTACACCACGCTGGTTAAACATCTCCTGGAGTTTGGTTATCTGTGTTGACTTGCCAGCTCCGTCAAGTCCCTCCAAAACGATAAACATCGTATCTTTGTGTTTAGTAGTTAGTATTAGCGAAGCATCATCACGGCGCGCTCAATGCCTTTAGCCAGAGCATCTACCTCCTCCAATGTGTTGTACATACCGATAGAGGCACGGCACATGCCCGTAACACCGAAGTGAGTCATGACGGGCTCGGCGCAGTGGTGACCCGTGCGGATGGCAATGCCAAGCTTATCGAGAATCATACCCACATCGTAGGGATGTGTACCCTCCACCGTAAACGACACCAAGGGGCACTTATGCACCGCTTTGCCGTAGATATGCAAGCCCTCAATATGCTCCAAGCGCTCAGTAGCAGCCTTGAGAAGCATCTGCTCGTGCTCCTCGATAGCCGCCATGCCAATGCTATCAACATAGTCGATAGCCGTGCCGAGGGCTACAGCACCAATGAAGTTTGAGGTGCCAGCCTCATACTTAAGCGGTAGTGGCGCATAGGTGGTCTTGGCGAAGGTCACCTTGTCGACCATGTCACCACCACCCATAAATGGGGGCATAGCATCCAACAACTCCTTGCGGCCATACAAGACGCCGATGCCCGTGGGGGCGTAGAGCTTGTGGCCAGAGAGGGCGTAGAAGTCGTAGCCATGCTCGGCTACCCTGCCGCCACCATGCACGATGCCCTGACAGCCGTCTACCATAACAACAGCACCTACGCTGTGCGCCTTGGCGATGATGGGGTCGAGGTCGGGACACGTACCGAGGGTATTAGAGGCCTCAGTAACAGCAACTAAGCGTGTGCGCTCGTCGATGAGGTCATCCAACTGCTCCATACAGAGTTCACCCCTCTCGTCGAAGGGCAAGACGCGTAGCTCGGCACCATGGCGCATAGCTGCCAACTGCCAAGGCACAATGTTGGAGTGGTGCTCCATCTCGCTCACGACGATGTTGTCACCCGCCTTTAGGAAGCGCTCGCTCCAGGCATAGGCAACGAGATTGATGCTGGCCGTGGCACCCGAGGTGAATACCACCTCTTCACGGTGCTCAGCGCCAATGAACTGGCGCACACGCTCGCGTGCCTCTTCATACATGTCGGTCATACGACCCGAGAGGTGGTGCACACCGCGGTGGATGTTGGCGTTGTAGTGGCGCATGAGTTCGTCCACCTTCTCGATGACCGCCGTGGGCTTCTGTGCCGTAGCTCCCGAGTCGAAGTAGACCAAGGGGCGATTGTTGACACTGCGCGAGAGGATGGGGAAGTCTCGGCGTATATCATTGATGTCAAATGACATGGTTTATAGGCTATTAAGCTTAGTATTGATAATCTCCATGAGCTCCTCCGCAAGGCTCTCGATGGCAGAGTGCATGGCTACATCCTGCACGAAACCCTCTATCTGGAGGCGCTTAGCCTGCGCACTGCTAAGACCACGCTGACGCATGTAGAGAATAGCATCGCTATCCATCTGGCCCACGGTGGCACCGTGGCTACACTTCACATCGTCGGCATAGATCTCGAGCTGCGGAAGTGTCTCGATGCGTGCCTCGCCAATGGTGACATTGCGGCTCGACTGCACAGAGTCGGTGTGCTGAGCTCCTGGGGCAACATATACAAGACCCGAGAAGCTGCCATGTGCCTTGTCTGCTGCGACACCCTTAACCGAGGTGTGCGACGTACACTCTGCAGCCATATGGTTTACATCCACCGTTACGCTACCCTGCTCCTCGTCGACGAGGATGAAGCAGCCGTTGTGCTTGAATGATGCACCCTCCTCTACAAGGCTCGCCACTACACGCATATCCGAAGGCGATGTAACAACCTGAGTTATTAGACACTCGCCATTCTTAGCTACTGCGATGCTTAACTCGGTAGCACTACGCTCTGCTACGACATCCACGATGCGCAACGAAGCACCCTCGCGCACATCGATGTCGATGTTTACCGCCTCTGTACCTTCGACGATGAGCAACTCCACCGTGGCACCCTCGGTGATATTTATATCTGTGTCTGCCTCGGCGCGCAACACCCAGCGTCCCGACTCGGTGCAACACCCAGCGGGGATGGGCTGTGCGGCAAAAGCCTCAATAATACGCTCGGTCATGGCTACTCCTCCTTATAGTCGTTAATGAGCCAGTCGTAACCCTCCTTCTCGAGCTTGAGGGCGAGGGTCTTATCGCCAGTGTAGATGATGCGACCCTTGTAGAGGACATGTACGTAGTCGGGCACGATGTAGTCCAAGAGGCGCTGGTAGTGTGTGATGACCACCGTAGCGTTATCCTCGCGCTTGAGGCGTGTTACGCCCGTAGCCACGATGCGCAATGCGTCGATGTCGAGACCAGAGTCTGTCTCGTCGAGGATTGCGAGCTTGGGGTCGAGCATAGCCATCTGGAATATCTCGTTCTTCTTCTTCTCGCCACCCGAGAAGCCCTCGTTTACGGCACGCGATGTGAGCTTCGAGTCGAGCTCCACAATGGCGCTCTTCTCCTTCATCATCTTAAGGTACTCAGCCGCAGTAAGTGGCTCAAGACCACGATATTTACGCTGCTCGTTTACGGCAATCTTCATAAAGTTTGCCATAGACACTCCAGGTATCTCGACGGGATACTGGAAGCCGAGGAACAAGCCCTTGCGTGAGCGCTCCTCGATGGGGAGGTCGAGGAGGTTTTCGCCCTCAAACTCCACTTTACCCTCGGTTACGGTGAACTTCTCGTTGCCCGCCAATACCGATGCGAGTGTAGACTTACCCGAGCCGTTAGGACCCATGATAGCGTGTACCTCGCCAGCCTTAACCTCGAGGTTTATACCCTTCAAAATCTCCTTATCGCCAACCTTAGCGTGCAGATTTTCAACCTTTAACATATATTTCGTTTTTATTTTTATTACTAATTACTAATTAAACACTATCCCACACTGCCCTCAAGTGAGATTGCAAGAAGCTTCTGTGCCTCGACAGCGAACTCCATGGGTAACTTTGCCAATACCTCGCGGGCATAGCCGTTGACGATGAGGCCCACGGCATCTTCAGTCGAGAGGCCACGCTGGTTGCAGTAGAAGAGCTGCTCCTCCGAGATCTTCGACGTGGTAGCCTCGTGCTCCAACACTGCAGAGGGGTTGTGTGAGTCGATGACGGGGAAGGTGTGTGCGCCACACTTATCGCCAATAAGCAGCGAGTCGCACTGCGAGTAGTTACGCGCATTATCCGCACCCTTAGCAACGCGGACAAGGCCACGGTAGGCATTCTGCGACCTACCTGCCGAGATGCCCTTCGACACGATGCGTGAGCGGGTGTTCTTGCCGATGTGTATCATCTTAGTGCCCGTATCTGCCTGCTGGTAGTTGTTCGTCATGGCCACAGAGTAGAACTCACCCGACGAGTTGTCGCCCGCTAAAACACAGCTGGGGTACTTCCATGTGATGGCCGAACCTGTCTCGACCTGCGTCCACGAGAGGTGGGCACCCTCGCGGCAGATGCCACGCTTCGTAACGAAGTTGTAGATGCCACCCTTACCATCCTTATCGCCTGGGTACCAGTTCTGTACGGTAGAGTACTTGACATCAGCATCCCTCTCTACGACAATCTCCACCACGGCGGCGTGCAACTGGTTCTCGTCGCGGCGAGGTGCCGTACAACCCTCCAAGTAGCTCACATACGAGCCCTCATCCGCCACGATGAGCGTGCGCTCGAACTGACCTGTGCCCTCGGCATTGATGCGGAAGTAGGTAGATAGCTCCATGGGGCAACGCACACCCTTGGGAATGTAGCAGAAGGAGCCATCAGAGAATACTGCGGCGTTAAGTGCAGCATAGAAGTTGTCGGTATATGGCACTACCGAGCCGAGATATTTCTTAATTAGCTCGGGGTGCTCCTTGATAGCCTCCGATATAGAGCAGAAGATGATGCCCTTCTCGGCCAATGTGTCGCGGAAGGTGGTCTTAACCGAAACAGAGTCGAGCACGGCATCCACGGCAACACCAGCCAATGCCATCTGCTCCTCGAGCGGAATGCCGAGCTTGTCGAACGTGCGCTTTAGCTCGGGGTCCACCTCGTCCATAGAGTTGAGCTGCTTCTTAGGCTTGGGTGCAGCGTAGTAGATTACATCCTGAAAGTCGATTTCGGGAATCGCGAGGTGCGCCCAGTTGGGGTGCTCGAGTGTGAGCCAATGGCGGTAGGCCTTGAGTCGACGCTCCAACATCCACTCGGGTTCGCCCTTCTTCTGGGAAATCAGGCGAATGACATCCTCATTCAGACCACGACCAATGGTCTCGGTCTCGATGTCACTAACGAAACCATACTTATAATCGCTGGTCTCGAGTTCTTGAAGTATATTTTGTGTATCCTTTTCCATCATATTTTATTTAACTCGCAAATATAACAAAAACTATTCACAACGGCAAAGGATTGGGCATATATATTTTTTATATAGGTATAAGCAGGGGGTTATTGATAGAGACTTTAGGGACCAAAGGGACCAAAGGGATGAAAGGGGTGATAGGGACGAGAAAACTACGACGAACGGACGAACGGACAAAACGACAAATACGAACACGCTTCCCAAATACAGTTCGCTCCCTCATCTACTTGTCCGCTTGTCTGCTTGTCTGTTTGTCCTCCCTAAATTCCCTAAATTCCCTAATCTCCCTTTGGTCATATTCAACCACTTAACTATAGCATGTAAAATTTTTTACCCCAAAACCCTTGACAAAGGGGCTTTTTGCTATTATATTTGCAGTCGTAGTTCAACAATTAGACTACAACATACAACTAATAAACCCTAATTATTAAAAAAGTAAAACTATGACAGAGATTAAAAACAACGACATTGTAGAGGCACTACGCCGCGAGACACAACAACTCATCGATGAGATGCTCGAGCGCGAGGAGGCTGAGAAGCAGACCTTCCGCAAGTATCTCGTTAACGGCTTCGACA
>JAFYWG010000011.1 GCA_017558115.1 Alistipes sp.
AAGATCCTTGCTGATGCACAGGCTTTGGCTGAGACTATCAACAACCTCCACCTCACTATCACTGCTAAGGCAGAGGAGGAGAAGATCTTCGGCGCTGTGACAGCTGCTGACCTTGCTGCTGCACTTCAGGAGAAGGGCATCGAGGTAGACCGCAAGAACATCACTGTAGACTCTGTTAAGACTCTTGGTGAGTTCGAGGCTGTTGCTAAGCTTCACCGCGAGGTTAAGGCTACTATCAAGTTCGCTGTTGTAGCTGAGTAATTTCGTAGATCATCCGCTTTGTGCGGTATCTATATACTCCCTGGACTTTTGTCTGGGGAGTTTTTTTTTGTGCTTTGGGGGGGGTAGGTGATTTAGGGAGTTTAGGGAATTTAAGGAATTTAGGGTATGGTAAAGTCCTCCCCCACTCTAAACTCTCTAAACTCTCTAAACTCTCTAAACTCTCTAAACTCTCTAAACTCTTTACCCCACGCAAACCTAAAACACTTCATCAAAAGCCTCAAAAGTTTGGCAGTTTGAAAAATATTTTCTAACTTTGTAGTGACTTAAAAGATGGCGAAAACTCTTTAATAAACCGTTGTAACCATCTGATATTAAGCCTTGTATATTTGACTTTTAATTTTTAGGGAGGAGACAAGCGTCTCTACCTACGTCGTGTATATAGGCGAATGAAGTTAAAAACAGAGGAAAAACAACACAAACTTTATACAATTTTTAACTTAAAACACTCAAAACAATGAAAAAGCTTTTATCTATTTTGGCTCTTGCGCTATGCTTCGTAGCGTGCCAGAATGAGGGCGTTGAGAATGCCTCTAATGGCGGTCTCGCAAACGTTGTTCTTACAGTGGATGCTCCCGAGCTTGGCGCAACACGCGCTGATGCTGACGCAAACGCTGGTAGAAACAGCGCATTTGGCGCAATCGACTTCTTCAACGATGCAGATTGGGCTAACTACGACTTGCGTTACACTCTCGAGGTGTACGATGCAAATGATGACGGTACTGGCGAGCCCATCTACCGTGAGCGTTTGGTAAACTACTTGGATAAGTATGCTCCAACCACTTTCGACTTGCGCCTTGTTCCTAACCGCGAGTACAAGTTTGTGGTATTTGCAGACTTCGTTGAGCAGGGTTCTAAGGATGACCTCTACTACGACACTACAGATCTTCGCAACATCACTGCTAAGACTGGTGCAGAGGGTTGGAACGCAATGAACGAGGTACGCGATGCTTACTTTGTATCTGAGAATGTAGAGGTTTCTACAAGCCTTACAAAGACTCTTACATTGACTCGTCCTTTCGGTAAGGTACGTGTTATCGCTACTGACCTCGATTACATCGCTGGTTACTCAGCTCCTGGTTATGTAGAGGTTACTTACCACACTGAGGCTCTATACAAGTCATTTAACGCTATTAACGGTCAGCTCAACGCTACACCATTGGCAGGTAATGAGCTTGTTTATGGCTTCGAGGTTAAGAAGAATGCTCCCTACACTGAGGGTTATGATGCAGAGGCAAAGAACCAGACTCTCTTCGCTGACTACCTCTTCGCACGTGAGAGTCAGCAGATGCCTATCAACTTCAAGATGGCTGTTTACGAGTCTAAGGGTGGCCGTCTTATCAAGGAGACCGACTTCAACACTCAGATTCCCGTACAGCGTAACTATTTGACAACTATCACTGGTGACATCCTTACAACTCAGGCTAACATCACTATCGTTGTTAACGACGATTTCGTGGATGAGATGATCAACCCATCAATGGAGGTTGCACCTGCTGCTCCTGTTGCAACTGCAACTGCTGAGGGTAACACCGTAACTCTCACATGGGAGGCTGTTGAGGGTGCTGTTAAGTACTTCGCAGGCATTGCTGGTCAGGGTGCTGAGGAGACTACAGAGCTCACAAAGGTTTACGAGAACCTCGCTTGGGAGACTGAGTACACATTCGTAGTATACGCAATGAGCGAGAAGGGTCTTGTAGGTGAGACTACTGAGGTTAAGGCTACTACTGGTGTTAAGCCTGCAGAGTACAAGCTCTATCTTGAGAATGCTGACAACTGGGAGAAGGTATGTGTATACGCTTGGGATGCTGAGGGTGCACACCTCCTTGGTGAGTGGCCCGGTACTGAGATGACCGAGAAGGAGACTGTAAACGAGGTTGAGTACTTCGTATACACACTCTCTTCAGAGCTCAATGGTCAGACTATCAACTTTAACTTCAACAACGGTAACAACGGCAAGCAGACTGCCGACATCGAGGGTGTTGTAGTTAACGATAACTACTTCTACACTAACTATGTAGAGCCCGCACAGCCATCTGGCCTCACTCTCTACCTCCAGCCTAACGCTAACTGGAAGGTTGACGACGCTCGCTTCGCTGCATACTTCTTCGGTGCTGGTGAGACTTGGGTAGACATGACACTCGTTGAAGGTGAGACTGACATCTACTCTGTAGAGGCTCCTGCAGGCTATCCTAACGTTATCTTCTGCCGTATGAACCCTGGCGCATCTGCTAACAATTGGAACAACAAGTGGAATCAGACAGGTGACCTTAAGGTTCCTACTGACGACAAGGTATTGTTCGTAGTTCCTGCAAACTCATGGGATGGTGCAACTAATGGTTGGACTACTTATGTTGTTGCTGAGCCTGAGCCCGAGGTACTTGCAACTCCCGTTGTAAAGGCTTCTGTAGAGGGTAATGTTGTTACTTTGACTTGGGCTGCTGTAGAGGGCGCTGCTAACTACACTGTTCAGGTTGATGACGATGTTGAGGAGACTGTAAACGCTACTACTTACGTATTCGAGGGTGACTACGAGGTTGAGTACACATTCACTGTTAAGGCAATCGCTGCTGATACAACAAAGAACACTAACTCTGAGGCTGCTGTAGTTACAGCAACTACTGAGGCTAAGCCTGTTGTAGGTCCAGCTGAGCCAGTTCTTACTGTAGCAGAGTTCTTGGCACTTACTGACGTTGTTCCTTCTGACGCTACTGCTGAGGAGATTGCTGCTGCTCCACGCTACACTTTGACAGGTACTATCACATCTTGCCCTAACACAACATATGGTAACTTCTACTTGAACGATGGTACAGGTGAGGTTCTTATCTACGGTCTTGTAGGTCCTAATGGTGAGACAAAGTACTGGGCTACATCAGGTGCTAAGGTAGGTGATGACATCACTGTTAAGACTATCCGAACTGAGTACAGCAATGCTCCACAGGGTAAGAACGCTACTTTCGTAGAGGTTAAGTCACCTGGTACTTTGGCATTCTGGTCATTCGAGGCTACATCTGCATCATTCACAGCTGCTGCAGATGCGAAGGATATCGAGGTAACTATTTACAATTCAACTGCTGATGTCGTAGCTACATCTGATAACGCACAGTTCTCTGCAACATACGCAAATGGTGTGTTGACAGTATCAGCTCGTGAGAACACTTCATCTGATCCTATTGAGGGCAACATTACTGTAACTTGCGGTACTTTGTCACAGGTTATCACAGTATCTCAGTTGGGAGCATCATCAGGCGATCAGACAGCTGTAGAGGCAACTATTTCTTTTGCTGACAAGGCAAACCGTACAACCTATACTACTTCACAGCAGGTATGGGAGCAGAATGGAATTACAGTGACTAACGATAAGTCATCATCAACATCGAATGTTGGCGACTACTATAATCCTGCTCGATTCTACAAGAGCTCTGACGTAAAGATTGAGGCACCTGGTGCAATCTTGTCTATCTCAATAAATGTTTCAGGATTGGAGTCTAAGTATGTAACACCATGGGGTACTGCAGACAATGGTATTGTAACTATCACATTGGATGGTACATCTAATACTTATGAAATCAAAACTCTTTCAGCTCAGGCTCGCGCATACTCTATGACAGTTACTTACCTCAAGTAATAACTTGATTTAATCCTATATTCAAAGCACTCGCTTCGGCGGGTGCTTTTTTGTTTGGAGTTTTAGAGACCAGGAAGACCGAAGAGAGGCGCGGATTATAATTAACGACGAAACGGACGAACGGACAAAACGACAAATACGAACACGCTTCCCAAATGCAGTTCGCTCCCTCGTCTACTTGTCCGCTTGTCTACTTGTCCGCTTGTCTGATTGTCTGATTGTCTGATTGTCCGCTTGTCTGTTTGTCTGCTTGTCTGTTTGTCTGTTTGTCTGTTTGTCTGCTTGTCTGTTTGTCTGTTTGTCTGTTTGTCTGCTTGTCGCCCATTCGCTTCCTCTTTCATTCCCCACGATGATTTTCCACAAACCACACTACTTGAGGCACAATAATTTCTGTTTTATGTTCGTTAATTCAAAAATATTGTGTAACTTTGTGCGCTTATACGCATAAGCGCAAGAAACAACAGAAAAATGAAGTATATTTTTTGTTACATACTCGCAGTTGTGGCACTTATAGGTGGCGTGGCGTGTAGCACCGTCAACAACGCCATTAAGTCGGGAGACCCCCAGTTTGCATATGAGCAGGCGTTGGAGCTATACGACAATGGCAAGTGGGATCAGGCATCGACACTCTTCGAGGCAACGCGACACATATATATGGGTACACCACGCGAGGACTCGCTATCGTTCTACAACGCACGCTGCAAGTTCAAGCGCCGTAACTGGGAGGATGCCTCGTCGCTACTCGACACCTATCGTCACAAGTTCGGCCGTAGCCCATTCATAGAGGAGGCCGAGGGTATGTATGCGCTATGCTACTACTACATGTCGCCACCGCCAGAGTATGACCAGACGATGACCACACAGGCGATTATCTCGATTACAGAGTTCCTATCGCGCTACCCCAACTCGGAGTATGTGGCTGAGTTCAACGACATGCTCGAGGAGCTCACAGCGCGACTTATGCAGAAGAGTTACATGAATGCCTACACATACTACAAGATTGGCCGCTACAAGTCGGCAATCGTAGCATTCAAGAACGCCATGAAGCGCCACCCCGACTCGCCATACACCGAGCAGATGATGTACTATCAGACAGTATCGGCATATCGCCTGGCGGAGAACTCTATCGAATCGAAACAGGTGGACCGATACCTCGCGATGCTCGACAACTACTACTCCTTCCTTGCGGAATATCCCGAGTCGAAATACGTCAAGGAGCTCGCACGAATGGCTAAGAGCGCACGTAGCTTCCTCGATAAGAATGCCAACACCGAGGAGTAGCTCACAAAACATGGATAATTAAGACAAAAACATATAGGATTATGGAGATTAAGAAGAACGTTCCAAACAACACCATTACCCGCAAGTTGGTAGACCTCGACACCCCTACAGGTAACATCTACGAGAGCATCAACATCATCGCTCGTCGCGCAAACCAGATTGCTTCAGAGCTTAAGACTGAGCTCAACCGCAAGCTTGCAGACTTTTCGGCACCCACCGACAGCTCTGTAGAGGAGACCTTCGAGAACCGCGAGCAGATTGAGATCTCACGCTACTATGAGCGTCTTCCAAAGCCCGCTATCATCGCTACTGAGGAGTTCCTCGATGGCGAGGTATACTTCCGCCACGGCGACAAGTAGTAGGCACACACCTTACAAACATAAAGAGATAGGATTATGCAGCTCAAAGGCAAGCATATCATACTCGGCATTACCGGCAGCATAGCAGCATACAAGGCTGCTATGCTGTGCCGTCTTTTAGTGAAGGAGGGTGCCGAGGTACGTGTCATCATGACACCACTAGCTAAGCAGTTCATCACGCCACTTACCATGGCGACACTCTCGAAACACCCCATCCTCGTGGAGTTCTTCAACCCCGAGAATGGCGAGTGGAACTCACACGTATCGCTCGGCGAGTGGGCAGATATGCTGCTCATAGCACCCGCAACAGCCAACACATTGGCTAAGATGACTACGGGCATCGCGGACAATCTCTTGCTTACGACCTACCTCTCGGCACGCTCTGTCGTTGCCGTAGCACCAGCTATGGACCTCGATATGTATGCCCACATCACCACACAGCAGAACTTGCGTACGCTCGCTGAGCGTGGCGTAGCCATCATCGAGCCCGCGGCAGGTGAGTTGGCAAGTGGCTTGGTGGGTAAGGGCCGCATGGCAGAGCCCGAGGAGATTGTGGAGCAGGTGAAGGCAATCCTCGGTGACAAGCAGTGTAAGAGCCTCGCAGGTAAGCGTTACTTCGTGACTGCAGGCGCTACAATCGAGGCTATAGACCCCGTGCGTTACATCACCAACCACTCTACAGGCAAGATGGGCTATGCCATTGCCGAGGAGTTGGCAAAGCGTGGTGCCGAGGTTAAGCTAATCAGTGGCCGCACTACCCTACCCACACCCGCTGGCGTGGAGCGCGTAGATGTGCTCTCGGCAGCAGATATGTACAACGCCGCAGTCGAGGCGTGGCGCGAGGCTGATGGCGCAGTTATGTGCGCGGCCGTAGCGGACTACACACCCGCTGTCGTGGCAGACAAGAAGCTCAAGAAGTCGGACGATGACCTACGCATTGAGCTTGTGCGCACGAAGGACATCGCCGCAGAATTGGGCAAGAACAAGGAGGGTCGCACACTTGTGGGCTTCGCCCTCGAGACCGACAACGAGGAGGCTAATGCCGAGGGTAAGCTCGAGCGTAAGAACTTCGACTTTGTGGTGCTCAACTCGTTGCGCGACAAGGGCGCAGGCTTCGCTGGCGACACCAACAAGGTGACACTCATCGACCGCAACGGCCGCGAGGAGCATCCTCTGATGTCGAAGCGCGAGGTGGCAGCAGTCATCGTAGACAAAATTGAGAGACTAAATAAGTAATATATAGATGCTTAAGAGCTTAACGATAGAGAACTACGCCCTTATCGACTCGCTCCATGTTGAGTGGGACGAGCACCTCAACATCATCACCGGTGAGACAGGTGCGGGTAAGTCAATCCTACTCGGTGCGCTGGGACTACTGCTTGGCGCAAAGAACGAGGGTCAGGCGACAAAGGACCTCGAGCGCAACTGCGTGGTGGAGGCAACGTTCGACATCGCGAGGCTCAACCTCGAGCATATCTTCGAGGCTAACGACATAGAGTACGAGCCTGAGGTTACAATACGCCGCGTGATAACTCCCGCGGGTAAGAGTCGCGCCTTTGTGGGCGACATGCCCGTACAGTTGGCAACACTCAAGGAGCTCGGCACACACCTCGTAGATATACACTCACAGCACCAAAACCTAATCCTCGCATCAGAGGAGTTCCGCACAACGACACTTGACACATTGGCAGGTAACGCTTCTCTCATGGAGGCATACATCGCAAAGCTCGCCGCGCTAAATGCACTACGTAGTGAGCACCGCACAATGGCTGCGGAGATGGAGGCGGCACGCAAGGATGAGGAGTGGTTGCGCTACACCGTAGAGGAGTTTCGCGCCGCGAAGCTCAAAGAGGGCGAGCAGGCTGAGACGGAGCAGATGTTAGCGACGTTGGAGAGTGCCGACCGCATTGGCGAGGCGCTAACTACGCTACGCAATGCACTGGATGATGAGGAGTTGGGTGCCCTCGTGGCACTAACACGCTCACAGCGCGAGTTGGAGGCTATAGGTGATCGCTACCCCGAGGGTGAGAGCATCGCCGAGCGCCTAAAGTCGGTTGTGGCAGAGCTTAAGGACCTGAGCACCACAGCGGCAGACGAGGCGGAGCGCATTGATGCTGACCCCGAGAAGTTGCAGAAACTCAGCGACAGGCTCAACACCATCTACTCGCTCGAGATGAAGCACCGTGCAGAGTCGTTCGACGACCTCTTAGCTAAGGCTGCAGCCTTCGAGGCGCGACTCGCGACGATTGACAATAGCGACACCGCACTACGCGAGCTCGAGGCACGCATCGGCGAGGCTGACAAGGAGTGTCGCACAGCAGCACACGCGCTACACGAGGCACGCGTCAAGATTGCTAAGCAGTTGGAAGAGAGCGTGGTGGCTACGCTACGCATGCTCGGCATGGAGGATGCGCAGTTTGTGGTAGATATTACCGAGACTGAAGCATATACCCCACTTGGCATGGACAATGTCGTATACCTCTTCACCGCGAATCGCACAACGAAGCCTGGTGCCGTAGAGCGCATTGCATCTGGTGGTGAGCTCTCGCGTATAATGTTGGCACTCAAGGCACTTATCGCCGAGAAGCGCATGCTTCCCACGGTAATCTTCGACGAGATTGACACCGGCGTATCGGGTCGCATTGCCGATGCCATGGGTGACATCATAGCACGCCTTGCTGAGTCGATGCAGATTGTAGACATCACCCACCTACCCCAGGTGGCATCGAAGAGCGGTGCACACTTTGTGGTATACAAGGAGGCGGGGCGCACCAACGTACGTCGCCTGGCTAAGGCGGAGCGTGTGGGTGAGATTGCGAAGATGCTCTCGGGCAGCGAGATAACAGATGCCGCACTAAAGCAAGCAAAGATACTCTTGGGCAAATAGTCCAGGAGTTTTTTGCATCATTACCCATTGGTAATACGTTGCTTGCAAAGAAAAACCTCCCGAGTCTCCTCGGGAGGTTTAATTGTACTACTTGTTTATGTAACTATCTCAATTACTGCTTCTCTACGGGAATGATTGTGGGCTTTGAGATCTTCTTAGCCGTCTGAGGTGCTACCTTGCCAGCAGCAGGTGCTGCACCCTCCTTAATTGCATCCTTAGCAGGGAGTCGAACAACATTCGACGTAGGAAGCGGAACAATAGGCATATTCTTAACCTCAATAAGCTCGACATCAACCACTACGGCCTCATTCACAGGCAATAGCTGACGTGCTCTAAAGCCAAGAGCCTTCTGCGCATCCATCCAGATGGTGATGCTACCGCCATTGCCAATGAGCTTAAGAGCCTCCTGGACATCCTTCTGCATAAAGGTCTTAAGAGTCATGCGGCGCACATCGCTATTTGCAAGCTCAGCATCAATCTGATCGAGGTATGTCTGTCGCATTGTCTCGCCAATCATCTGGTTCTCGACGAGCGCCTCGCGCTGCTTTGTGAGCTGCTGGACAAACATCTCGTTAGACTCCAAGAGGGTACCAGTACGAGAGTATACCGCATACTTAATAGCGATAGTGTCGTTGTCGGTAGTGGGCTTAGTCTCGCCACCTGCCCTATTGATGCGATAGTAGGCACCTGTAGCCTCACCCTTGGCGTTGTTCAAAGCCTCAACATTGCTCTTAGTAGCAATATTTGCAAACCACTTCTCCGAGAGTTCCAAGTTGTATGCTGGGAGCTCTTGATGCATGTAGTCGGCAAGCACAGTCATAAATCGACGCTCGGGAATAGCCATCAACGAGTCGATCTCCGACTTATCCTTAACAGCTATAGCATCGCGCATAGCCTGGTATACCCAGTGCAAATTGACATTTAGGCGCTGCTTACGGATATTATCTGCAAAGACAACAACCAAAGCCTCAGTGAAGCCCTCGCGAGTATAGGTCTCGTTGTAGAGCTCAGGAAGCGACAAAGTATCGGGACGATCAGTCTCAACACGCTCATTTATGCGCTTGGCCATCATATAGGGGCGTACGAGCTCCGTAGAGTACTTGGTCATATATTCATTAATCTCATCGAACTTCTCCTTGTCGGTTACAACACTCTTAAGCTCATCGTCGACAAGTGCAATGACACTCTCAGTATCGACACCAAAGTCGGCATTCTGTAGCGAGATAACAAGGCCCATATTCATACCCGTAGCATAAGAGAGGGTATCCATCTCAGCATTAGGGTCGTTGTAGAGGCGCGATACCTCCTCATCAAAGTAATAGTCAGGAGTCTTAGAGGTTGTGGCTGCACCACACGATACAAGGAGAGCAGCCACAGTAGCAAAAAATAGGATTTTCTTCATACTTTATTATAAATATTCTCTGTAATTACTATTTCTCGACATCCACAAGCCACATCTCGTAGTAGAGAATCGAGTTTGGCTTAACGCCCAACGAGTCGCAACCATTGGCACCATAGCCGAGCTGCGAGGGCACCCATGCCTCGATATGACCACCCTTACCTATGAGCTTAACAGCCTCGATAACACCCTTAGGCATATCACCTGCCGCCGTGCGGAGAGTGTCGGCACGTAGATATGTGGTGTCGAGCACAGCACCCGACATATCGAGCATACGGTAGCGCACAAGCATGGTATCGCGGTTAGAGTGTACCGATCTCTTAAGGTCGCCAAGCTCCACAACCTTATAGGTTAGACCCGAGGTTGTGGCGACAAACTTACGATCGGCACGACGTATCTCCTCGAAGTAGCTATCCTCGAAGGCCTTGATACGCTCATAGTTATCGTAGTTCATATACTTCAAATATGCCATGCGTGCCTCCTCATCCGTTAGGCGTGCCTCGCCACGATAGGCATCACGCATACCCTCGGCAACCATGTCGATGTTGAGCATCGAATCGATACCCATCAGGTTGCGGCCAATGTTCATACCCATAACATAGGACATAGAGTCGGCGCTGGTCTGCATAGCGGGTGCGGTAGATGACTTCTGCGTCTTGCCGCCACACGCCACCATAAGGGCGAGGGCTGCTATTGTGATAAATGTTTTTCTCATTACACTGGTGTTAATACTTTTCGTTAGAATGGAAGGAAGATAAGCTGCACGATGACATACACGGGCAACAACACTATAAGCGTAAACTTGAAGATGTAGCCAAAGAATGATGGCATCTTTACACCCTCCTGCTCAGCAATAGCCTTAACCATAAAGTTGGGACCATTGCCAATGTAGGTCATAGCACCAAAGAATACAGCACCCAAAGCTATAGCCTGGAGCAACACTGCAGGGATGCTCGCCACAAAGTCTACACCACCATCAGGATAGAGGCCCTTAGCCAAGGTGTGGAAGGCTACCGCCGTAGGTGCATTGTCGAGGAATGACGATAGCGCACCTGTAGAGTAGTAAAACTGCCATGTCTCGGTGAGACCTAACGACGCAGCATTAGCCTCGAGGTACAACATCGCTGGGGTCATAGTGATGAAGATACCCACAAAGAGGATTGCCACCTCCGAGATAGGCTCCCATGTGAAGTTATTTGCCTTACGCACACTCTTGCGCGTTGTGAAGAGCGACAAGGCGATAATAGCACCGAGCACTATCTCACGCAAGAACTGAATATATAGGGGTGAGCTACTCATAGCCATCTCGGGGATATACTTGCGGTTCAAGAAGAGCACAGCAAGGATAATCATACCCAAGTACAAGAAGTTACGCATGCCTTGAATCTTGATAGGCTCATGTTCATTCAAGTCGCGAAGCTTAGCCTCAGCAGGCTCCTTGGCGTAGTAGTAGCGGTCTACAACCATGTAGATACCCAAGAGCAAAACTCCCGTAACGAGCCACTGTGGGAACATTGTCGAGAACCACATAAAGTCAGCACCCTTCAAGTAGAGCAAGAACAATGGGGGATCACCAAGAGGGGTCAATAGACCACCGCAGTTGGCAACCAACGCAATGAAGAAGAGCACAGTATGCGCCCTATGTATACGCTGCTGGTTTATCTGCAACAAGGGGCGTATAAGGAGCATTGCAGCACCCGTAGTACCCATGATTGATGCCATAACAAAGCCTCCAGCAAGAATGAAGGTATTAACAAGAGGGGTTGCCGTAATATCTCCGCTAATGTGTATGCCGCCCGTAACCACAAAGAGCGAGAGAAGCAACATGATGAAGGGTATATACTCTTCAGTTACCGAGTGGACAACATCATGGCCCATGCCATACGAGACGAGCATCACGACAGATGCCACAGAGATTAGGGCTGTGAAGATTAGCTTATTGCGATTCTTCTCCCAAAAGTGCTCCGCAACCAGCGGGGCAATGGCTATGGTGAGCAACATGATGGCAAAGGGAATGACCATCCATAACTCTACGTTAGTTGCTTCGTGCATAATAGTCTATAGATTTAGTTTTAATATACTTATACGTTACAGAACCATCGGTGCATCGTGGTTCTTAAGAGCCATGCTACATAGGTTGTACAAGAGACGTGAGGCGATGGCGGCATCTATCTTGTCGTCCATGTCGGGCACTACCTCCGAGAGGTCGAAGCCCACAATCATGCGACCCGAAGCCACAATCTTGTCTAAGAGGTAGACAACCTCCGGGAAGCGAATACCTCCCGCCACAACCATGCCGTTGTGGGGCGAGCACTCCACCGTGAGGCCATTCACGTCGAGCGATACGTAGACCTGCTCGGGCAACGAGGCCACTATCTCGTCGCATATTGTCGACCAGAGCACACCCTCGAAGTGGCGCGACCATAGCGATTGACCCGTGAAGAGTTTGATGCGCGAGTCGCTCTCGGCACGCTCCCACTCTGCGGGGCTGAAGGCCCTAACGCCTACACCCACAAGGCGATCCACCTGGGGCACGTCGCGTAGGACGTTGTGCATGACCGAGGCATGCGAGTACTCGAAGCCCTGATGACAAGGCTTGAGGTTGCAGCTCGAGTCGATGTGTAGCACACCCAACTCGCCGTAGTGCTCCGCTACGGCACGTATATGGCCATATGCCGTTGACTGGTCACCACCCACAAGACCTACAATCTTGCCCTTCTGAAGCCATGTCTGCGACTGCTTGTATATGTTGTCGTTAAGCATCTGAAAGCCCTCATTTACGCGGCGTAGGCTACGCTCGTAGACGAGGTTGTCGAAGGTTGTGCCACTCTGCTTATCGTTTACCTTCATCACGCGCTCAGCATCGGAACGCAGGCGGTGCGACATATCCTGAATGGTGTAGTCGATGGGCACGGTGGCGATGCCCTTACGCCAGCTATTGGGCGCCATGGGCTCGAAAAAGTCGACAGAGCGCGACGCCTCGATGATAGCATCGGGGGCATACGAACTACCATTGCGCACCTTGAGACTCAAATCCCAGGGCGCAGAGATAAGCACTAAGGCCGCCTCATCGGGCTCGAGAGGAATACCAAAGTAGTTGCCGTTGTCGGGAATAGCTCCGTTAGGATCAAACTTCTTACGCTCCATATCCTTACAAATTTATATCTTCTGAATGCCAAAATATCATGCAAATTTAGCATTTTTTTCCTATAAAATACCTATATTTGCTAAAAAATTAAACACTATATTCAACAAATTCTATGAAAGTTATCATAGATAGTGCCATACCCTACATTCGCGGTGTCGTTGAGCCATACGCCGAGGTGGTATACTGCAAAGGAGCAGAGATAGATAGCAGCGTCGTGAGCAATGCCGACGCCCTTATTGTGCGTACACGCACAGAGTGTGGACGCGAGCTACTCGAGGGCTCGAAGGTGCAGTTTATAGCTACTGCCACCATTGGCCGCGACCACATCGACCAGGAGTACTGCAACGAGGCGGGCATAGCCGTTACCTCGGCTGCGGGGTGCAATGCACGCGGGGTGTTGCAATGGGTGGCCGCAGCACTAAAGCATATCGTAGAGAGCGAGGGTAAACGCCCCGAAGAAGTGACATTGGGAGTTGTTGGCGTGGGTAACGTCGGCAGCCTTGTTGTGGAGTATGCACACCACTGGGGATTTAAGGTATTGATGTGTGACCCTCCACGTCATGAGCGCGAGGGAGGCGCGTTCTACCCTATCGAACATATTGTACGTGAGGCAGATATAATAACGCTGCACACACCTCTTGATGCCTCAACACACCACCTTATAAACAGCAAGCACTTAGCCGTCATGAAGCCCAATGCCGTTATTATCAACGCCTCACGCGGTGCTGTGGTGGATAACCGCGCCGTCAGGGAGAGTGGCCACCGCTATGTTTTCGACGTGTGGGAGGGCGAGCCACGCTTGGACCATAACATTCTGCAGCACGCCATGCTTGCCACACCCCATATAGCGGGATACTCACAGCAGGGCAAGGCCAATGCTACAGCAATGAGTATCAATGCCTTAGCGCACCACTTTGGTCTACCACTCAAAGAGTGGCGTACAGAGGAGATAACGCCAACCACACCACGCCTTATTGGCTGGGAGGATATGTGCGCAACGATAGACAAGTATTGCGATATCGTGGCGGAGACGGAGATGTTGAAACATGCTCCCGAAGCGTTCGAATCGCTTCGCAACAATTATAGCTATAGAGAGGAGTATTTTTAGAATGAGTAATTAGTAATGAGCAATTAGTAATGATGTTTTGTGCTGTCATTCCTCCTTTCATCTATAAATAATTTTGATATTATGTTGAAAAAGTTCTTAGTAATCTGCTTTGTATTAAGCTCGCTTAATAGTATTTTTGTAACAGCTGGAAAATTATCAAATTGCAAATCTGACTCCATACAGCCAGAGATTGAAGTTAATAGCTTTGATGATATTGGGCGGGATTTAAGTCGCAAAAGAGTTCGCCATATATATGCAAGTAGTGGTAGTCCATGTTGTGGAGAGAGTCCCAAGATACGTTACGAGCGTATTGAAAAGTTCTATAATCACCTTGGAAATGTTATTGATAGTTTAGATTTAATAGACTATAGTTGCGACACTGTGTGCATCAGTATGTCAGGAAACCCTGCCGCTCCATACGCCGATCCTATTGTACTATTGTATTGCAAGAAGGGTCTATATAAGATAAATGATTTCACTCTCACACCAATAATATACCCAGAGGAATATTGTGGAGAGAAAAGACGCGCACAAGATGAGGAAATGCGTAAAAAATACGAACCCGATCTTGATGCTTGGCCTATGAGCTATGATTGGGAGATGATGCTATATCAATGTTATGATGAGGATAAATTGTATAAGAATCACGGTGGCTCTGTAGCTGAATTTTATATGGACCTCACTCGTGTTATAATTAAGGATAATAGTATTGTATATTGCGATCGTTGGATTTGGTAAATAGCTTTCTATATTGAACCTACAGGGGTATTTCCGTGTAGGTACACATAAAAAACGAAATTCACATCATATGACTAAAACGACCCGCATCGTATGCCTATGCAATATTCCCCGAAGGTTGTGATAATCCCAGTCAGATTATAGATCCAAATACAAGAAGAAGTTTATACTATAATATTTACTATTAACTTGCATTTATTATATGAGAATAAAATTGTTCCTATTTTGTCTTTTGGCTGTCTCTTGTAATAGACATATGGCTGTTTCCGTTAAAGAGGCTGCCCCTTCACCAGAAGTTTACAATTTCCATGATGTAGTGCAGCATATCAGCAATACATCGTATCGAGTCACAGATATAGATTATGATGATAGTGTCAGTGTTACATATAATGAACCTATATATAAAAAGTTTGAAATTAACCGAACGCATTATGCTAAACTTGCTCAGACTGTAGATGCACTAGATTTAGTAAACTACCAATGCGACACCATTCAAATATATGAATCTTGGTCTGAATGGAGTGTTGGCGATGTATATAATAGTCCACATTCAAATTATCATTTAGACTTTAAGTGCCGTAAAGGCCTCTATGAATTGGTTGACTATAAATTGGAACCAAAACATTTTGATGAAAAATATGTGAATGAGAAAACGCGAGCACTATATGAAGAGATTAGAAAAAAGGATTACCCTGATCTTGACGCACTACCACTTACATACGATTGGGAAATGTTAAGATATAATTGCTGGGATGATCAAAAGATGATTAGAAATTTTGGCAAAACTACCGATGTATGTGAAACTCTTATTCGCATAATTATCAAGGATAATCGTATCGTATATTGCGATAGATGGGATTGGTAGACACCTTTTTGTATTGCACCTACACGGGCATTCCCGTGTAGGTATCCATAAAAAACGAAATTCACATTCCATTACCAAAACAACCCGCATCGTATGCTTGTGCATACTCGGTGCGGTGGGGACACTTTGTGGTGTCTCCACCATCAATACGCCCGTAACAGAAGATAAAACAGATTTGATAACTCCCACGGAACCACAGCGTTCAGCATATATACAGTCCCTACATCATGGGTTACATTTTTGTAACCCGCAAACAAGGAGGGAAACTCTCTCATCGTAACATCGAGCACCCTACGGGGCAACCCCGCAGATACCCTCTTGGGCTGAGGTGGAGCGGGTTCGTTTTTTTTCTATCCATCCATTTTTCCTATGTAAATGGATGGATGGAAAAGCCTATCTAACCCGTCATTGCGAGTCGCAGCCGTTGCAATCTCCGAGGGTATATAAAAGTATACCCGCAAGGTTGTAGGGGATGTTGCACTAATCTTCCGTTGTCTCTCCACAGAGGTAGATTCCCATGGTCGCTATGCTTCCTCTGAATGACGGTGGATAGTGTGTAGCCAGCGAGGAGATGCTTCGCGTTGCTCAGCATGACCTCTCTTCCTACAATTTATCGGTAGAGAGGGTAAACATAGATTAGCACCACGACCCAATTTGTTGTCAGAGTGGTGCAGATGTGGCGACAAACAGACGAACAGACAAACGGATAAACGGACAAGCAGAAAAGTATAAAATATTGTCAGCGACTTCAGTTCCTCATTTCGTCGTCTCGTCGTTTTTGTCGCTTTCGTCACAACGCTCTGCAAAAAAAATGCGGATAGGATAGTACTTAATTTCTTGTCAGAAGGGGTCAGATGCAACGCTCGGCAAAAAAAACACCACGACGTTCCAAGCACCACGACCCAATTTGTTGTCAGAAGTCGTGA
This sequence comes from Alistipes sp., assembly GCA_017558115.1. GTDB lineage: Bacteria > Bacteroidota > Bacteroidia > Bacteroidales > Rikenellaceae > Alistipes. Next base: position 16,619 of record JAFYWG010000011.1, read on the forward strand.
GATGTGGTGCATCACAAAAGAAATCACCCAAGGATAGTACTATATCGTACAGCCTTGGGTGATTTACTTTTAGTGATGTGCCGCAGATTGCGGCTTATCACAACAAATTACTCGCAGACAGCGCTAAGATCTGCAAACAAACCTGCGTAGCTCTCAACCATGTCACGACGCAATGCTGAGTAGTGCTTGCGAGTGAGGGTGCGGTTCTTAGGCTCTGCGGGATTGTTAGCCTTATGGTAGAGGGCGTTGCGAACCTCGAGGCTCTTCTGCATAAGCTCTACAATCTTATCTTCCTTATTAGGCTGCACGAATGCTGCCATCTCGCAATCGAAAACGAACTCCTCCAAACGGTAGTCAATCTCCTTCTTCAATACTCGTAAATTTGCCATAGTATAATTAGTTTTAGTTTTTGCAATACACAAAGATAAGGATTCTCTTCTGAATTTCCAAATTTTTATTCTTTTTTTTCGCTATCGCCAAGGATATTCTTCACTTCGCTCAGAATGACGATGTGGCGACATGACTACTCACCCCACTCGCGATGTACAACGCTGAGACCAGCAAGCTCAAGGGCACGTAGCGTGGTGGGTAGACACAGCTCCTCGATGGTTGTGGGGTTGAAATAGAAGGATGGCGATGCGGGGAGGATGATAGCTCCGGCCTCGGTAAGTGCAGTCATGTTGCGCAGGTGGATAAGCGAATATGGGCTCTCGCGCACGACCATGATGAGGGGTCTGCGCTCCTTGAGCATCACATCTGCAGCACGCTCTATGAGTGAGCGCGATATGCCCGATGCTACGCGTGCCACCGTACCCATAGAGGCGGGGATGACGACCATAGCATCCCAGCGCGCTGAGCCACTTGCCACCGATGCCCACATATCGCCATTATCGAAGCACTCGATACGCTCGGAGGTGGATAGAGAGACACCCTCAGCTTGCATGACATCTGCGGCATGGTCGCTAAGGATAAGCGCTATGCGCTCTACATCGGGGTGCTGAGTAAGCACCTCGAGAGCCTGGCGAGCATATATGGCACCACTGGCGCCCGTTATTGCGACGATAATCTTCATGGTTAGAGCTCTAAGATTTTACATTCGAGACCCTTCTCGCGCGCATAGCGCAGGATTGCGGGCAGCACATAGCTGGTGTTGCGGAAGCTCTTAGCGCTGTCGTGCAGCGAGATGATGTCGCCACCCTTTAGGCCACGTATCGTGCCACGCAGACACTTCTTGGGCGATATGCTGCGGTTGTAGTCGCGCGAGAGGACATTCCACATCACGATGCGATAGCGCTTAGCCACGGTGAGAATCTGCGAGCGTGTAGCACGTGCATAGGGAGGGCGGAAGAGCTCCGTGTGTACCATGTCAGCAGCGAGGTCTATATCCTCCAAGTAGCGTTCGGTGGACATGGTGAGACCCTTCTGGTGGCTATAGGTGTGGTTACCCACCTTATGACCACGATCCAGAATCATCTGGTAGAGGTCAGGGTAAAGTTCTACGTTCTTGCCCAGAACGAAGAAGGTAGCCTTGGCATTGTAGCGGTCGAGGGTTTGGAGTATCCACTCCGTCACGCCGGGCGTGGGGCCATCGTCGAAGGTGAGGTATATGCCCTCGGGGTCATCCACCTGCCACACCACATTTGGGAACATCCAATTTAGTATCTTGCCTGGGTTTACACGCATAATAGTGCTCTTAACTCGTAGTATTCGAGATGCAAAAATAAGACTTTTTTTTCGTAAATAGAAAATTATGGTTACCTTTGTATCTATATAATTATATGTGCGGCATACGATGTGCTGCACAAAGTGTGTAAAGAGTACGACTATGAGAGTTTCTAAAACCATCCTTTTGCCCCTCGCCACACTGCTTTTTGTGGTGGGTTGCCGTGTGGAATCGAGCCCCGAGGCTAAGACTACTGCAGGCTACGACTACCAGGTCGTGGTGCTCTGCGATAACGACATATGGGAGGGCGACGTGGCAGATGCCGTGTGCGACCTCTTGGAGACAGATATTCCAGGTCTGGTGCGCCCACAGGGCTACTTCGACATAGTTAAGCAGACCCCCGCAAGCGAGGCTACGGAGTTTGACAAGAAGTATGGTCTGCTTCTAAGCATAAACGTCACACCCTCACCCGAGGCTCCATCATACAGCGTGCGCGAGAATGTCTACGCCGTGCCACAGCTCAGCCTCACGGTGAAGGCATCGACAGCCGAGCAGGCAGCCCAGTACATCTGGGCAAATGCCGAGGAGCTACGCGAAGTGATGATTGCGAGCGAGCGCAACGAGTATCTTGCAGCGGCTGAGCGCAAGCCCGCAAAGCAACTTATGGAGGACTTCACCGAGGCTACGGGCTACACAATGCTCATCCCTGCAAACTTCTCGAAGGCAAACCCCGCGGACGAGACGCTAACATGGTATATCCGCGACTACAAGAATAAGGCACAGTATATCTTCGCCTTCAACACCCCCTACGATGCTGAGGCTGGCATACAGAGTGCGAGCGCCGACATTGTAAATGCCATAAACGCTAAATTTGGCACCATATCGAGCAAGGATGTAAGCGGCTCACGCATGCAGATAAACACCTACCGCGACATCATGGCCGACATCGCAGAGATTAACGACCACCGACTCCTTGAGTTGCGCGGCTGCTGGGAGGTGAGCACCGACTACATGGGAGGCTCATTCACCTCATACACCATCTTCGACCCCGAGACAGCGACTGCTACGGTAATCGTCTTTGCACTCTATGCACCCGAAGATAACCAACGACTGCTGATGCACGAGATGGAGGATCTCATCTACACACTTCATAAATAGTGTAGAACGTGTGTATTAGGGAATTTAGTGAGTTTAGGGAATTTAGGGAATTTAGGGAACGCATACCCGCCCTAAACTCTTTAATATCCCTAAACTCTCTAATTACCCCACGCTTATCGGTGCAACGTATGCCAAAACATGGCACACGCTATACGAAGCGATATGTAGAATTTAGATTAGCGAATGACTATAGCATTGACAAGCTGCATGCCGGCACGCTCGTTGATAAGCTGCATAAGCTGGTCGCGCTTATAAAAGAGATCGTTGCGCACAACACTCGAGCTTACGCTAACGTGCAGTATGCCACGCTCTAAGCGCACCTCGTTGGTTAGCATAGCAACGTGCTCGCCCACTATCTCCCTCCAGAACTCGGGCAACTTACCCTCGGCAACTTTACGTGCGACGTAGGGTCGCTTGAAGAACTCCTCCAATATCTCGCCTATAGCGCGTGTCTGTGTACGTCTCATAGCGTCGCCTTACCATTAATTATATTTATAAGCTTATACTCCACGCCCGCCTCACTAAGCGTATGCTGCAGGCGGTGCTTGTTGCAGTCGGTGATAAGAATCTGGCCAAACGACTCGCCTGCAGTGAGCTTCAACAACTGCGCCACACGACGCATGTCGAGCTTATCGAAGAGGTCGTCTAGAAGCAGAATGGGCTTAGCACCCGTATGGCGTGCCAGGAGCGTGTACTCCGCCAACTTTAGCGCCACGAGAAAACTCTTCTGCTGACCCTGCGAGCCATACTTACGTAAGGGGTGCTCGCCGATGGTGAAATGCACATCGTCGCGGTGTATGCCCGAGGTGGTGTGCTCGTTGACGAAATCCTTCTGGCGCGATGCCATTAGCAGCTCGGCAAGCGCTGCCGTCTGTAGTTCGGAGCGATACTCCAAGTCTGTGGCCTCCCTATGCTCCGAGAGTGCCGCATAGAACTCCGCTACGAGGGGTTTCATCTGCTCGATAACCTCCGTGCGCTTGGCATATATCACATCTGCCGAGGCAGCAAGCATAGCATCGTAGATGAGTAGGATATCCTCCGTAGGAGATGTTTTGAGGAGCTTGTTACGCTCCTGGAGTGCAGCGTTGTAGCGCATAAGGGCGGCGAGATAGGTGCGGTCTATCTGCGAGATAAAGCGGTTGAAGTACTTGCGACGCTCCTCCGCCGAGTCGCTGATAAGTGCCGTATCGGCGGGTGACACCACAACAATAGGCACACTACCCACATGCTCCGAGAGGCGGTCATACTCCTTGCCATTACGCTTTAGAGCCTTACCACCGCGGCGCGTATAGGAGCACACAACCTGCTCGGGGCGACCATCGTTACGCACAAAGCGGCCATCGACAACGAAGCCCTCCTCGCCATGGCGTACACACTGCGCATCGGTGAGCGTGTGCATGGACTTAGCGAAGGATAGGTAGTGTACGGCATCGAGGATATTGGTCTTGCCCGCGCCGTTGTCGCCAACGAAGCAGTTGATGCCCTCCGAGAGCGATATATCCTCGCTCGCGATGTTCTTGAAGTTGATGATTGATAGCCTATCGAGTCTCATACGCACGTTGTTTTGGACAAAGATAGCGAAAAATATCGATTTTTTAGGCTTTAGGCTATGAAATTAAAACTTTTTGTGTACTTTTGTAGGTTGAATCGCGAAATTGTAAATTACTAAAAAATAAAAACTACTTATGACAAAGAAAGTACAGAATCCCGAGACCGACATTATGATCGAGAGCAAGGGTAAGATTGAGTCGTTCTTCGACAAGTATGGCAGCAAGATTATGTGGGGCCTCTTGGCTGTAGCAGTAATCGGCATCGGCGTTTACTTCTACATCGACAACCGCAATGAGGCAGATATGGCAAAGGATGCTAACAGCCACAAGGAGTTCTTCACTGCATTCAACGAGATCAACGAGGATGCAAACTCTCCCGAGAGCCTCAGCATCGACTACGCAGCAGCGGCTGAGAGATACCTCGCTATCGCTAACGAGTACGCTGAGACTGCTACAGGTAACATGTGCTACTTCTTCGCAGCATCTAACTACCTCTACGCTGGTGACCTCGCAAACGCTAAGGCGGCACTCGCAAAGTTGCAGAAGGTAGAGGGCGACTTCGGTGCTCACATCAACGCTATGGCACTCACACTCGCTGGTGACATCGCAGTTGAGGAGGATGACCTCCAGACTGCAGCTGCTAAGTTCGAGAGCGCACTCGCAGCAAGCCAGAACATCGACATCTACGGCGACAACGCACGTAAGCTCGGCTTGGTATACCAGAAGATGGGTGAGAGCGCTAAGGCTCAGGCTATCTACAAGGCAGCTATCGAGAAGCACAGCGAGCTCACTGCTACATTCGCAAAGTATATCGTTGAGTAATACACATCTTTTAGACCATGAACCTCCCTGCACGCAACATGAAGTATGGCGTTCTCGTATGCCGCGAGTTTAGCGAGTATGTCGAGCAGCACCTCCCCACACTCGTCGAGGAGCTAACACGCCTCGGCTGCCTTGCGCACAACATCGTGATTAAGGAGATGCCTACGATGCACAGCCTACTCATGGGCACGGAGTTCTTCGCGGAGTACACCGACGTGGATGGCGTCATCATCCTCGCGCCCAGCAACCGCATTCAGGGTAACTTGGCGCTGATGAACGGCATCGTGACCATACAGGTGCAGTGGAACATGGTGGTAGAGATTGGTGGTGCTGAGTGCGCCGAGAATATCGTGGAGATGATAACGCTCCAGAACGATATGGAGGAGAATGCAAGCGTGGCAAACAAGAGCCGCCGTGCGTCGTTCAGCTAACAGAGGCACACCAGAGAAATGGTCCTACGGAGATTCCGTGGGACCTTTTTTATTTAATGTGTAATTAGTAAGATGTAATGCGTAATTAGTAATTTTTTTTTGCTATCTTTGTGCGTTATGGATGCGCGTTTTACATACAACAACATAGAGTTAGCCTACACCATTGAGGGTGAGGGAGATACAATCGTACTACTACACGGCTGGGGCTGTGACCACACCATATGGCACCCCACTACAGAGTTGCTAAAACAGCACTTTAGAGTCATCGCCGTGGATTTCGCAGGCTTCGGTGCGAGCAACGAGCCACACGAAGTGTGGGGCGTAGAGGAGTACACACGCTCGATTGAAGCACTGCTCGCCTCACTCGGTGTAACTCGCCCCACTCTTTGCGGTCACTCCTTTGGTGGCCGCGTATCTATCCTCTATGCCTCGCGCAACGAGGTGGCACGCGTGGTGCTAACAGATGCCGCAGGTGTAAAACCCAAGCGTAGCCTCAACTACTACCGCAAGGTCTACACGTTTAAGCTATTAAAGAGTACCCTACCCCTACTCATCGGCAAGCAGAAGGCATCTATGCTTATCGAGCAGCGTCGCGCGAAGGGTGGTTCGTCTGATTACAACCGCGCAACGCCCATGATGCGCGCCATACTCTCGAAGTGCGTGAACGAGGACTTGTGCAGAGTTATGCCCAAGGTCTCAGCACCCGTGCTCCTATTCTGGGGAGACAGAGACACCGCAACACCCCTCTCGGATGCCCACAAGATGGAGCGTCTGATGCCCAATGCGGGGTTGGTGGTAGCCCAGGGTGCAGGACACTTCGCAATGTTGGAGCAGCCAGCACTATGGGAGGCAACACTAAAGTCGTTTCTTAACATCGAGTAAGCTATGATGGTCGCAACGCACATATTCTCAGCCGTATGGCTCCTGTTCCTCTTCGCTAATATGCGCTACTCGGTACAGATGTTTCAGCAGAACTCATACCGCGTAGAGCGCTACAACCGCTGGTTGCGCTCGACGGGTGAGTGGTTCTCGCGTGCCAACATGCTCTCGGTGGTGGGCGCTATGGGTCTAACACTCGTGCCACACTGGGGCATGATGCTTGGTCTCGGCATCTGGATGCTTATCATAGCCATTGCAGAGCTCTCCATTCGCTACAAGTTACCCCTCGCCTACACCATGCGTGTTAAGCGCCTTATGGCTACACGATATATCCTAACGTTTGGCATCGTGGCACTTGTGCACATATTCGCGCCGCGATACACGCTCCTGGCGATGATGCTCCTCGCGGTGGACTACTGGACAATCCTTGCCAACCTCATAAACAAGCCCATGGAGGCGGCTATCACGCGCTGGTACTACAACGACGCTAAGCGCATACTACGCTCGATGCCCCACTTAACCATCATCGGCATCACGGGAAGCTTCGGCAAGACATCTACAAAGCACTTCCTACACCGCGTGCTCTCGGAGCGCTACAACGTGCTTATGACGCCCGGTAACTTCAACACCACACTCGGTGTGGTGCGCACCATACGCGAGCACCTGAAGCCCCATCACGAGGTATTCATCGTGGAGATGGGTGCTAAGCAGCGTGGCGACATCAAGGAGATATGCGACCTCGTACACCCACACATGGGCATCGTGACATCCGTGGGTGAGATGCACCTCGAGACCTTCGGCTCGGTGGAGAACGTGGCACGCACAAAGTTCGAGCTTATAGATGCGCTCCCCGCAGGTGGCTTCGGCATCGTAAACATAGACTCGGAGGCTGCATTTAACCATATCAAGGCTAATGGCATCAAGGTAGCAACCTATGCCATAGATAGTTGCGAGGCAGATTTCCGCGCTACAGACGTAGTCTACAGCGCGCAGCGCACAACATTTAGTGTGGAGAATGGCGACTACGCTACCTACCTCTTGGGTCGCGGTAACATCCTCAACATCACCGCAGCAGTAGCTGTGGCCGAGCGCATGGGCATAAGCATCGAGGCACGCCGCCGCGGTGTGAAGCAGCTCGAGCAGGTGGAGCACCGCCTGAGCATGCGCTGTAGCGGTGGCATAACCATCCTCGACGATGCCTACAACTCTAACCCCACGGGTGCACGCATGGCACTCGAGGTGTTGAGGGGCTTCGAGACGGCGGGAGCGAAGTATGTGGTAACGCCAGGCTTCGTGGAGATGGGAGCTAAGCAGTATGACAACAACCGCCTATTCGGCATGGACATCGCGGCATCGAAGGCCGACGGCGTAATAGTCGTTAACGAGGTAAACCGCGCAGCGATAACAGCGGGACTCGAGGCTGCAGGCTACGACATGGCGCGTGTGGCGATAGTGGCATCGTTCAAGGAGGCTATGGCGGAACTTCAGCCACGCCTCAAAGCGGGTGACGTAGTGCTCTACGAGAACGACCTACCCGACTCATTTAAGTAGAATAGTAACTAAAAATGACATAAGACAATGAAAATCAATGTAGGTGTAATATTTGGTGGCCGCTCTGTGGAGAACGAGATTTCGGTTATCACAGCGGCACAGACTATGGCAGCGATGAACCGCGAGAAGTACAACATCGTGCCTATATACATCTCAAAGGAGGGTCACTGGTACACTGGTGACAAGCTCATGACCACGGACAACTACCGCGATATGAAGGCGTTGCTCGCATCGGTGGAGGAGGTGTACTTCCGACCCATCTATGGCGACAACAAGCTCTACAAGGTGCGTAAGCCCATGTTCGGTAGCGACGTGGTGACAACAATCGACGTGATACTACCCTGCTTGCACGGCACATCGGGCGAGGATGGTTCGTTCCAGGGCCTCATCGAGATGACAGGCATACCCTACGCCTCTCCCAACCCCTTGGCTTCGGCAAACGGCATGGATAAGATTACGATGAAGATGATACTCAAGGAGAGCGGCATCCCCGTTATCGACTACGTGTGGTTCTCGGACAAGGAGTGGCTCTCGGAGCAGGAGGCATGTGTAGCACGTGCCGAGGCGTTGAACTACCCCCTTATCGTGAAGCCCGCAAACCTCGGCTCATCGGTGGGCATCAAGGCGGTGCACAACCGCGAGGAGCTTGTGGAGGCTGTGGACAACGCCATCAAGTACTCGAAGCGCATCATCGTCGAGTGCCTCGTGGAGAAGCTCAAGGAGATCAACTGCTCGGTATTGGGCGACTACTACGACTGCGAGCCCTCGGTATGTGAGGCACCCGTACGTAGCGGCGAGATTCTAAGCTACGAGGATAAGTATCTCGGTGGCGGCAAGAACAAACCATCCGAAGGTATGCACTCTACCGTGCGTGAGATACCAGCCAACCTACCCGAGGAGGTTACGGCATTCATCCGCAAGACTGCGTGCCAGACATTCCGCGTATTGGCGTGCGACGGCGTATCGCGCATCGACTTTATGATTGACGAGGCTAATGGCAACATCTACGTCAACGAGATTAACACCATCCCTGGCTCGTTGTCGTTCTACTTGTGGGAGGCTACGGGTGTGAAGTTCGACGAGCTCGTAGACCGCCTTATCGCCGTGGCATTCAAGCGCAAGCGCGACTCGGAGTTCAAGACGACAAGCTATTCGGATAACATCTTCGCATATCAGGCAAAGCATGGTGCGAAGCTCGGTGGCGCCAAGGGCACTAAAAATTAAACATACGGGCAACCGGACAACCTATAACCTACCAATAGTATAAAAAAATGACTGCACTATACAACAACATAATCTTTGGTCCTGTGCGCTCACGCCGCTTGGGCATTTCGTTGGGTGTCAACCTGTTGCCCATAGAGTCTAAGCTCTGCAGCTTCGACTGCATATACTGTGAGTGTGGCTGGAACGACGACCACCCCGGCAAGCGCCGCTTCAACGCCCGCGAGGATGTGCTGAACATGCTCGACGAGACTCTTGGCAAAATGGTCAAGGAGGGTACACCTCCCGATGTTATCACCTTTGCGGGTAATGGCGAGCCCACGATGCACCCCGACTTCGAGGCGATAATCGAGGATACCATCGCGCTACGCGACAAGCACTGCCCCGCAGCTAAGGTATCGGTGCTCTCGAACGCTACGCAGATACACCGCGAGGATGTGCGCCGCGCACTTAAGCGTGTGGATAACAACATCCTCAAGCTCGACTCGGCATTCGATGCCACCGTACAGCTTATGAATAAGCCTCAGGGTAACTACACCGTGGCACGCACCGTGGAGATGCTTAAGATGTTCGAGGGCGACTTCATCCTCCAGACCATGTTCTTGCGTGGCGAGTACTTGGGAAAGGTTGTGGACAACACCACCGAGGAGGAGGTTGCGGCATGGCTAAAGATTGTGGAGGAGCTACGCCCTAAGCAGGTTATGGTATACTCGCTCGACCGCGACACACCATGCCAGACCATCACAAAGGTGGAGAAGGATGAGCTTAGCGTAATAGGCAAGCGCGTGGAGGCATTGGGCATACCATGCTCTGTGGCATAAAACATAGATAGCCAGGAAGCACAATGTCGTGCTGAATTTAAGGGAATTAAGGAGATTAAGGAATTTAGGGAAGTTAAGGATGACCCTCCCTAAATTCCCTAAACTCCCTAAACTCCCTAATTAAAACAAATAACGATATAATAGTCTAAAATATGGATTTTGAAGGTAAAGTAATGGAGATTCTCCCTGCGGTGACTGGTCAGTCGGCACGTGGCACATGGGAGCGTCAGACAGTAGTATTCGAGCAGCCTAACAAGCAGTATGGCAAGGAGATAGCAGTGACATTCATGAATAAGGGTCAGGAGGTAGCTAACCTCCGCGTGGGTGAGACATACCTCGTGTCGTTCGACATAGAGAGCCGCAACTACCAGGGTAAGTGGTACACAGACGTGCGTGCATGGCGTGTTCAGCCCGTACAGTCGGCAGCTACGGCACCTGTGAGCAATATGCCCCCATTTATGGAGGAGCCTCAGACATCATACTCTGCAGGTGCTGGCGTGGTGGACGACATCCCATTTTAAGTCTGCGTGACAAAAGAGACGAAAGGGACAAAAGAGAGAATTTAGGGAATTTAGGGAATTTAGGGAGGGTCGTCCTTAAGCCCTAAACTCTTTAAACTCCCTAAACTCCTTAATTCTCCCTAAACTCCCTAATGACCCACATACAACGTCATTCCGAGGGAAGCGTGGGAATCTCCCACAGTTCGGACGACCGAAGAGACCTAAGAGACCGAAGAGAAGTCGCTATCAGCGTCGTTGTCCGAGCCATCCCTTTGGTCTCTTTGGTCCCTATCGTCCCTTTGGTCCCTAAACAACAAGTAAAAATATTTAATCAAAACCCTTGACAACGAATATACGTTTCATTATCAAGTAGTAGGATGTTGTTATCAATAAACCTCACAGACCAATCTCCATTCGTATCGATAAATGAGGAAGTAAACTCCTCCTTATTCTCCTGGTAGTCAGCCAGCAAAACCTCCTTCAACATGGGTATAAGCTGATTTTTCTCCTCTGAATATGGCGTGATTGAGAGATCATCGTAGTCTATCTCAATATCGATATTACTCAACGTCAACGTACTACCAGACAACTGCCATGTAAACTCTATATCCATCTCGAGTGTCAAATACAATGTGTATTGGTCATCCAATGCGGTCTTGCCATCGGCCTCGATTTCTAGCTCACCCTCGCCATTAGCGTCGAATGCGATGGTGTACTTTGTACACTTTAAACCGTCGGCCACGAGGGTAGAAGCATCTTTTAACTTCCACTTACCCACAAGCTGCGACGACTGCGCCTTAGCCTCAACTGCGAATGCTGCAACGAGCAACATTACCGCCAATGTAATTACTCTTTTCATACTGTTCAATATTTATCTTACGCGAATATACGTTTCACCATCAAGTTGTAGGGTGTCGTTATCAATAAACCTCACAGACCAATCTCCCATCGTATCGAGAAATGAGGAAGCAAACTCCTCCTTATTCTCCTGGTAGTCAGCCAGCATAGCCTCCTTCACCATGGGTATAAGCTGATTTTGCTCCTCTGAATATGGCGTGATTGAGAGATCATCGAAGTCTATCTCAATATCGATATTACTCAACGACAACCTACCGCCAGACACCTGCCATGTAAACTCTATATCTAACTCGGTTGTCATATACAATGTGTATTGGTCATCCAATGCTACCTTGCCAGCGGTCTCGAAATCGGCCTCACCCTCACCATCAGCGTCGAATGTGATGGTGTACTTTGTACACTCAAAACCGTCGTCAGCGAGGGTAGAAGTATCTTTTATCTGCCACTTACCCACAAGCTGCGACATCTGCGCCTTAGCCTCAACTGCGAATGCTGCAACGAGCAACATTACCGCCAATGTAATTACTCTTTTCATACTGCACAATATTTAAGTTAGTTGATATGTTCCACATGTAGGAAGAGCTCATCGCCAAGGTCGAGATGCGGCTCAGTCTCAAAAAGGCCAAAGACCGCAGAGCCAGAGCCCGACATCGCGGCATACACTGCACCAGCATCCAACATCGACTGCTTGAGCGCGGCAATTGAGGGGTGCGCAGCAAAGATATGGGGCTCAAAGTCGTTCACCACACTACCCTGCCACTCGCTTTTATCTCGTTTTAGAAGCTCCGTGAGGCTCTCCGAGGGCATCTTGGGTATTATACCCGAGTATGCCTCCTTCGTCGACACGCTCTCGTTCAGGGGTTTAGCGACGACCAACCACAGCCCGCGAAGGTCTACATCTATGGGTGTCATAACCTCACCTCGTCCCTCGCACAACTGCGGGGTGTCATATACAAAAAATGGCGTGTCGCTACCCAACTCTGCTGCTAATGAGGCCAGGGTGGGCTTGTCGAGGCCGAGGTTGTATATCTCGTTCACCGCAACAACAACGGCAGTAGCATCAGAGGAGCCACCGCCCAAGCCCGCACCAAAGGGCACGCGCTTATCGAGTTTTATGCCTATGCCACCCACGCCAAAGCGCTCCTGCATAAGGCGTGCGGCACGCACACATAGGTTCTTCTCCGGAGGGCAGTCCACAACGATGCCCGAACCCTCGAACGCTACGCCCTCACCCTCTGCGGGCACAACCTCAACGACATCGTAGAGGCCCGCAACGGGGAGCATAACGCTCTGCAGCTCGTGGTATCCATCCTCGCGCTTGCGTGTGACAAAGAGCCCGAGGTTTATCTTGCAATTCGCCCTTATGGTCATATGCTATTGCTGCGAATATTGTTGTGCCTGCATGAACTGTTGTAGTTGCTTATTTTGCTGGTAGATGATATCTTTTGATACCATTTTATGCCATTTCTCTGCCTCTTGTGGATTTTTTGTAACACCCAATAATCCTTTTTCATAAATCTGTCCCAATTTGTCCATAGCCTGTGTATAGCCCAATTCTGCTGATTGATGAAATAATTCCATTGCTTTCTTCGAGTCATAGTCGCAACACGGATGATCATTGACATAAAAGAGAGCTAAATCATGCATAGCCTTAGGATGGCCAAGTCTTACAGACTCACATAACAGTTCAAATGACTTGTTCATATCCGCTGTTGAATAATAATATTCTGCCAATATATACTTTACTTGGTCTATTTCTGAACCCATATAACTTGTTAAGCGTTCTAATATTGTATCAATATCAATATCTATAATATCAAAGTAATTATTGGCTCTATACATGTTTGAATAAAGACTAAGCATAGCCATATCAGCATAGATGTATCCTTGGTCTGCAGCCATCTGCATATATTTATAAAATTCATTCAAATTACCACTATTACCATAAAAATAGCCTATAACATAATGGGCTTTTGCATAACAGCCTTCTGATGACCACATTAGATATTGCCCTGCTCTATTGGTATTATATATAATTGCTAAAAATATACCATAATCACATCGAGCTTCTACTATTTTTCCCCCATCCGCCGCATTTTCTAACCACTGCTCTGCATGGGTCAAATTTTTGGGCACACCAATACCATTATAGTAGCACACTCCCAAAACGTATTGAGCAAACACCGATTCGTTATTTGCTGCATCTGAGATATACTCTATAGCTTTAGTTTTGTCAACATCACATCCATAGCCAACCAAATAGCATAATCCAACATTAAGTTGACTATTAGCATCATTCAAAGAATTCCAATAATGAAACGCATCGTTAGTATAATATGGGTCACCACCTATTTGAGATGGAGCAACCTCATCTAAGTGACTTATTAAAAACTCTCTAAGTTCTTTTTCATTAGTTACGTGAGGGTCCAGAGGATTTTGCCAAAAGACGATATCTGGTTCCTCAACTGGAGTGGGGGCACTTTCTTTGCTAATGATATAGGGATATAGGAATGGGAACACCACTAAAGTACATATAATCAGTGGTATTAGAGCTACAAGTACTTTTTTCTTGATACTCCACGACTTAAGGAATTTATATTTCAACGTCTTATAAAAGTTGTTGAAATAGTATTTATTGTACTCGGGACCATTCTTTTTTACCACGCCTACTACATCTGCGGGTAGATCTTCAGGAAAACCTGAGACACCAGCAAGAAAGACAGGTATAATATTCTTATTGAGCTTTAGCGCATGCGCCAACTCACACCTCAACCAATCCTTAGAGGGGTCGAACGAAGGATCTAAAGTTCTATCGAAGGCGTGGGCATCAACAATGAGTATAAAGTCCTTGCACTGCTCAATACGCGTTAGCAGTTGCACATCGAAATCACCACTGCGCAATGTATCAATATCGAAACTAACCTTATAGCCGTCACGAATCAAAAGGTCATAAAGGTGCTTGGCAGTGTCATAACCGCCATCACGTCTGTAACTGATAAAAATATCGTACTTCATAGTTCACTATGTATTATATATAGGTAGTTTACTTTCCGGCACAGAGGGTGTAGTCGCGCTGTAGCTGCTCCTTCAAATCGCTAATAGACGAGAAGCGCTTCTCGTCGCGAAGCTTCTCAACAAGCGTGACACGCAGCTTGCGGCCATACAAGTCGCCCGAGAAACCGATGACGTGGGTCTCCAAGAGCAACTCCTTGCCACCAACAGAGGGGCGAATACCCACATTCGACATGGCGCGGTAGGTGACGCCATCAATATCCACGCTTGAGCGATACACACCACGCTCAACATCCTTATACCCCTCGAGGCTCATATTTGCCGTAGGAAAGCCCAAGGCGCGGCCTATCTTACGGCCATGAACCACCTCCGCTATAATATCCATCATAATATACTATTTAGTCATTTGGTTTGTTAGCTTCTGCACGATGCTATACTCCGAGAGGAACTCACGTGCGAAGACTCTGAGAATAGTGTACATGGGTATAGCCAAGAGCATACCCCACACACCACCGATAAATCCTGCTGCGAGGATTACGAGGAACACCTCCAAGGGGTGCGCCTGAACACGCTCCGAGTAGAGCGTAGGTTGAATGATGAAGTCGTCGATGACCTTCACGATGATAATCGTGGAGGCAAGCACCACAATCGTGAACATGATGTCGCCATCGATGGGTGTCAACATAGACAACAGCATCGAGATAGTGGCACCGATAACGGGTCCAGCATAGGGCACGACATTCATAACGCCCATAACGAGGCCGATGATAAGAGCGTCGCTCGCCCCCATGCCAAAGAGCATCATAACAACCGAGATGACGGTCATAAGCACGATGCTCTCGACGAACAAGCCCGCGAAGTAGCGCGAAAGGAGCTTGGTGATAGAGTCCAGCGCACGGTAGACATTCTCGTGGTACTTATCGGGGAAGAAGAGCGCAACACCCTTATAGAATAGTCCATCCTCGCGAAGAAAGAAGAAGGTGATGAACGAGATGGAGAAGAAGGCGATAACGGCATTGAGCGCATAGCCTGCCACACCCTCCAACATATCGGGCGTGAAGATGCTCGAGAACTTCTCCCTAAGCATATCCTCCAAGTTCGGCACATCGATTGGCAGGTTGCTCTCCAAGAACACCTCAACATCGAGAAGCGCCTGGCTGATAACCTCCTTGATGCTATCCCACTCTAAGTATGCCAACTCGTAGGCCTTACTCAGAATCAAGGGCGCGAAGAGCGCTAAGAGGCCTCCGGCGATGATCCATATAACCACCAGCGTGATGGCGGCAGCGATGCCTCGCGACATCCTACGACCGAAGAGCGACACAGAGTTGAGGATGCGCACAAGGGGGCGACCCAAGATTGCCAACACCGCAGCTGCAACGACATACAAGACCACATGCCACAGGTAGCCAACCACAGCGACGACTGCAGCAATGATGATGAGTGTGGCTATGCCCCTTATTATCTTGTCGGTATTCATAGGTGTGGTTTAAGGAGTTTAAGGAGTTTAGGGAGTTTAAAGAGTTTAGGGTTTAAGGACAACCCTCCCTAAATTCCCTAAATTCTCTAAACTCTCTAATTATCCCACGCTACTTCTTGCGGCTGAGGCGCGCGATAGGCGTCTGCGAACCGATTACGGGGTCGCCAATCTCTACGAACAACTCCGAATCCTTGGGCAACAACAGATCAACACGCGAGCCAAACTTGATAAAGCCCATGACGCTATTCTGCTGTACGCGCTTGCCAGGCTTCATATAGTTCACGATGCGGCGTGCAACGAAGCCCGCAATCTGGCGTATGAGCACCTTGCGGCCATCCTTAAGGCGGATAACTGTAGTGGTACGCTCATTCTCTGTCGACGACTTGGGGTGCCATGCCACGAGGAAGCGACCATGGTGGTGCTTGGTGTACTCCACCTCGCCACCTACGGGCAACCAGTTCATGTGGACGTTAGTCACGGACATGAAGATAGAGACCTGAAGCATTTCGCCCTTAAGGTACTCGTCGTCGGTAACAACCTCCGTAACTACCACGCGGCCATCGCAGGGCGAGAAGATGAGTTCGTCGTCGTGGATCTGCACACGGCGTGGCTGACGGAAAAAGGCCATGACAAAGAGCCAAAAGATAAAGAGCAGAGCGCCAAATATCCAGAGATATGTCGCTACCATGGGCTTAATGAAAAAGTATGCCAATAGCCACAAGGCGATGCAGATAAGACCCGTAACAGAGATGATGATGTAACCCTCTTTATTAATCTTCATAATATTTAGTTTTAGGTTGGTTTACAACTGAAGCAAAAATGATGCGCCGATGAGGTAGACAAAGGCAAAGGGTGAGGAGATGAGTAGAGCATCGAAGCGGTCGAGTATGCCACCATGGCCAGGCATGATCTTGCCCGAATCCTTGATGCCTGCCTCGCGCTTGAACATGGACTCCACAAGGTCGCCAAAGACACTCGTGATGGCCACAACAGCAGCCAAGCCGAGCCACATGCCGAGGCTACCGCCCACGACTATCGAGCCTACAGCACCCATGGCTATAGCACCTACGATGCCGCCAGCAAAGCCCTCCCACGACTTCTTGGGCGAGATGCGTGGCGACATCTTATGCTTGCCGATGGCGATGCCCGTGAGGTAGGCAAAGACATCGTTGCCCCATACTATAAATAGGTAGAAGAGGAAGGCCTCGGGCTTCCACTCTCCCGTGATGAGCACAGGGATGAAGAGCATAAGCGACATGGGGAATGCCACGTAGAAGATGCCCATGAGCGTGGTGGCGACGTTGCGTAGCGGCGTCTCCGACTCGTGGAAGAGCTCCACGATGAAGCAGAGAGGGATGAGAGCCGCGAAGTAGAGGATGCCTCCAATGAGCATATCTACGGCCGACTCACTCTGCGGCATCGAGACAAAGCCGTGAAAGAGGAAGAACGAGGTGACAAAGAGCACGATACCCGCAGCAAGGCCAAGCGTGCGGTGCGGCACAGCACCCGTAGCCGCCGCAATGTTGTAGAACTCCCACATGCCGACAACGACAATAAGCAGCAGGAAGCTGCCATAGGCATAGGGGCCACCAAAGGCTGCGCCAAGCACAATGCCCAGCAATACCACACCACTAATGGTGCGCACAATGAGATTTCGCATCTTGTCACTCATACTCTTACTCTATTTATTTCGCCTCGGCGTCGGTATTATCCTCGGCCGTAGGCTCTATTACATACTTAATATCTGTGCCGTTGGAGGTGGTAACCTTTGTACCCTCCTCTACGCTATCCTCCGCCTTGGGCTGCGATGCCTCGAGCTCCTCCTTGGCTATCTGCTGCGTGCTCTTGCCCAATACAGCCTCGATATCCTCCGAGAAGATGGTCTCCTTGTCGAGCAATATCTCGGCGATGCGCTCGATGTTCTGGTGCTCGGCGTTGATAATCTTGCGTGTCATGGCCACAACCTCGTCGACGATGCGGCGCACCTCCTCGTCGATGAGCTGTGCTGTCTGCTCCGAGAAGGGCTTGGTGAACATATCGCGGCTACCCGAAGCATCGTAGTAGCTGATGTTACCCACCTTGGGGCTCATGCCGTAGTATGCCACCATGGCGTATGCCGTCTTTGAGGTGCGCTCAAGGTCGCTGATAGCACCCGTAGAGGTGACACCCAAGAGCTCCTGCTCCGCAATGCGGCCACCAAGCAAGCCCGCCATCTTGTGCATGAAGTGCTCGACATTATGGTTGACACGCTCCTCGGGCAAGTACCATGTAGCACCCAACGAGCGGCCACGGGGGATGATGGTGACCTTCAACACGGGGTCGCAGTTCTTCAAGCGCCACATGACAACGGCGTGACCCACCTCGTGGATGGCCGTAGAGCGACGCTCGGCAGGGGTCATAGGCATGTTTCTACGCTCCAAGCCTCCCACAATGCGGTCGATAGCGGCGAGGAAGTCCTCCTGCATGACACTCTTATGGTTGTTACGCGCAGCGATGAGGGCCGCCTCGTTACATACGTTTGCGATATCGGCACCCGCGAAGCCTGGGGTCTGCTTAGCCAAGAACTCGCGGTCGAGTTTCTGGTCGAGTTTCAACTTTTTGAGGTGTACCTCGAAGATGGCCTTGCGCTCCTTGACATCGGGCAAGCCCACCTCAATCTGGCGGTCGAAGCGACCAGCACGCATGAGTGCCTTATCCAAGATGTCTACGCGGTTGGTTGCCGCCAACACGATGACACCGGCATTGGTCTGGAAGCCATCCATCTCCGTGAGCAACTGGTTGAGCGTATTCTCTCGTTCGTCGTTACCCGAGAAGCCCGAGTTCTTGCCTCGCGCACGGCCGATGGCGTCAATCTCGTCGATGAAGACGATGCAGGGTGCCACCTTCTTAGCCTGCTCGAAGAGGTCGCGCACACGCGAAGCACCCACACCTACGAACATCTCCACAAAGTCCGAGCCCGAAATAGAGAGGAAGGGGACGTTGGCCTCACCCGCCACAGCCTTCGCTAAGAGGGTCTTACCCGTTCCTGGAGGGCCCGCGAGAAGTGCTCCGCGGGGAATCTTTGCGCCCAACTCTTTGTACTTATTTGCATTCTTGAGGAAGTCGACGATCTCCATAATCTCGACCTTGGCCTCCTCCAAGCCCGCGACATCCTTGAATGTCACGCGCTCTTTGCTGTTCTTATCCGACATCTGCGCGCGCGCCTTGCCCACGTTCATGATGCCACCACCGCCACCACCAGCACCACGGCTCATGGAGCGCATGATGAAGATGAAGAACAAGAGGATGAATATCCAGGGTAGGAAGCTAATGACATAGTCCCAGAAGCCCTCCTCCGATACCTCGTACTCGAAGATGACCTCCTCGGTAGGCTCCGCAAGGGCATCAACCGCATCGGCTGGTACGGCAACAGCCACCTCCTCGGTGCTAAGGCTATCTGCCACCACTACGACCTCCGCAGGCTCGCGCTCGACGACCGCGGGGCGCTGTGCCTCGGTTATCACACGCTCGAAATACTCAGCATCGCCATGCGACGTGTAGGCAATCTGTGCGCCCGATGTGGGCATATCCTTAAATCGCTTGTCGTGGGCTCGCAACGAGTCGATGTGCTCCTTCTTCAGGAATACACGCACCTTCTCGTGGTCCAAAATTGAGATACGCTCGACAGAGCCACCCTCAACAAGCTCCTCAACCATCCTCTGGTTGCCCTTGATGGGCTCGCTACTCGAGTCGCTGAAAATAGCATAGGCGATGATGCCTATGGCAACCACAGCCCAAAACCACATGAAGTTGAAACGTGGCCTCTGGGCTGGGCGATTATTTAATTGTGCCATTTTACTCTAATACAATCTTTATAAATTCGACGCTACATCCTATACTCCACTAATCGCCAAACTCGTAGCGCTTCATTGGGGCATCGGCCCACAACTCCTCCAAGCGATAGTACTCGCGCATATCGGTCTGGAATATGTGCACGATGACATCGTTGTAGTCCATAGCCACCCAGAAGGCGTTCTGACGACCCTCCACACGCATAGGCCACTCGCCCATAACCTCGAAGACCTTATCCTCGATGCCGCCCGAAATGGCGTCTACCTGAGTTGTAGAATCGGCGTGGCAGACCACAAAATGCGAGCAAATGGCTCCATCAAAACCAGACAAATCGAGCGATACAATGCCCTTACCCTTCTTATCGTCGATGGCCTCTACTATCGTGTCAATTAGTTTCTGCAAGTTTTCCATAGTTTTTTATTAAGCTGTTTTACAATTATTTACACGTTTACTTTTCTCTGCTTCACGCACGCATGCGAACATACTTATAACGCACGTGCGCGATAAATTCTTGCAAATGTA
Organism: Alistipes sp.; assembly: GCA_017558115.1. Classification (GTDB taxonomy): domain Bacteria; phylum Bacteroidota; class Bacteroidia; order Bacteroidales; family Rikenellaceae; genus Alistipes. Next base: position 36,918 of record JAFYWG010000011.1, read on the forward strand.
AGCAAAAAAAGTGAAATATCAAAGGCCAAAGGAGATAAAAGAGAGTTTAGGGAGTTTAGGACCTAAGAGACAGAAGAGACAAAAGGGACAAACAGACAAACAGACAAGTAGACGAGCAGATAAGTAGACGAGGGAGCGAACTGTATTTGGGAAGCGCGTTCGTATTTGTCGTTTTGTCCGTTCGTCCGTTCGTCGCAGTTTTCTCGTCGCATTTATCACACTTGTCACACTTTATCACACCACCCCCACCCCCTGTGATTTTGTGATTTTGTGATTTTGTGATTTTGTGATTTTGGGGCTGCTTCAATTAGAGAATTTAGAGAATTTAGAGAATTTAGGGAATTTAGAGCGGGTCGTCCTTAAGCCCTAAACTCTTTAAACTCCCTAAACTCCCTAATTCAACAAAGTAAAAATATTTTATCAAAACACTTGACAAACGCGTTCAATTGTTGTATATTTGCAGCGAGAATAAGAGAAGAGAAATTAAGGAGATTAAGGAAGTTAGGGACAACCCTCCCTAAATTCCCTAAACTCACTAAACTCACTAATCCCTAAACTCCTTAAA
>JAFYWG010000012.1 GCA_017558115.1 Alistipes sp.
CTATCGTTGGATATCAGTTTGATAACGAAGGCGGAGAGGAGGAGGAAGAAGAGGAGGAAGATGTACCAGACCGAGAGACGCCAAATAACAACGAGATCTTCTACACCTCATCTAACAGTCAGGTTGTTAATCTATACAATACTGAGGCATTTGAAGCATCTATCGTATCTAACATCTATTCACCTGAAAAGGGCAAGGGTGTGATAACCTTTGATGCAGATATTACATATATAGGCGAGGAGGCATTCAAAGGATGTACTACACTACGCAGTATAAAACTCCCTGAGAGCATAAGATACATCAGTCAGTATGGTTTTGCCAACACTGGACTGACTGGAATATCGCTACCAGCAAAGACCTATCATGTTGGTGATTACTCATTTAGCGGTTGTACGCAACTCACAGAGGTAGACCTTGGCAGCGTCATAATAATTGGTTCATACGCCTTTAAGGATTGCAGTTTAACAAGTGTATATCTGCCCGCTACTGCTGAAAGTATTGGCAATTGTCCATTCAAGTGTAGTACACTCAAGGAGTTTAAAGGTCCGAACCTAATAGGTAGCAGCACCGAGTTGGCTATAGGTTATAGCCTTATCCAGCTTGCCGATGGTGCGTGCCGCAATATAACATCATACACGGTGCCCACAGGAGTATGGCGAATTCATGAATCGGTATTCGAGGGGTACACCAACCTAAAGAAAGTTACGATTCCAGAGGGTGTAACAGACATCCACAAGAACGTCTTCAGAGGCTGCACCAGCTTAGAGAAGATTGTTATGCCCAGCACCCTCGAGAGAGTTGGCAACTACGTCCTCAAGGATTGCACATCGCTAAGATACATCTACTTCAAGGGCACAACGCCACCCGTTGGTACAGATTTCGACAATTGGGAGCCTTGTGGCACCTGGGTAACACTGCGTGTGCCAATAGGTAGCGAAGAGACCTATCGTAACCACGGTTACTGGTGGGACTACACTGTTGAGGGTGTTTCACCAGACGCATTTGATGATGACGAGTCTGGTGATGACGGCGGCAATACTGGAGGCGATGATGGTGGCGATGATGGCAACCTGGAGGATTTGAAAGATGGTGATGTCATTGTACTTCAAAAGGCCACAAAGGGCAATGGCATTGACATCGTCATAATGGGTGACGCATACACAAAGAGCCAAATAAGCTCAGGCAAGTATAGGCGCGACCTTGAGACTGCCATCGAGTTATTATTCGATGAGGAGCCATACACATCCCATCGCGAATTCTTCAACATTTATGAGGTTGTGGCTGAGTCACAAAGTAGCAGCTATAGTAGTGGCTCTACCATCTTTGAGGGATTCTTTGGCGGTGGCACACTGGTTGGAGGTAACCACGACATCGTTGCCGGCTATGCCAGTCTGGCGGTGCCTGCAAGCCGAATAAACGAGGCATTGATAATTGTGATAATGAATCGCAACTACTATGCTGGAACATGCTACATGTTTTACCCTGTAATCGAGGCCGACTATGGCACAGGAGCATCCATATCATACTTCCCACTTGGCACAGATGACGAGATGCTCGGTCAGATTATACGTCACGAGGCTGGTGGTCACGGCTTTGCCAAGCTATTTGACGAGTATTCGTATATTGAGAATGGCACAATATCCGCAGCAGCAGTTGCCGAGCGCAAGGCTATGGGCGATGATTGGGGCTGGGGTAAGAATATAGACTTCACTAACGATACGAACTTGGTAAAGTGGAGGCATTTTCTCAATGATAGTCGCTACAAATATGAGGGGTTAGGCGTATATCAGGGAGGCGACACCTATCCTTATGGCGTATGGAGATCTACCAACAACAGCATTATGAATGACAATACGGGAGGTTACAATGCGCCATCGCGCGAGGCCATCTACTATCGTATACACAAGCTTGCCTACGGTAATAGCTGGACATATAACTATGAGTCATTTGTCTCGTGGGATTCGAAGAATCGCAGCGCAAAGGCTATGTCGATTAAAGAGGGTCAAACCTCAACCGTGGCACCGACACATCCTCCTATCATAGTTAATAGACCGCTTACCAATGCGAAGTAGTAGAGGCATAATAGCTCTTGTTGTCGTAGTGGCGTTATCACAACTTATGGTTTGTTGCGCCACACATCGACGTTGCAACAGCACAAACGATGAGAGTGCTCCCCCAAAGCACCCTGAGGAGTTCGTGCCACTGCACCCTCCCGTAATCATTCCACACCCGATAGAGATACCGAAGTAGAACGCATGGGTCATATAGCAAGAGGTTATCTTTACCCGCTATATGGCCCTATTTTATAGACATTAGCGAGGTCATGTTTTACTATTTCGGTTTTTTTATTAATTTTGTAGTCGGTAATGTTGATGAAAGCCTATGACAAAGAATATAAAACCCTGCCTCTATGGCATGTCGCTCGAGGAGTTGAAAGCTCTATGTAAGGAACTTGAGCTTCCGCAGTTTGCTGCCAAGCAGATTGCAGGATGGCTATATACGCGCTTCGTTGCAGACATCGACGCCATGACAAACCTCTCGAAGGTGGCACGCGAACGCCTCAAGGAGCGTTGCGACCTCGGACTCTCGGCACCCCTCAAGGTATCGACATCTACCGACGGCACCAAGAAGTACCTCTTCCGCACCTCTGAGGGCGAGTACATAGAGTCGGCACTTATCCCCGATGGTGAGCGCATGACACTCTGCGTATCGTCGCAGGCGGGTTGTAAGATGGGTTGTAAATTCTGCGCTACAGGCCGCATGGGATTTAGGCACCACCTCCCCGCAACGGAGATCATAAATCAAGTCCTCTCTATCCCCGAGCGCGACAAGCTCACCAACCTCGTATTTATGGGCATGGGCGAGCCACTTGACAATATCGACAACCTTATGCGCACCCTCGACATCCTCACCTCGGAGTGGGGAATGGCGTGGTCGCCTACGCGCATCACCGTATCTACTGCGGGCGTTGCCAAGACGCTCCCCCGCCTCTTGGATGAGTCAAAGGTGCATATCGCCGTATCGCTGCATAACCCCTTCCCCGAGGAGCGTAAGGAGATTATGCCTATCGAGAACGCATACTCTATTAAGGAGGTGTGCGACATCCTGCGTCGCTACGACTTTACGCACCAGCGCCGCGTATCCTTCGAGTATATCGTCTTGGAGGGCATGAACTGCTCAATGCGCCATATCAAGGAGCTTTCGCGTTTGCTCGACGGCATCAAGTGTCGCATCAACCTTATCCGCTTCCACAAGATTCCCGACTCGCCATTCTTCTCTCCTGAGTTAGAGAAGATTATCGAGTTCCGCGACACGCTAACCAAGCGTGGCATACAGACCACCCTACGCGCATCGCGTGGCGAGGACATCGAGGCAGCATGCGGACTATTATCAACTGCAGAGAAGAAGTAACCAAAGATGAAACGACTGCTACTCATACTTATAGCGACACTCCTTTGTTTCAACGCCAATGCCAAGAAACACCCTGCTGTTGCTGTGACATCTCCCGACCAATCATACTACATCCTATTAGATTGGAGCGATGGCACGCTTAAGTGGTGCGCAGCGTCATACAACGGCCCATACGATGCTCCTTTTGTATGGGTCTACCCTTCGCGCCTAAAGATGGAGACCTCGGTAGGCACTTGGGGCGAGAATATAGGCAAGGGTAAGGTGAGGGAGTCGAGCCACTGGGAGTACAACGCTGCCGTGGTCAACTTTGGCGACTATAGCGTTGAGCTCCGTGCCTACAACGATGGTGTTGCCTACCGCTTTATCTCGAACATCGAGGGCGACTACACCGTCATAGATGAGTTGGCAGAGTTTGCCTTTTATGAGGAGGCGATGGCGTGGGTACCCTATGTAAACTTTAAGCCCGATGCCACCCCCGACTACGCCACACAGTTCTACACCTCGTTTGAGAATACCTACGACTATGTGGCTCTCAAGGATATAGATTGGCGCAGGCTCATCTTCACCCCCGCAGTTGTCGAGAGCAACTGCCTAAATGTCTGCATCGTAGAGTCAAACCTCGAGGACTACCCTGGTATGTTCCTCTCAAATCGCGATGGCGACGGTGTCATAGATACAGAGTTTGCCACCGTGCCCGATGTGGTGGAGCAGGGCGACTATAATATGTTGCAAGGCGTTGTCAAGTCGCGCAAACCATATATCGCCGAGTGCTCTGGCAAGCGAACATTCCCCTGGCGTGGCGTTGTCATTGGCGGAGCTACCGACCTGGCTAATAGCCGCTTGGTGTGGAACTTGGCAGACGAGTGTCGCTTGGAGGATACCTCGTGGATTAAGCCTGGCAAGGTGGCCTGGGAGTGGTGGAACGACTGGGGCTTGGAGGGGGTAGAGTTCACCCCTGGCATCAACAACGAGACATACAAATACTATATAGACTTTGCCTCGCGCTACGGCATCGAGTACGTAATCTTGGATGAGGGTTGGAGCGTCAAGGGCGAGGCCGACCTTATGAAGGTAGTGCCCGAGATCGACATTAAGGAGTTGGTCGACTATGGCAAGGAGCGTGGCGTGGGCATCATCCTCTGGGCGGGCTACTGGGCTATGCAACGAGATATCGAGGGGCTATGTAAGCACTACTCCGAGATGGGTATTAAGGGTTGGAAGGTCGACTTCCTCGACCGCGACGACCAGGAGATGGTACGCTTCGTATACGACCTTGCGGAGATAGCTGCAAAGTACCATATGTTAGTTGACTATCACGGTGTTTACAAGCCTACAGGCTTGCAGCGCACCTACCCCAATGCTATCAACTTCGAGGGTGTCCACGGCCTTGAGACTATGAAGTGGCTTGGTGCGGAGCACGACCAGATAACCTACGATGTGACCATCCCATTTATCCGTGCTGTGGCAGGCCCTATGGACTACACCCCTGGTGCTATGCGCAACGCGCCACGTGAAAAGTACGAACCAAACTACTCGCGCCCAATGAGTCAGGGTACAAGGTGTCATCAGTTGGCTATGTATGTGGTTTACGACCAGCCTCTTGCTATGCTCTGCGACTCACCAACGGCATACGAGAAGGAGCCAGAATATACGCAGTTCCTCACCGAGATACCAACGGTATGGAGCGCAAAAGATGCACGTGAGGGTGCTATTGGAGAGTATATAAGGGTAACCGCCTACGCCAAGGATGACTCTATATACATCGCAGGACTGAATGGCAACACACCACGCAGCGTGTTGGCAAATTGGTACTTCACCGACTATGGTATAGAGAGCGTGGAGATTTGGATGGATAGTGCTGATGATAGTGCTGATTACCAACATATAAAGCTTACATGGGAGGAGTATCACGAGTTAGCAACTCACAACCCTATTGAAATTAATATGGCAGCTGGTGGTGGCTTCGTGGTAAAGTTTACGGGAGAATCTGCACAACATTGGCACATAAAAAATAGAAAAAGAGGAAATAGATGAAACTCAGACTAACCATATTTGCACTTTTGCTCTCTTGTGCCACACTCTCGGCGCAAGAGACGGATTATACCCGCTGGGTAGACCCCTTTATCGGCACTGCCGACTACTCGGCTACGCACCCCGGCGCTGTTGTGCCCCACGGCATGATGGCGGCTGTGCCATTTAATGTAACGGGCTCGGAGCTCAACCGCTTTGACAAGGATAATCGCTGGTGGAGTACACCCTACGACATCCGCAACAAGTACAGCGTAGGCTTTGCGCATGGCGCGTTGAGCGGCGTGGGCTGTCCCGAGTTGGGCGCTATTATCACCATGGCCACAACGGGCACGGCAGAGGCCGACCGCACCAAACGCGGCTCGACATATAGCAACGAGGTGGCAATGCCTGGCTACTACGCCACAACATTCGACAAGTTTGCCACTCGTGCCGAGGCAACCGCCACGGAGCGTGCTTCGGTCGAGCGCTACACCTTCACCGAGGGTGGCGAGGCAAATATCATCGTCGACCTCGGCACAGCCCTCTCGAACGAGTCGGGAGCGATGCTTCGCCGCGTGAGCAACACCGAGGTCGAGGGCATGCGCCTCTTGGGAACGTTCTGCTACACCAATCAGGCCGTATTCCCCATCTACTTTGTTGTACGCATCTCACACCCAGCTGAGGATATAAACTACTGGAAGTTGCAGCCCGAGATGACAGGCATAGAGGCGGCATGGTCGGGCGATAGTGGCGAGTACAAACTATATAAGAATTACGCGCGCGAGATTATGGGCGACGACATAGGCGCTATCTTCAAGCTCGGCAATGTCGAGCCCAACACCGAGGTAGTGGTTAAGGTCGGCATATCGTATGTCTCGATAGAGAATGCGCGCAAGAATCTCGACGCAGAGGTTGGCTCACACGACTTCGACAGCGTGCGCGAGGCGGCTAAAGCGAAGTGGAACGATGCCCTCGGTCGCATACGCGTGGAGAGTGGCACAGAGGATGACCGCACAATCTTCTACACCGCACTCTACCACTCGCTCCTACACCCCAACCTCGTTAGCGATGTAAATGGCGAGTACCCAGCTATGGAGTCGGGTGCTACAGGCGTGGCAGCAGGCTACGACCGCTATACAGTATTCTCACTGTGGGATACCTACCGCAATGTGCATCAGTTGCTTACGCTCGCATATCCCGAGGTGCAGACAGATATGATACGCTCTATGGTCGCCATGAGCCAGGAGTGGGGCTGGTTGCCACGCTGGGAGCTCTACGGCCGTGAGACATTTACTATGGAGGGCGACCCCGCAATACCAGTAATCGTGGATAGCTACCTCAAGGGCTTGCGCGACTTCGACATCGAGGCTGCCTACGAGGCTATGAAGCGCTCGGCGACAACCGAGGGCAAGCACAACGCCATCCGCCCCGATATCGACCCATATATCGAGCATGGTTATATCCCCGTGGGCCTCTTTGCGCAGGATATGTCGGGCGACAACTCCGTGTCACACGCCTTGGAGTACTACGTGGCAGACAACGCCCTTGCTGCCTTTGCCCGCAAGATGGGCGACGAGGCATTTGCCCAGGAGATGGAGCGTAGAGCCGCTGGCTGGCGCAATTACTACTCTAAGGCAGACGGTGCCATGCGCCCCATTGGCGAGGATGGCAACTATATCGGAGAGTTCGACCCTGCGGCGGGTGCAAACTTCTCGAATACGATAGGCTTCCACGAGGGTAGCTCATGGAACTACACCTTCTTTGTACCCCACGACATCGAGGGTCTTATAAGGGCTATGGGTGGTTCGAAGCGCTTTGTGAGTAAGTTGCAGTGGGTGTTCGACAATGGTCACTACGACCCCACAAACGAACCCGATATCGCCTATCCCTACCTCTTCAGTCGCGTGAAGGGCGAGGAGTGGCGCACACAGCAACTCGTTAAGGAACTTCTCGACGCAAACTACACCACAACGCCCGATGGCCTGCCCGGCAACGACGACACAGGCACAATGTCTACATGGGCTGTATTCTCGATGTTGGGCATCTACCCCGACTGCCCAGGCGAGCCCTACTACACCATCACCACGCCACGCTTCGAGCGCGCAGAGATAGACACCGAGCATGGCACAATAGTGATTACCACCGAGGGCAAGGGCGACTATATCAACGACATACGCCTCGGCACCAAGAGCGCAGGCTACCGCATATCGCATGCCGACCTTGTAAAGGCTAAAGCATTGAATATAAAATTAAAATCAAAATAAGATGAAGACAACAAAACTACTCACCGCGCTTTTGGCGCTTGCAACACTTGTCGGTTGTGCATCGGAGACCCCCGAGGCAGCAACAGACTATGCAGCAAAGGTAAACCCTAAGATTGGCTCAGGTGGCCATGGACACGTATTCGTTGGTGCTAACGTACCATTCGGTATGACACAGGTGGGCCCCACAAGCATCACCCAGGAGTGGGACTGGTGCTCTGGCTACCACGACTCAGAGAATAGCGTAATCGGCTTCTCACACACCCACCTATCAGGTACTGGCTGTGGCGACTTGTTCGACGTAACGCTCATGCCCGTTATGGGCGAGGTGGAGTATGGCCGCGGACGCCTCGGCGACTACTCTACAGGCTTCTGGAGCGAGGCCGACCGCACACAGGAGATCGTAGAGCCTGGCTACTACTCTGTGCCCCTTACTCGCTACGACATCCTTGCCGAGATGACAGCTACGGAGCGTGGCGGCTTACACCGCTACACATTCCCCGAGGGTGAGGATGCATCTATCATCCTCGACCTTGTGCATGGCGGTTGCTTCGACCGTCCCGAGGAGCTCTACGCTGAGGCTGTTAGCGACACCCGCGTTGTTGGTCGCCGTCATAGCTGGGGCTGGTCAAACAACCAGAAGGTATACTTCGTCATCGAGTTCTCGAAGCCCTTCACAGCCTTCGAGCCTATCGGTGAGTATGGCTTCTACTACCGCATACACTTCGACACTACGGCTGGCGAGCAGATTGGCGTAAAGGTGGCCCTCTCGTCAACAAGCCCCGAGGGTGCTGAGCGCAACTTCAACGCCGAGGTTGCAGACATCGACTTCGACACAGCACGCAAGACTGCATACGAGAAGTGGAACAAGGAGATCTCGAAGATTCGCATCGAGGGTGCAACTGTTGTTCAGCAGGAGATCTTCTACACAGCGATGTATCATATGTACGTTGCTCCATCGTTGTTCTCTGACGTAGACCGCACATATCGTGGTGCTGACAATGTTGTACACCCCGATCCAGGCCACGATACCTATACAACATTCTCATTGTGGGATACTTACCGCGCTAAGTTACCATTGATGACCATCACTCACCCCGAACTTATGGATGATGTTACCAACACCATGATCAACATCTGCGAGGAGCAGGGTTTTCTTCCTATCTGGCACTTGTGGGGCTGGGACAATGGTTGCATGGTAGGCTCTCCAGGTATCATCGCTGTGGCAGATGCTGTGGCTAAGGATATTGAGGGCATCGACGCCGAGCGCGCATGGGCTGCTATCTACACCTCTGCAATGAAGGATATGCGCGGTGGTAAGTACCGCAAGGAGTATGGCTACATGCCTAACGACCTCCAGGGTGAGTCTATCGCACACGACATGGAGTTCGCCATTGCCGATGCTGCTGCCGCTACCGTAGCTGAGAAGCTCGGTAAGGAGGAGGCCGAGTACCTCGCTACACGTAGCCACTCTTGGACCAACTACTACGACACCGAGACGGGCTTCATCCGCGGCAAGTCATCTACGGGCGAGTGGCGCGCAGATTTTAATCCATACAACGCTTCGCGTATTGCCAACGAGTACTGCGAGGGTAACGCATGGCAGTACCTCTGGCTCGTACCCCACGATCTCGACCTCTTGCAGGAGTATATGGGTGGCCGCGAGGCTACTATCGCACGCCTCGACGAGCTCTTCACCACAGACTCTAAGATGGAGGGCGAGGATGTGACACCCGACATTTCGGGTCTTATCGGCCAGTATGTTCACGGCAACGAGCCCAGCCACCATATCATCTACTTCTACACTATATTGGGCGAGCCATGGAAGGCTGCCGACCGCCTCTACGAGGTTATGGCTACGATGTACTCTAACCAGCCCGATGGCCTTTCGGGCAATGAGGACGTGGGTCAGATGTCTGCATGGTACGTGATGACAACTCTCGGCTTCTACCCCGTGGAGCCAGCATCTAAGCAATATGTCTTGGGTGTGCCTATGGTTGACGCAGCGGAGGTTGATGTAGAGGGTGGCATCTTCCGCGTTGAGCGCGTGGGCTACAGCGAGGAGAACCGCTATGTGCAGAGCGTGGAGCTCAACGGCGTGGCTCTCGACCGCTACTACATCACCCACGAGGAGATTGTGGCTGGTGGCACTCTTAAGTTCCACATGGGTGCAGATAAGAGCATCTGGTACTAAGCTTTATGGTGTGCAACGAGCTCTCTTAGGGCTATTTGCACACCAATGCTTAAAATAGTTTAGAAAAATTGCTCGATTTGGGCGAAAGTTTGTACATTTGCGCCCAATTTGATGGATTATATTAATATTAGTTTATAAACTATTAGCCTTATTTTTACTAAATTCTGAATTGATATGGGTGTAAAAATCTCTTCTCGTTCGATTCTTGTAGGCATCAAGGAGTATGTTTTGATGACCTTTGGTATGTTCTGCTACGCCTTCGGCTGGCAGATGTGCGTACTTCCCGCAGGTGGTATGGGTGGTGGCGCCGCAGGTTTGGCAACACTTATCAATGCCATTCTTCCTACAACACTCTCTGAGGGCTTCTTCTCAATCGGTAACCTCATCTTCATCATCAACTGTATTCTCCTTATCCTCGGTGTTATGATCGTAGGTTGGAAGTTCGGTATCAAGACCCTCTACTGTATCTTGATGATGTCTGTGATGTTCAACGTTGTTGAGTTGCTCGACCCCGCATTGGTTGTTAACGTATTCAAGGGCGTTGACGCATGGCGACTCCTCATGGTTGTGCTTGGTGCAGCATCTTGCGGTGTTGGTATCGCAGTTTCGTTCATGCAGGGTGGCTCAACTGGTGGTACAGATATCGTTGCAATGATCATCAACAAGTTCCGCACCGTAAGCTACGGTAAGGTATTGCTTATGACCGACTGCGGTATCCTTATCTCATCAGTATTCCTCACAACTACAGTGTGCATGGCTACTGACGCAGGTATCGTAGACCCCGAGAACCCCATGACTATCTCGCCTCTTGATCCTGAGGCCTTTGCTCGTATGGTATACGGTTTCATCATGATTGCCGTTATCGGTTACACTGTAGACTTCGTACAGTCTGGTAACCAGCAGTCTAACCAGATTATGATCTTCTGTAAGGACTATGAGAGCATGGCAAATATGATTATGACCAAGGCTAATCGTGGTGCTACACTTATCGATGCTATGGGTTCATACTCTAAGACTCCATCTAAGGCCGTTATGGTTGTTTGCCGTAAGCGCGACACATCGACAATCTTGAAGTTCGTGCGCGAGGAGGATCCTAACGCATTTATCACCGTAGGCTCTGTAATGGGCGTATACGGTCAGGGCTTCGACGCCTTGAATAAGCTCTAATAGGGGCTTCCTCTACATACTCATAAACGACTGCTGCGATGTTGTACGCACAGGTAGTTCTGCCGTTGGCACAGCCGATGTATAGCTTCTCGCTTGACGAGAGTTTGGCTGTGGAGGTGGGCGATGCTGTGGTTGTGCAATTTGGCAGCAGTCGTTATTGTACGGGCATCGTGTGGAGCTTGACCACCGAGCGTCCCGAGTACCCACGCATCAAGCCCATCCTTAAGCGTCTATACTCCACACCCCTCGTCACAGCTGAGGCACAGCGCCTCTGGGAGTGGATTGCAGAGTACTACATGTGCACCATAGGCGAGGTTATGCGTGTGGCACTTCCTGCCCTTGCTAAGCCCTCGGCTACAACACTCACAGAACTCGACGAGCGTAGCATAGAGCCCCCCACCGAGACATTCATTGCCCTTACGGAAGAGCTACGCACCGAGGAGAGCCTCGAAGCGTATGTCAATAAGCACTCGCGCAAGGCACCACGCCGCACCGCGACCATGGAGCGCATCGCTGCCCTCGCCGCGGAGCGCGGTGGCATGGATAGATTCGTGCCCCGCCGCCTTGTCGATGTGGAGACACAGCACATTGCAGAGCTCAAGCGAAGAGCTCTTATAGAACTACGCGAAGCCCCCATCGAGGCTACGCACGACAAAAACGACTTCCTACTTCCCACACTCTCTGCGGCACAGCAACACGCCCTCGAGGCCATAGATTGTGGTCATGCGGCGGGTAAGGTAGCACTTCTGCATGGTGTAACAGGTTCGGGTAAGACCGAGATATACATACACCTCATCGCCCGCACCCTCGCCGAGGGCCGCGATGTCCTGGTCCTCGTGCCCGAGATTGTCATAACCTCACAGCTTGTAGAGCGCCTTGAGCGCATCTTCGAGGGTCGCACCACCACATACCACTCGCGCCTTACGCCCCTACGCCGTGGCGAGACATTCCTACGCCTTGCCTCATCGACGGGTGGCGAGCTAATTGTTGGTGTGCGCTCGGCGATATTCCTCCCTATGCGCCGTCCAGGTCTTATCGTAGTGGATGAGGAGCACGACGCAAACTACAAACAGGTGGACCCCACACCGCGCTACAACGCCCGCGATATGGCCGTTGTGATGAGCCGCATATATGGCGCAAATGTGGTGCTTGGCAGCGCCACACCCTCGTTGGAGAGCCTTGCAAATGCCATGTCGGGAAAGTATGCCTATGTGGAACTTAAGGAGCGCTGGGGCGAGGCCATCCTGCCCGAAATCATAGTCTCGGACACCATACGTGCCGTGAAGCGCAACGAGCGCAAGACACATTTCAACCTTGAGTTGTTGCAGAATATAAACCGTTCACTGAGTGCGGGCGAGCAGGCAATACTCTTTCAAAATCGCCGCGGCTACGCACCCTATATACAGTGTCGCACCTGCGGCTACTCACCACGCTGCCCCCACTGCAACGTGACACTCACACGCCACAAGGCGAGCGACCGCATGGAGTGCCACTACTGCGGCTACAACATGCCCACACCCAAGATGTGCCCCAACTGCGAGGTGCAGGATATGGCACTCATGGGCTTCGGCACAGAGAAGGTGGCAGAGGAGATAGCACGTCTAATCCCCGAGGCACGCATCGAGCGCCTCGATGGCGACACCTCGACCTCGGAGCGAGCCTTCAAGCGCATCGTTACACGTTTCGATAGTGGCGAGGCGGACATCCTTGTAGGCACACAGATTCTCACCAAGGGTTTTGATTTTGGTGGCGTTACAACTGTAGGCATACTCAATGCAGACAACCTACTCACCATGCCCGACTTTAGAGCCTCGGAACGCGCCTTCCAACTCATGATGCAGGTGGCGGGACGTGCCGGCAGGCGCAACGACCGCGGCCGCGTTGTGATACAGACATCGCAGCCCAAGCACCCCGTGATACGCTTCGTGGCCACGGGTGACTACCACGCCATGGCCAACAGCGAACTTGCCGAACGTCAGGCATTTGGCTACCCGCCATACTCGCACCTCATACGCCTACTCATGCGTCACGAGGATTATAACCTACTGCACCATGCGGCACACGCCCTTGCTGGTGCTATGCGCAAGAAGTTCGGCGTCAGAGTTATGGGCCCCGTATCGGCAGCATTAGAGATGCTACGCGGTGAGCACCGCGCCGAGATACTGCTTAAAATCGAGGCGGGAGCATCGATGAAGCGTGCGCGCACACTCCTACGCGAGGCTATAGCCGCAGTTGAGGGCGACGCAAAGTACAAAACTGTAAAGATATCTATCGATGTCGATGCTCTATAGCGCATACCGAGCCATACGCTCACTACTCTTTGCCCAGGAGTGCATGGTGTGTAGCGAGCATGTCGACGACGCCATGCACGGCATCTGCATAAAGTGCAGATACAACATCCCCCTGACCAACTACTGGCTCAAAGAAGAAAACCCCGTAAAGGAGAAGTTCGCAGGACTTATTCCCATCGTGCAGGGCTCATCATTTATATTCTATGCTGGCGACAGCCTATGGCGCACCATGATACACCGCTTCAAGTATAGCGGTGAGTGGCAGATAGCCTACAACATGGGGCGTTGGTATGGTGCCGAACTTAAGGCCTCGGGGCTTTACGACGACATCGACGTTGTCATCCCCGTGCCGTTGCACCCCTTCAAGCTCCTCAAGCGCGGCTACAACCAGTCGACATACCTCGCCGAGGGCATGGCAAAGGCGATGGGCACAACCATCGACACGCGCGCAGCACGCCGCATACGCAACAACCCCTCGCAGGCGAGACGTGGAGCACGCGACCGCTGGGAGAATGTCGACGAACTATTCCGCATAGTGCGCCCCGAGAGACTTCGCGGTAAGCATATCCTCGTTGTAGACGACGTGCTCACCTCGGGTGCTACGCTCACCACATTCCTCAAGGAGATAATTAGCACCGTACCCGACTGCCGCATATCTGTCGCCACACTCGCCGTGAGCAAGCATATCACACCCTTGGGTAAGTAATTTTGCACGACACATAGCCGCCATACGATAATTTTCGCTATCTTTACAAAAAATTATGCGGCTATGGTAATCGAAGATTTAGCTCTACTCTTTATTCGCGGACTCGGAAGCCGTGGCATAGTACACCTTATCGACCACTTCGGCTCTGCCGAGGCGATATTCCGTGCGCCCATGAGTGCCTTAATCAACGAGGCTAAGCTACGCAAGGATGTCGCCGAGCGCATCGCGGCGGGTGAGGGCATGGCCGAGGCACAGCGCGAGGTGGAGTACTGCCGCAAGCACCAGATATGCGCCATAGCTGCCACCGACGAGGAGTACCCCGAGGCTCTTCGTGAGGCATCAGACCGTCCACATGTGCTATTTGTAAAGGGCAACATCAGCGCGCTACGCATGCGTACGCTATCTATGGTGGGCACGCGTGAGGCAACACCCTCGGGCATACACGCAGCAGATAAGATAATCGCGGGATTGGCAACACAGATACCAGACCTATGTGTCGTGAGTGGCTTGGCATATGGCATCGACAGCGCCTGCCACCGCTCTGCACTTGCGCATGATGTCACCACCGTGGCCGTAGTTGCCGACACCCTCCCCAACGTTAGCCCCGCACCCAACCGCAACCTTGCCGAAGAGATACTACGTCAGGGTGGCGCCATAGTCTCGGAGCTACACAGCCAGTCGAAACAGAACGGACAGCTCTTCATCGCCCGCAACCGCATCATCGCGGCACTCAGCATGGGTACTATCGTCGTAGAGTCACCCGCATCGGGTGGATCACTCGCCACAGCCGACATTGCCGACAGCTATGGTCGCACCGTAATGGCGCTACCTGGTCGCATCACCGACACCCAATCCTTTGGCTCGAACAACCTTATACGCTGCGGCAAGGCACGCATGGTGCTTACGGCAAACGACATAATCGAGGAGTTGGGTTGGAGCACCGAGCAACCGACCGAGGAGAGTTGTGAGACATCGCCCCTCGACAACCTAACCCCCACCGAACAACTTATATATAAGGCCTTCGACAACGCTGCTACCCTCGACTGGGCAGGACTAAGCTCCGCTACAGGACTTACAATGGGTGAGTTGGCGATGGCGCTTATGGACTTAGAGCTTAAGGGCGTAGTGCGCTGTCTGCCAGGCAAGCGCTACGAGCGCATATAACATTAACGATCAACCTATTGAACTATGATAGATACCCACTCACATATCTATGCCGAGGAGTTTGACTACGACCGTAGCGAGGCCCTTACGCGCGCCAAGGAGGCGGGCGTAGAGCTGCTTATCCTCCCCGACATCGACTCCGAGAGCCGCCCCCGCATGCTTGAACTCGCAGCGGCCAACCCCGACTACTGCCACGCCATGGCGGGTCTGCACCCCACATCCGTGAATGACAACCCTCACTGGCGCGAGGAGCTTGACGCCGTAGAGCGCCTACTGCGCGAGCCACCCATGGCACTATGCGGCGTGGGCGAGATTGGTCTCGACCTATACTGGAGTCAGAGCTTCTACACTCAGCAGCGCGAGGTGCTTCACGCGCAGATTGAACTTGCACTACAATATAATAAGCCCGTTGTCATCCACACCCGCTCGGCATATGACGAGATGGAGGATGCCCTTGCCACATATCGTGGTCGCGGACTTAGAGGCGTGCTCCACGCTTACGCCGACTCGGCCGAGCGCGCGCTGAGGTTTGCCAAGATGGGCGAAATATACTTCGGCGTGGGTGGCGTAGTGACATTCAAAAATGCTGGCCTCGACAAGGAGGTAGCACAGCTCCCTGTGGAGTTGCTACTGCTGGAGACCGACTGCCCCTACCTCACCCCCGTACCCCACCGAGGTAAGCGTAACGAGTCGGCATATGTCGAGCATGTATGCCGCAAGGTTGCCGAGTTGCACAACACCACGTTCGACCATGTCGACAGACTTACCACCGCTACGGCAAAGCAGCTCTTCGGGCTGATATAACGCACTATTCCCGACCCTAAAAGCCGGGAATTTCTACTCTTGCAACTGATAATCAACACGTTAGAATAGCAATAATTCGATAATCGTTGTAACTCGTTGATTATCAACACTATGAAAAACCTGATTTTTCAACACATATAACACATTAATAATCAACTGATTAACTGCGGCATCGCGGAAAAAATCTGGCTCAAAAAATTTGGTTATGACCATGGTTGTCACTAATTTTGCATTGAGAAACAACCGAAAAGTCTAACAACTAAAAACCTACAGCTATGAAAAAGTTGCTTTTTACTTTCGCGATTGCGCTTGGTGCTGTATCATGCTTTGGCCCACATGGAGAGCTTGAGGGCATAGCACATGTTCCTGGCGTGGAGCCCGGCAAGGGAAACAATTACAACAGTTACACCACCTATAAGGGCGCGCTCCTACCCGATCCAGAGTTTGGCGGTAGAGAGGATATGGTTCATCTGCTCGAACTTATCGGCAAGCAGAAGGGCGACATCGATGACAATGCCTTCGAAACGTTGCTCACAGAGAAGATATTCGAATGCACCGATAGATTTATGTATATCCACGACCCTGATGAGGTGCCATCGGATTACTGGTCATATGCTGGAGAGTGGGTTGGTGGCATGATGTACTACGACCTATCGATGTACGAAAACGGCGAGTTCGTCGTGCGCGAAACATTTGCTCTAACAGGAGAGGCATGGCTCAATGAGTCGGGCTACTTGGGCTACCACCATATAGGTCAATGGGAGTATGACGCCGAGACAGACACCCTCTACACCAGCGAGGATAAGAGCTACGCCGCTAAGGTGCTCTACTTCGATGGCGAGTTTGCTGTACTCGAGGGCTTCGTCTACCCTATGTGGCTCTACAACCCCAATGAGCATCAATACAAACGCAACACACCTATGGAGCTCTATGGCTTCAAGTTTTCTGATGGCAAGGAGAACTATCTCGACGGCTACGAGATAACATCCGAGGACCTTGGCCCACTCAAGGAGAAGTGGTATGAGGAGAATATGTACTTCGAGGGTAAGCTGCTGCCCAACGATAGCACAAGCGCACGCGAGTGCTTCAATCTGGTGAGCACAGCCAATCCCGAGGAGGTTGAGGACAGCAGAATGATTAGCATCCTCACAAAGAGACGCCTGGAGTGTAAAGCGAGATATGCCACACGCGACGACTTGGATTACTGGGTATACACCATCGTTGAGTGGCACGATGTTGTAGATAGGGTATCGGCATGTAGCGATATGTTAGGAAACGCAGATGGCTCATACCTCACAAAGATTAAGATACACCCGTTCAACGAGAAATACGAGGAGACAACCGAGGCTAACCACTACGGCTGGTACAGAGAGGGCGAGTGGAGCTATGACGCTGACAGCAACACACTTACCACTATTATTAACAACACTGAGTATAAGGCACGCGTTGTATACATCGACATTGCAAAGAGCCGAGTTATCTTGCGTGGCAACGTAGGATTCCTCTTCGACGCTGGCTACGACGACGAGATTCTCGACTGCAGATTCTACGAGGATGGCATGGATGACTACCTCAATGGATATACTACATACGACGAGTTTGTAGAATACTGGCTGAACATGTAACGACACTCTCGAATACAATTTTGCAGATGAGGCTGCCCATTGGGTGGCCTCATTTCTTGTTTATGAAACTGCGAGCTAAAATTTATTTTGGCCTAAAAACGAAAAAAAATGGCAAAAGTCGCTTGAGTATGACAAATTTTGCCTACCTTTGTAAAGATATGTGGTGCATAAAAGCCCACGACCTTCAGTTATGAAGAGATCTTCGATATTGATAATATATACCGGTGGCACAATCGGTATGAAGACAGACGAGGCGACTGGCGCACTCGTTCCATTCGATTTTAGCGGAATTTACGAGGAGTTCCCCTCGCTAAAACGCCTCAAGGTTGACCTCGAGGTTTTGACCATAAAACCTCCTATCGACTCATCAAATGTGTCGGTAGAGAACTGGGTAGACATGGCTCGACTCATCCGCGACAACTACTCGAAATATGATGGCTTTGTAGTGCTACATGGCACTGACACAATGTCTTACTCGGCAGCGGCACTCAGTTTCATGCTCGAGAACCTCGCCAAGCCCGTAATCTTCACAGGTAGCCAGATTCCTATCGGCATCCTACGCACCGACGGCCGCGAGAACCTCATCACAGCGATTGAGATTGCGGGGGCTCGCAACGAGGATGGTAACCCCATCGTACCCGAAGTAGCACTCTACTTCCAGAACAAGCTGATGCGCGGAAACCGCACCACGAAGCATAGCGCCGAGGCACTTAACGCCTTTGCGTCGTTCAACTATCAGGCCCTCGCAGATGTAGGTGTGAGCATTCAGTACAACACGCAGTGCATAGCACCCTATGCTCCCGACTTCTCGGATGAGTTCCGCATCAGCGAGTCGTTGTGCAACGACGTTATCGTGGTGAAGCTCTTCCCTGGCATACGTCCCGCAACACTTCGCGCGATGCTTATCGACAGCGGCGTGCGTGGTGCCGTGCTCGAGACATATGGCGCGGGCAATGCCCCCACATCGGATTGGTTTGTCGACATTGTGAAGGAGGCTATCGAGAAGGGTGTCATCGTGGTGAACGTTTCGCAGTGTAAAGATGGCGCTGTGCAGATGCACTTGTACGAGACTGGATTAGCACTTCAGGAGGCTGGCGTAGTGTCGGGTCACGACATGACAATAGAGGCTGCAGTGACAAAACTAATGTACGTTTTAGGCAAAAATTTGCCACTTTCGGAAGCACTCAATTTGATGCGTCGCCCACTGCGTGGTGAATTTACTTTGTAAAGGCGTTGCAACTTCGGAAAATTATCCGTATATTTCGCACTGATAAATGTCTAAAAAGTGGGAGATAACGGAGAGGTTGCACCCGCTTTATGGGCGTAATGGTTTGATTGATATATAGTTCCGCGGTATAATAGGGGCAAAAACCTCGAAAAATGGCACACTAAGCGGCACTGAGGCTTGAAAACGAAAAACTGTTAACTAGCAAAAACATAGAGAAAACAACTACTAAAAATTACAAATTTTAACTATCAAAACACTATGAAAAAATTATTTTTGGTTTTGGCAGCTGCCACTCTCTCATTCGGCGCTGCTTTCGCACAGGAGGCTAACGAGGAGGCTGCACAGCAGGCTAACGTTGAGCAGGTTGTAGACGCTGAGGTTGACGAGGCTGCAGACGCTGAGGAGGCTGAGTTGCAGGGTGAGCCTATGCACTTCTCACTCTTGAAGAAGTTCCTCGAGGGTGGCTGGGGCTGGATGCTTTTGCCTTTGATCTGCTTGATCCTCGGTATGGCTATCGCAGTAGAGCGTATCCTCTACCTCGCATTGTCTAAGGTCAACACTAAGAAGTTCATCGCTCGCGTTGAGGAGATTCTTAACACTGAGGGTGTTGAGGCTGCAAAGACATACTGCCGTAACACACGTGGTCCCGTTGCTTCAATCTTCTACCAGGGTCTTATGCGCTACGATCAGGGCCTCGAGTCTGTAGAGAAGGCTGTTGTATCTTACGGTTCAGTTCAGCAGGGTAACATGGAGAGCGGTCTCTCTTGGATTTCATTGTGTATCGCACTTGCTCCATCACTCGGTTTCATGGGTACCGTTGTTGGTATGATCCAGGCTTTCGATGATATCCAGGCTCAGGCTACTATCTCTCCCGCAGTCGTTGCAGGTGGTATCAAGGTGGCTCTTTTGACTACAATGCTCGGTCTTATCGCAGCAGTTGTTCTTCAGGTCTTCTTCAACTACATCCTTGCTCAGATCGAGGCACAGGTTGTTAAGATGGAGGATAGCTCAATCCAGTTGATTGACATGCTCCAGGCATACAACAAGCGATAATTTAGACCAACCTTTTTAAGAAGAAATTTATTATGAAAGTATTTAGAATTATAGTCAGTATTCTTCTTGCTGTGCTCTCTGTAGCAGCAATTGGATGGGCTGTATTGGCTGGTATGAATGCCCCCGAGGGCAAGAAGATCACCGACGCCACTCCTCTTGTACAGAATGTAGCAACAACAGATGAGGGTATTGAGCAGTTCGGCAACGAGATCTCTATGATGATTGGTGACGACATGCTTACCCTTGAGGAGATCGAGGCTGAGGAGGCTAAGCTCAAGGAGACTGAGACAGTACACATCCCAGCATACGAGGCAAAGTTGGATCAGAAGAAGGAGGCTTATTTGACAGCTGAGGCTACTATCAACGAGCTTGGCGACAAGAACCTCAATGCAAAACAGAAGAAGGAGCGTGAGGCAGCTGAGGCTGTTATCGCAGACTACAAGGCTACTAACGACACTCTCCAGATCTACAAGGCTAACGTTGACATCATGAAGGAGAACATCGCTGCATCTATCGAGGCAAACGAGACTGCAAAGGCAGATGGCCAGAACGCTGCAGCTTTGGCAACATCAGTTAGCTACACTATCTACTGGTGCTACGCACTTCTTGCAATCATCCTCATCATCGCTATCATCAGCGCATGTGCAGACCTCTTCATTGGCTTCGCACAGAACTGGAAGAAGGCTCTCATCAAGTTGGTGGCAGGTGTTGTTATCGTTGTAGCAATCTACTTCGTAGCAATGTTCTTCGTTGACAGCCACGGCTGGCACGAGGGTGCTGTATTGAAGGATGCCGCAGGTTACGACCTCGGTCTTGGTACTGATCCCGCAACACGCGAGGTATTCGGTGCTTCAGACTACCGTATCGCTGACTTCAGCATTATCATTGCGTACATTGTAGGTGGCGCTGCAATTTTGTCAGCAGTTTTCGCTGTAATTATCGGATTCTTTAAAAAGTAGTGTATGGCTAAAGCTAAGAAAAAGGCTGGAGAGATTAACTCTAGCTCAATGGCGGATATTTCATTCTTGCTGTTGATATTCTTCTTGGTCACCACTACGATGGATGTCGACACAGGTATGAAGCGTACGCTTCCGCCCTGGATTGACCCTACAGAGCAGCAGAACGATGTTGATGTTAACGAGCGTAACGTACTTAAGGTAAACGTATCACGAAACGGTAGTATCATGGTTGGTACTGAGGAGTATCGTGCAAACGACCTTAAGCGTTCGGCTGGTCACTCACGTCTCTCACGTGAGGTGTACCACTTCCTCGTAGACTCAGACAAGTCTAACAAGAAGGCTACTGAGATTGAGGGCGAGACATATAACATCAGCGAAGGTCTTGTTTCTCTTAAGGCAGATAACGAGTCAAAGTATAAGATCTATCTTCAGGTGCAGGATGAGCTTACTCACGCCTTCAACCTCTACCGCGACGACATCTCTCGCATGGTATATGGTGTAGGCTACAACGAGCTCGACGACATCCAGGCTGGTAACATCCGCAAGGCTGTTCCTATGAAGATATCTGAGGCAGAACCTAACGATCAAACAAAGAAGTAATTATGGCAGTAATGGCAAAAAAGGGCAAGCGTGAAGTGCCCGCTATGTCGACCTCTTCACTTCCCGATATCGTGTTCATGTTGCTCTTCTTCTTCATGGCAGCAACTACAATGCGTGAGGTTGATCCGTTGGTAAAGGTTCAGATGCCCCAGGCTAACGAGATCACTGAGCTCGACAAGAAGGATCTTGTAAACATCTGGATGGGTAAGCCCATGAACGCTAAGGCGGGTGAGGATGCTTTGAAGATTCAGCTTAATGATAAGACCCAGGAGGTTGAGGATATTCGTAACTTCATCAGCGCAACAACTGCAACTAAGGGTGTAAGTCCTAAGGATATCGTGGTTAACTTGCGTGTTGATAAGGAGGCTACAGTAGGTAAGCTTACTGCTGTTAAGCAGGAGCTCCGTAAGGCTGAGGCTTTGAGTATCTCTTATGCAGCAATGCAGACGGAGTAATCCGTAACCAACATAGAAAGAGAGTAGGCTATCCGATTGGATAGCCTACTCTCTTTTTACTCGTAGTGGGTAAAACCTCCTACAACTCGTCCTCTGTGTGGAAGTGACGGAAGTTGAACTCCTCGCGGGCACGCTCCTCGCTAAAGGTAAAATAGAGACACTCCACCTCTGTGGTACGCTCACCGCGGCAATTTGTTATCTCCACGGCTACGCGCACAAGGTTGCGGCGCTTCTCTACGATGCGGGCACGCAGTGTTATGTCTCCCTCACTGATTAGCACGGGACGCAGATACTTGACCTCCATCTTCGAGGTCACACCTCCCGTCTGCAGCTTGCGGAATATCACCCAGCTCGCTATTTCGTCGGCAAGTGTCGCCTGAATGCCTCCATGCAGGGTGTTGCTCCAACCCTGAAACTCAATGCGTGGAGTCCACAAAGCAACTACATCGTCGCCATCCTCGAAGAACTCCAATCTTAGGCCGCTCTCATTGTGGGGTGCACAGCCGAAGCAGCCGTAGCTCTCGACATCTACCCATGGGTTTACAATACGTTTCATCTTTTATACGATTTTGTTAGATGCGAAGTTATAAAAAATATTATAACTTTGTAGTATAGATGAAGAGATTTGTGATATACCTAACCCTCATGCTTACTGCCTCGCTCCTACCCTGGCAGCGATGCTCTGCGCAGGAGACTGAGGAGTTGGACTATCGCGATTTCAAATTCTACAAAGAGGAGGACGAGGATATAACGCTATGGGCGGGTATGAACGACACGCTGGTTGTTGAAAGCGAACATAGACGCTACGCCCCAAACTCGCACTATGCCCTTACGTACGCATCAAGCACCTATCGCGGTGAGCGCCTATCTAAGAGCAGCAACCTCTTTGGGTACACCACAATCGACTACACCACACTTCGCACGCTAAAAGGTCTGGGATATGGCGCAAACGAGCAGAACGGCATCGTCAATGCGCAACTATCGCCATCAACGGGGCGTACCACAACCATCCTAACTGAGGCACAGCACTACGAAGGAGAGATGGTGCGTGCCGACTTCTCAGGCAAGGACTACCTCCTTGGCTTGAGCCACCGCGGCGTATACTCCATCAACAAATATGGCGTGCCACTAAAAGAGGGGTGGACAATCATAGACTACGCACGCGTGCGCACGGGGCGCGATATATATGTAGAGGGTGTGTTTACCAATGCCGTGGACCTCGCTGTTGGCGCATCATACAGGGGTCGCAACGACAGATTAGACCTCATCGTATCTATGCCGTGGTCGGAGCGTGGACTTAGACAATCATCTACGGATGAGGCTTATACACTCACAAATGACATCCTATATAACCCCGCGTGGGGCATGCAGAATGGCAGGGTGCGCAACTCACGAGTGGCTACCTCGCTACGCCCCGAAATCACGGCTTTGTGGCAACATAGAATATCTGTCGCAACTGACTTGTCGCTCGGCGTGAATGGCTACTTCGAGCGCCTCGGCACATCATCCCTCACATGGTTCGACGCACCTACGCCCGCACCCGACAACTACAAATATATGCCCTCCTACTACTCCGACAACGAGCAGGCGGAGGTAGCTAAGGCGTGGACAACAAACGACCTACGCTACACACAAATCGACTGGGATAGACTCTATCACACCAACACCTTGCAGCACGATGGTGCGGCACGCTATGCCGTAACCCTACGCCGCACAAACCTTGCACACATAGCCCTAAACGCAGGATTTAAGAGCCGAGTAGGCATCGTAACGCTTAACTATGGAGCAGAGATTCAGGGGGATAGCGAGCGCAGGTTTAGGCTTATGGATGACCTTATGGGCGCTACGCATATCCGCGATATAGACTACTACTTGGCGGACGATGCAACCTACTCGCACCTAACGGATAACGACCTCCAAAACCCCAACGACATTGTCGAGGAGGGAGACCGCTACGGCTACGACTATCGCCTTGGGCGAATTGGTCTAAAACTCTACGCCATGGCAGAGTGGGACATTGCCGATTTAGACTTTGCGGTAGGTGCCGCGATGACACCCGAACTTATCTGGCGACGTGGCTATTTCGAGAAGGAACTATTCGCAGGACGAGCCTCATTAGGCCACTCTAAGAGCATCACTCTCACCCCAGCCATGCTCAACGTATCGTGCCGCTATAATATTGAGAATCATGACATAAGCGCTGCATTCATGGTAAGCGCAACAAGTCCTGAAGCCGACGCCTTGTACCTACAACCCGAGTACAACAACCGCATCATAGCAAAGCCACAACTCGCCACGACAATCTCTGCGGAGGTAGCATACTCCTACACCGCAAAACGTCTCCGCCTTAACGCCGCACTCTACCTAAACTCCACAACAGGCGAGACAGACGTTGTGCGCTACTACGACGACCTCGCGGGTGAGTACTCCAATGCCGTGGTTCGTGGCATAGGCCGCATACACTACGGCATAGAGGCGACTATAGAGGCCTCATGGTCGCGCCTATTTAGTTCGACATTTGCCATCAACTGCGCACAGTACCGCTACCATCGCAACCCCACGATAACAACCTACGCAGACGACGATAACGCCCTGATTACCAAATCCGTTTCGAAGATGCGTGGTCACCACGTGGGAGCGCCCGAGATAGCCCTATATGGCGACATATGTTTTAGGCACAAGGGGTGGATGGCGCGAGCCTCGGTGCAGTATTGGGCACTGGGCTATATCTCACCCTCATATATCCGTCGCACGGAGCGCATACTCTCCTACTGCGCCTCGGATGAGGAGGCCTCAACACTCGATATGCAGCAGCGCCTACCTGGCTCTGCTACTATAGACCTCGCCCTATCTAAGTATTTTAAGCTCAGCGCAAAGAGCTCTCTCGGCATACAACTTTCAGCACGCAACATACTGGGTAGCAATGTAGTATATAGTGGCTATGAGGAGAATCGCATATCGCTACGCAGGGTGGGCAATCGCACCGACGTAGCACCCTTTGCCAACCGCCTAAGCTACGCCTATCCGCGCCTTATCACAATCGCCATTTCTCTACGTTTTTAGCAGAATTTATCTCTCTTTGGTAAACTTTTGGCTTAGCGCTTTTATGTTTGCTTAATTTTTCTTATCTTTACCCCGATTTGTATATATATTATAACCGACGAAAATGAGTTGTAACAAGAGACATATTCCAGATATTGGTCGTGGTTGTACATTCTGCGACTGTGGCGACGAGATCGAGGCGCACGCATCAGAGGGTTGTTACAAGCTCCACGAGACCGACTGGCTCGAGGAGTATCCCAACAACATCCCCACCGACATCTTCGAAGTGCGCTTCAAGAACACACGCCGCTCATACTACCAGAATGTAAACAACCTGGAGCTTAAGCGCGGTGACATCGTCGCCGTGGAGGCACAACCCGGCCACGACATCGGCATCATCTCGCTTACGGGCGACATGGTAGCAAAGCAGATGCGCCGCGTGGGCTTCAACCCCCACAATGGCGAGTTCAAGAAGATTTACCGCAAGGCACGCCCCTACGACATCGAGCGCTGGCAGGAGGCTATAGCATTGGAGCACGAGACGATGATAGCCTCGCGCCAGATTGCTGCCGACATGGGCCTCAACATGAAGATTGGCGACGTGGAGTATCAGGGCGATAAGCTCAAGGCTATCTTCTACTACATCGCCGACGAGCGCGTCGACTTCCGCGAGCTTATCAAGGTATTTGCCGAGCGCTTCCATATACGCATCGAGATGAAGCAGATCGGTGCACGTCAGGAGGCGGGACGCATCGGTGGCATCGGCGCATGCGGTCGCGAGCTATGCTGCGCATCGTGGATATCGAGCTTCTCGAGCGTAACGACAAATGCCGCACGCATGCAGGAGATATCGCTCAACCCCCAGAAGCTGGCGGGTCAGTGCTCAAAGCTCAAGTGCTGTCTCATGTACGAGTACGACGTATATGCCGATGCACGCCGCACCATTCCACGCTTGCGTGAGCCATTGCAGACCCTCGATGGCGAGTGGTTCTTGGTTAAGATAGACCCCTTGGCAGGCACCATGAGTTTCTCTACAAGCAAGGGCACCATGGCAAACCTCACTACCCTACCCATCAGCCGCGTGAGAGAGATTATCGCCCTCAACCGCGCAGGTGAGAAGGCCGAGACACTCGTTGGCAATGGTGGCGAGGCCGTAGTTGAGGAGCCTACATACCGCAGCCAGGAGGATAGCATCACACGCTTCGACAACAAGAACAAACGCAACAAGCGTAATAAGCGCCGTGGTGGCAAGGGCGAGGCGCAGGAGAGCGCACCCGTAGAGGCAACAGCACCCACAGAGGCATCAGCACCCGAGGCAAAGGAGGGCAAAGAGCCTAAGGCTAACGAGGAGACCCAGCAGGGTGGCGAGCGCCGTGAGCGTAGAGAGCGTCGTGACCGCCGCGATAGACGCGACCGCCGCAACAATAATGGCGAGGGCAATGAGAACCGCGAGCCACATCAGAACAAGGAGTCACGTGAAAATCGTGAGCCACGCGAGCGCAAGGAGAGCACGCCCGAGGCGGCACAGGTTCAGAGTGGCGAGGCAAAGGGCGGTGAGCGCCCCGAGCGCAGTGAGCGTAACGAGCGCCGTCGTAACCACGGCCGTGGTCGCCGCAATGGCGGAGAGCGCCGTGAGCGCGGTGGCAACGAGAACAACAATAAAAACAACGAGTAGCAGATGCAGCGTCTAATATACCTGGCAATAGTAGCCCTAAGCGCCCTCTGTGTCGCATGCAACGAGCCACAGCACAGCATCGAGATGCACGACATGGATGAGGCAGTGTGGAGCAATGCCGAGGAGTTTACATACGATAACCAGGACTCGCTATCGAAGCGCGACATCTCGATTGTCGTGCGCTACGGCTCGGACTATGTTGCCGACTCGGTGAGCCTACGCATCTTGGCGATATCGCCCGACTCGTTGGTGACAGAGGAGCCATTCACGCTACGCATACCCCGCATCAAGGAAGTGCGCCCCGAGGAGCAGACATTCCTCTACCGCAAGGATGTCGTATTGGGTCGCTGTGGCGAGTACACCTTCCGCATCACACCCGACACCCTCGTTGAGGGTATTAGCTCCGTAGGCCTCATGATTGGTGAGACGGAGCGAGAGTAGTCGAAACGCAAAAACATACCTACCCATGGGAAAAGATAAATTAAGAAAGTTTGCTGAAAACCTCACCTTCAAGTGCATGGTGCAACCCGAGTTTGACGACATCTTCCACAAGGACCACCCCCTAAAGGGTCGCTGGCACGAGGATTTCTTCCACAACAACAACCCCATCATCTTGGAGTTGGGCTGTGGCCGTGGCGAATACACCGTAGCCTTGGCTGAGCGTAACCCCGACAAAAACTATATCGGCATCGACATCAAGGGTGCCCGCATGTGGCGCGGTGCTAAGACCGCAACCGAGCGCGGCATGAATAACGTGGGCTTTGTGCGTACACGCATCGAGTTCATCCTCTCGTTCTTCGCCCCCGGCGAGATCGCGGAGATATGGATCACCTTCCCAGACCCACAGCTCAAGAGCCGTCGCGCAAAGAAGCGCCTCACATCGCCACTCTTCCTTGCCGACTACAAGAAGATGCTCGCCGAGGATGGCGTTATCAACCTCAAGACCGACTCTAAGCATTTGTACGCCTACACCGCAGCCGTCATCGAGCGCTTAGGGCTCAACGTAGAGGTGCAGAACGACGATATCTACGGTTCTGGATATGCTGACGAAGTGCTCTCGGTAAAGACCGCCTACGAGACAAAGTTCGTGGCGATGGGTCTCCCCATCACCTACACCCGCTTCGGCCTTAAGAACTGTGACAATTTCGAGTTCTTCGAGTGGGAGGGCGACGAGGCATTGGAGAAGGATGCCGAGGAGAATAGAACAAAGGCCTTTTAGTTACCGCTATAATCACTAATTTATAAACATCCCTGATATTATGGGAAAGAGAAGAAAGGATTACCCCCTAATTGAGGGTCTACATATCACAACCCTTGCCGCTGAGGGCAAGGCTATGGGCAAGGTCGACAACCAGGTTGTATTTGTTGCTATGGCTGTGCCTGGCGACGTGGTGGATGTGCAGATACGCAAGCACCACCGCCGCTATATGGAGGGCACCATCGTGCGCTTTGTCGAGAAGTCACCCATGCGCGTTGAGCCCTTCTGCGAGCACTTTGGCGTGTGTGGCGGCTGTAAGTGGCAGAGCCTACCCTACGAGGAGCAGCTTAAGCAGAAGACTACGCAGGTCGAAGATCAGCTCGTGCGCATCGGCCACCTCGATATTCCCGAGGTACGCCCATGTCTCGGCTCGGAGCGTACACGCGAGTACCGCAATAAGTTGGAGTTCACCTTCGCCGATAAGCGCTGGTTGACATACGAGGAGATTGCCGAGGCTGGCGACATCGCCTCAACTCCCGCCGTGGGCTTCCACATCCCCGGCTGCTTCGACAAGGTTCTCGACATCAACCGTTGCCACCTCCAGGTCGACATTTCGAATCGCATACGCCTTTCTACCAAGGCCTTCTGCATCGAGCATGGATACTCGTTCCATAACGCACGCCTCCACGAGGGTCTAATGCGTACTATGGTCATCCGCACAGCATCTACGGGCGAGATTATGGTGATCGTGGTATTCAACGAGAACGACACCGAGCGCATCAACGACCTTATGTCGCACCTCCAGGTTGAGTTCCCCGAGATTACATCGCTCATATACATGGTCAACGAGAAGTGGAACGACTCACTCGGCGACCGCGAGCCCATATGCTTTGCCGGTAAGGATCACATCATCGAGGAGATGGAGGGCCTTAAGTTCAAGGTGGGCCCCAAGTCATTCTACCAGACAAACTCGGAGCAGGCACACGAACTCTACAAGGTTACACGCGACTTCGCCGACCTTAAGCCCACAGATGTGCTCTACGACCTCTACACAGGCACGGGTACTATCGCCAACTTCTGCGCACGCCGCGCCGCGAAGGTTGTGGGTGTGGAGTATGTTCCCGAGGCTATTGAGGATGCAAAGATCAACTCGGCGATTAACAACATCGAGAACACCGTATTCTATGCGGGCGACATGAAGGATGTTATGAGCGATGAGTTTATCCAGCGCAACGGCCGCCCCGATGTCATCATCCTCGACCCACCACGTGCTGGTGTCGACGAGCGTGTGTTGGAGGTAATCAAGCGTGCAGCACCCGAGCGCATGGTGTACGTAAGTTGCAACCCCTCTACTCAGGCGCGCGACTTGGCTCTCCTTGCAGAGATGTACGAGATACTCGCCGTGCAGCCTGTCGACATGTTCCCACATACCCACCATGTGGAGAATGTGGTGAAGTTGCGTAAGCGCACACTCGCCGAGTAGTCGGCAGAGTTTTGGCACACATAGCGACTATTTTTGCCGTCGCTAACCCAAACATAATAGTATCATGGAGATATATTATATCATCACACTCGCCGTCGTCGTTATTATGTCGGCGGCAAGTTATTTAGTAGGCCGTCGTAGTCGCTCTGCAAATGGCGATGCTGCAAAATGTAGCGACCTCGAGGCGCAGTTGTCAGAGAGTAAGACACTACTGGCAAAGAGCGAGGAGCGCATCGAAGCACTACGCGCAGAGGCCACCACACTACGCTCGGAGCGCGACATTGAGCGCACCTCTCGCCTATACCTCGAGGAGCAGATAGCGCATATCAAGGCAGACGCCAAGGAGGACCTCGATAGGCAGACCACCGTGCTAAAGGAGTCGCACGAGAAGCAGCTAACACACCTTCAAGAGGAGCAGACGAAGCAGTTTGCCACGCTAAAGGAGTCGTACGACAAGCAGACGGCAGCACTCCGAGAGGCGCACGACAAGCAGATAGCCCACCTCCGCGAGGAGCAACAGCGCCAGATGGAGGAGTTTAAGGCTACGAATAGGGAGCAACTGGACAAGCAAATGAAGCTCCTCAGTGAGCAGATGCGCACCACCTCGGAGCAGGTGCTCAAGGCGCGCGAGGAGGAGCTCGGCGAGCGCAACGTAGAGCAGGTATCGAAGATTGTAGACCCCTTGCGCCAGAGCCTCAAGCTGATGCAGGAGGCGCTAAATACCTCGAGTAAGGAGCACAACGAGACGATGACACGCCTCGATGCCACCATTCAGGCAAACATGAAGAATAGTCGCGACCTTGGCGAGACTGCCGAGCGCCTTACACGCGCCCTTGTGGGCGAGGTGAAGGTGCAGGGTAACTTCGGTGAGCTCAAGCTGCGTCAGCTACTCGAAGACCTCGGACTCAAGGAGGGCGAGCAGTACTCTACGCAGGAGTCGCTCAAGGATGAGTTCGGCTCTAGCATCAGGGATGACGAGGAGAAGGGCCTCATCCCCGACTTCGTGCTCCACTTCCCCAATAACCGCGATGTCATCGTCGACTCTAAGGTCAACATCAAGGCCTATACCTTATATATAAATGCTAAGGGCGAGGGCCGCGAGTTGGAGGAGGCGCGTTCGCAATATTGCGCTGAGCATATCGCAGCTGTACGCCGTCAGGTAGACATACTGGCAAAGAAGGACTATACGAAGTACCTCAAGACGGGATACTCGAAGCTCAACTTTGTGATTATGTATATGCACAACGAGGGCGCTCTCAACCTCGCACTTATGAACGACAACGGCCTCTGGAAGTATGCCTACGACAAGGGCGTGCTTATCCTCGGCCCGCAGACTATGTATATGAACCTCCGCATTCTAGAACTTATGTGGACACAGAGTCGCCAGCTGGGTAACCAGAAGAAGATTGTGGATACCGCCGCCGAGATGATTAAGCGCACACAGGTGCTTGCCGAGCGCTTCAACGAGGTGGAGAAACACCTACATAGAACCACTACTGCTGTGGGCGAGGTCAAGAAGTCTATCGCTACGGGTGGCCAGAGCATCATGACCTCTGCCGCGAAGCTTATCAAGCTCGGCGTTAAGGAGGATAAGGGTCATGTCAAAATTGGGGCATTCTATGTCGAAGATGAGGCCCCACAGATGATTGGCGAACTCGACGCCGAAAGTGAGTCTTTGGAGCAAATGAACCTCATTCCCGAACAAAATGATGAGGCCATCGAAAAAAAATACAGAAATTAGTTAAAAATATTTTGATTATATCCTTATATCACGTTTGGAGTGGTAGGTCAAAAACTCACACATTACACACTATATAAATAGCTGATATACAGAGTATAATCTACTAATAAAACTTTAGGGGAATATATAGTTTTGCACCCTGCAAAGCATATA
Source organism: Alistipes sp. (assembly GCA_017558115.1). Lineage (GTDB taxonomy): Bacteria > Bacteroidota > Bacteroidia > Bacteroidales > Rikenellaceae > Alistipes. Next base: position 31,221 of record JAFYWG010000012.1, read on the forward strand.
TTCCCCTTTTGATAGTTTTTGCTTATGTTGCTATAAGTATTTTTTGTTTGGAACATTAGAATTCTTGTCATATATTTGCACCAGAAAGGAATAGAAAAAGCTAAAAATAAGTTAAAAAAGGTTATAGCAAAAACGAGGATCCCGCCGATGCAAAAGGTTAATGAGGGCCGGATCTTCACCCAACGGGAGACGTTAAAAGCGCAACCGATGGGTTAAGCAAGAGAAAAGAAATTTTATGGTGTAAAAAGTTAATAATTGTTTGTGTCCATTGTGTGAGGGCCGTCTGCTGTGACAGTAAGACGGCCCAATTTTTTTTGCAGTAATGATGCCAAGCTTTGATGAAGCAAGTACCACTTTATAAAATCCTTAAAATGCTCTTCCGAGGGTCCTCGATTAAAATACCTCTCTCAAAATACGGATGGACTCCACAGCGCGGATAGACTCTAAGTGGTAGGCGTAGTACTTAAGCATGGCATCGAGGAACTCTGTACGCTCCGTGCGGTTGAGGCCAATCTCTGCGAGGTAGCGCACGTCACACTCGAGCATGTCGTGCAGTATGCGTGCATTTTCGGGCGTGAGCGCCATGCTTGGTATCAGTGCGTGGGGCGTGAAGTGCCCGTCGCGCATGTCGAGCCATGCTCCATCCTTATACTCGTTGTCGGGTGAGAAGCCTAAGGGGCGGCTGAGGTTGGCAAGAAACCACAGGTGGAAGTTTGCTATGCCCTCGTCGATGGCGTCGAGTGCCGCCACGCAGCCCCATACAAAGTCGAAGAGCTCGTGTGCTGGCTCGTTGTCCCTCACAAGGCGATACAACACCTCGGCCATAAATAGCGACATCGTCGACTTGCGGATGTCGAAGGGTGTAGATTGTAGCACCATGCCTGGCACGAGGTCCTTCATGCGGTGCATCGTCATCTTCGCCGATTGCAGACCCTCAAACTCCACGGCAAACATCGGCTGTAGGAGTGCCATTTTCGAGCCCTTTGCCGAGGGCTTAACACCCTGTATCATATAGCTCTGGCGGCCGAAGATGTCGGTTAGCATATGCACGATAAGTCCCTTCTCGCCATACTTAAGTGTGCCGAGAACTATGCCACGTGCTTTGTACGACTTTAGCGCCATATGTTGCCTATTCGGGGTCGTGCCACTTGCCGTCGGCCTTGATAATATCTATAAGGTGGTCGAGAGCCTCACTCTGGTGGATGTTGCGCTCCACAACCTCGCGACCACGGTAGAGCGTGATATGCTCGGGCGAGGAGCCCACATAGCCGTAGTCGGCATCTGCCATCTCACCTGGGCCATTCACTATGCAGCCCATAACACCTATCTTGAGATCCTTGAGGTGTGATGTGCGCGCCTTGATTGCCGCGAGTGTGGTCTGTATGTCGTAGAGCGTGCGGCCGCAACTGGGGCACGCTATATACTCAGTGCGCGAGAAGCGTAGGCGCGATGCCTGCAAAAGTATAAGCTCAATCTCCTCTACTACCGTTGCCTCGAGTGCTGGGGCATCAATCCACACGCCATCGGCTAAGCCATCTATAAGGAGCTGTCCCATGTCTGCCGCAGCATATATCGCCACAAGCGTGGGGTCGCACTCCTCGTAGCGGCGACGAAGCACCACAGGGCGGTTGTCTGTGCGGTTGAGGATCGCTGCGCGCCACTCGTGTGTGGGGTTGTCGCTCACGGCATCCACTATGACGTATGCGTCGGTTATCTCGCTGTGTATTATGGGCTTTGCTGTTGTGCGTGGCTTGAATGCTGTGGGCGAGTAATGCTCAAGCGATGCCACCTCAAACTCGCCACTACGCTTTGCATAGTGGTCGACGATGATGCGACCTACGGGCACCTCGTTCTCGGGGGCCTCCGTAAGCGATACGCGGAGGGTGTCGCCAATGCCGTCGGCAAGCAATGCTCCGATGCCCACGGCGCTCTTTATGCGCCCCTCGATGCCATCACCCGCCTCCGTTACACCGAGGTGTAGGGGGTAGGTCATTCTCTCGCGCTCCATAGCCTCGACAAGCAGGCGGTAGGCGTGTACCATCACGCGCGTGTTGCTCGACTTCATCGAAACCACTACGTTATGAAAGTCCGCGTCGCGACACATCCTCAAAAACTCCATTGCCGAGGCGACCATGCCCTCGGGGGTGTCGCCATACTCGTCAAATATGCGCTTTGCCAGTGAGCCGTGGTTTACGCCTATGCGTAGTGCCACGCCACGACGGCGACAAATATCTATGAGGCGCTGCAACTCGCCATTCGAGGTGCGGAAATTGCCAGGGTTGATGCGCACCTTGTCCACCACCTCGGCTGCTATCATCGCAATCTCGGGTGTGAAGTGTATGTCGGCAACGATGGCGGCCTTGCACCCATCTTTGCGCAACTGCTCCATGATAGGGCTAAGTGCTTCGCCCTCCTTTTTGCCCTGCGCTGTTAGGCGCACAATCTCCGCTCCCGCCTCTGCTATGCGCTCTGTCTGCTCCACCGAGAGTGCCACATCTGCTGTTGGCGTGTTGGTCATAGACTGCACGGCAATGGGGTGTGTCGAGCCTATTTTGACACCGCCAAATGTCACCTCATGTGCCTCGCGACGACTATATTTTAGTGTTGTACCCATAGATAACTTAGTGTTTTGTAGCAAAGGTAACTTTTTTTTCGTGAATAGAGGTGCGCCAACCCTAAATAAATTATATGTGTAGAAACGGCGCTGATAATCAGTATGTTATATGGTTTTGTTGGTTGTTTGTATAACTATCTGAAAATCAGACAGATGAAAAACTTATAAAAATATAGTTTGTAATACATTGATTATCAGTATGTTTTAAGGGGTATTTCGGAAATAAAAACGCCTTGAAAATTTGGTGGTCACCATGCAGTTTTGTAAATTTGCAGTAGAGAAAACCATGGTTTAGTACTAATAAAAGATTGTATAACTATGAAGAAGTTTATCTATTTGCTAATGGCAATGCTTGGCTTTAGCTGTGCTGAAAAGGACAACGCACCGCATGATGTTGTAGCGGAGTATGGTTGCCCTAATGTAATGTTTAATGTAAAGGCTCGTGTTGTGGATGAGTCTAACAACCCTATCCCGGGCATCGAGGTGCGTGCCGAAGATGGCGATCCATTTTTCCCACACACAAATTTATCAGACGAGCAGGGCTATATAGATGCCGTAGGAAGTTTCTGGCCGGGAACGGAGCAACGAAAGGTGCAGTTTGTCGACATAGATGGTGAGGCTAATGGCGGCGAGTTCGAGACGCTCATGCTTGATGTGGAGAATCTCTCACAGACCGAGGAGGGTAGTGGCCATTGGTACGAGGGTGCATACACCGCCGACATGGGTACTGTGACTATGAAGCTCAAGGAGAAGCAGACTAACGAAGAGTAAAACTACGTCATCCTGAGGAGAGATAACCCAGATAGTAATGACAATAATAAACTATTAAAGTAATGATTGGCAAACTACTAACGCGACTATTTGCGCTTTTTGGCATTACACTGACATGCGTGGCATGCTACGGCGTGGAATACGCCGAGTTCAATCCCAACTTTGGAGCTTCGGGCAGGGTGGTAGATAGCGAGGAGCGTCCCATCGAGGGTATTAAGGCGCAGAGTGGCGACCACGTCACCTACACCGATGCTAATGGTCGCTTCCACGTATATAGCACCACGCCCCACGTAATCCTCACGGATGTAGATGGCGCGGCCAATGGCGGCGAGTTTAGCGGCGTGGAGGTGGTTCTCGGTAGTAGTGGCTCCGATGTCGAACTCGGTGATATAACCCTCGAGCATAAAAATTAGAATAAGCTATGGGAAAGCGACTTGGACTACGCCAATGGGTGGCGTTGAAGCTCTTCAAAAAATTGCGTAATATACGCCGCGATGAACACCTCTTAAATACCCTATTCTGGGAGTGCACGCTGCGCTGTAATTTGCAGTGCCGCCACTGCGGTAGCGATTGCAAGGTGGATACCACGCTCAAGGATATGCCTGCAAAGGATTTCTTCCGCGTGCTGGACAATGAGATTACGCCCAATGTCGACCCACATAAAGTCCTTATCATACTCTCGGGTGGCGAGGTACTCGTGCGCAAGGACCTCGAGGATATAGGCCTTAACCTCTACCGCCGTGGCTACCCCTGGGGCATGGTGACCAACGGTATGGCCCTCACGCGCCAGAGGCTCGACTCGCTCATCCGCGCGGGCTTGCACTCCATCACCGTCTCGCTCGACGGCTTCGAGGAGCACCACTACCACATCCGCCAGAACAAGGATAGCTTCGCACGTGCCGTGGAGGCCGTGCGCATGATTTCGGCAGATAAGGAGCTTGCATCGGATGTTGTTACGTGCGTCACCCCTGCGCTTCTACCGCGCCTCGAGGAGTTCAAGGAGTTTCTTTACTCGCTCGGCGTGCGCCGCTGGCGCTTGTTCACCATCTTCCCCGTGGGCCGCGCTGCCACCGACCCCACGCTGCAGCTCAGTAACGAGGAGTTTACCTCTCTTATGCAGTTCATTGAGCGCTGCCGCAAGGAGGGACGCGTAAAGGCTGCATATGGCTGTGAGGGCTTCCTCGCGGGCTACGAGATGCGTGTGCGCACCAATCCCTTTGAGTGCTACGCGGGTGTGGGTATAGCCTCTATACGTGTCAATGGCGACATCTCGGGCTGTACCAGCGTGCGTGCCAACTTCACACAAGGCAATATATATAAGGATAACTTCTGGGATGTGTGGCAAAACCGCTTTGAGAAGTTCCGTAACCGCGCCTGGGCAAAGAAGGGCAAGTGCGCCGACTGCAAGATGTGGCAGTACTGCGAGGGCAACGGCATGCATCTCTACGATGACGACGAAAGCCTCCTCGTCTGCCACTACCACCGCTTGACAAAGTAGCCTTCGAGTAAGCATATTTATGCGATATGCGGGAATTTAGCCCCTAACTATCTCTTTTCTAACGAAATATTTGGAAATTTGATGGGGAGGGTAAATTTGTAGACTAAAATATTTGATTAGTTGAACTATGAAAAGATTAATGTATAGCTTTTGGGTGTTAGTTTTGGCATCTGCCTTTGTGTCGTGTGGTGATGATGATAAGAGTAAGAATTTGCCAGTCGGAAAAACTGATGACTTCGTAATCAATGTAACTGAACTTACAACAGCAACCATCAAGGCTACCATCACGCCCAAGGATAAGGATATGTTCTATATAGCTCAAGTGGACTACATCTACGACCATAATTTCGACTTCACGGTAAACGAGGTATATCCAGAGACCGAGAGCATACTATGGAATATAGGCATGGAGAACTATATCGAATATGCCAAACGGAACAATATAGATATTTTCGAGTTTTTAACACAATGCAATGTAGGAGGTAGAGGTACTATAGAGTTAGAGCGCACGATGCTAAATCCAGGCGGAAAGTATGGTATTGTAGTTATCGGTGTAGAGTATGACGAGAATGAATATCTACGACTTAGGACAGTCACCCCAACAAATTTTGAGGTTGTAGAGTTAGACACAGCTCTCAATAAGGATATTTCGTTTGAGACAAATGTAACCCTCGACCCCATCATCGGATCGGACGTATTGGTTGATGTTACACCCAAAGGTTGGGATGGCATCTACCACTACACGTTCTATGAGCGATACCCTAGGTATGACACCTACGAGTTCTACAAGATAGATGAAGATACACCCGACGAACAGTTTATCCACTATTCTGACGTATGGTACAACACTCTAAATCGTTACATAGTGCGAGATCTAACAGAGGAGTTTGAAACCTTTTTACGCGACAACACACTAACGGGAGAGGTCAAAGGCCATAGATGTCAGCTGAAAGCCAATAAGGAGTACTGCATGGTGATATACGCACTTGATAGTATAGATGGCCTTATGCAGCTCGTCTCATATCCCCATATAACATACTTCACTACATCTGCCTATGAGCATTCCGATATAACATTCGACGTTAACTTTGATGAGATTGCAAGTCGCAGGGTGATATACGATATCACCCCTTCGACCAATACCGAGGGCTACTGCGCAATGATTAAGAGGGTGGATGAGTGTGAAGGCTGGAACGATGAGCTACTCCAGAAGAGCATTGCCGACCAATGTATATACTTTGAGCAGGTGCTACAGGGCGCACAAAGCTTTGAAAACTGTCAGCTTCGCCCCGACACCGACTACTACCTCATCTGCTTTGGTCTGCACGGCGAGAACATCACAACGCCCATGGTCAAGATTCCATTCAGAACCGAGCCTGAGCGTGAGGCTGATTGCAAGGTTGAGGGTATAGAGGTAGTTGGTCCCTTTGACAATCTTGCACTCTACAACTACGACCCAGTGAAATATGCTGCTACCTTAGATGGAGGTATGGGCATGGTGGGCTATTATAGTGTAGGCATAAATATAACTATCAGTCAGAGTCCTCGCAAAATGCATTTTGGATTCTTTAGTGAGGATAATATCAGGGGGATGAGCAACGAGGATATTATAGATTTATTGCGACAAGCCGGAGAGGGACGAGAAATAATGTACCTATATGTAAAAGGGGACATTAAGGGTCGCTTCTACGCTTTGGTTATGGATGAGGATGGCGATGTAGACCTATACATCACCCCCGAGGAGTATCTCTTTACGCGCGACAATGTGCTTACCTCTACGGAGGATGTAGCACGCCTTGCCGAGATTTATGATAAGGCCAGGGCTCTTCAAAATCAGAATAAGAGTGCGGTAATTGCTCCCGATACACCCGAGGCAGAGGCAAAGGAAATGTGCGTAAAAGCAAAATGGCAACATATCGTGGAACAATATCCGATATGACTCCGAGGGTAACTATACTGGTGATGTGGGTCACGGCACTCACGTTGCGGGCATCATTGCTGCGGTGAATAATAATGGCGAGGGTACATCGAGCATCGCAGGAGGCTCGGGCAATGGCGAGAACCTGCTACTCTGCCACTACCACCGCTTGACGAAGTAGGCAAAGAGATAGTTATATCCTTGCATATTAATGCGATATGCAGAAATATTACCCTCTACTGTCAATTTCTTAACAAAAAGTTTGGAAATTTGATGGAGGGGGGGGGGTAAATTTGTGTAGTGAAATATAATAAATATATAGTTATGAGAAGAGTATTGTTTGGACTGGTGGCATTGATTATAGCAGGTGTTGCAGTGTCGTGTAATGCGGATAAGCCTGGAGTGGAGCAGCCCGACAAGAGGGGGGATGACTTCGTAATCGAGGTGACGGAGCTAACAACAGCAACCATCAAGGCCACCATCACGCCCAAGGACAGGGATATGATCTATGTGGCGCAAGTGGAGGCCATCAACGACATAGACTTAGATTGGAGGATAAACTCAGTATATAATGAATCGGAACACGCTCTAGCCAACATTGGCGTGATGAGCTATGTTGATTATGCTATTATTAACGACATCGATATTCTTGAGTTTATCACAGAGTACAATGTAGGTGGTAAGGGAGAGATAGTTCTTGAGCGTCAAATATTGGAACCTGGTCATAAGCATGGTATTGTGGTCATCGGCATTGAGACTTATACGGACGAGAGGGGAAGATTGGATGTTCGCACAGTAACACCTGTTTATTATGAGATTGTCGAGACCGATATAGCATTGAATAAGGATATATCTTTTGAAACTACCGTAGACGTTGACCCTATTATAGGCTCGGATGTTCTGCTCGATGTGAAGCCCAATGGCTGGGATGGAGTATATTTCTGCAAACTCTATGAGCACTATGAGGGATATGACACTTATGAGTATAAAGATATTTTCGATGCTACTCCCGACGAGATGTTTATGCACTACAAGGAGGAGTGGCATAGGACATTTATTGATTATGCCAAGTTGGAAGATATTGAGGGATTTTATGCAATGATGGCAACCTATAGTTTCTCCGGTGAACTCAGCAACCACAGATTTCGACTAAAGGCCAACAAGGGTTACTGCTTGGTGATATACGCTTTGGAGGTTGTAGATGGCCTGCTTCAGGTTGTGTCATATCCCCAATTTACACATTTCACCACCTCAGCATATCAAAATTCGGATATTACTTTCGATGTGGAGATTGGCGAGGTTAATAGCCGTCGAGTGGTATACGAAGTTACGCCATCAAGCGATATGGAGGGATACTGCTCTGTAGTGATGTCTGTAGCGGAGTATAATGACTGGGATGAGGAGTTATTAAAGCAACGCATTGCTGACCAGTGTGTAAAGAATGATGATGTCAGATTTGGCAATGTGAATTATGAGGACTACACACTTATGCCTGACACCGACTATTATATAGTATGTCTTGGTTGCCACGGTGAGGTTGCCACATCCGATATGACAACTATTCCGTTTAGGACTGAGCCTAAGCGTGAGCCAGATTGTAAGATTATAAATGTTGAGGTGTGCGCCCCATTTCACGCCGAAACACTCTATAACTACGACCCGGTGAAATATGCTGACCGTATGGGCGACTGGCAGTATAATGTGGAAGATTTTTATGCTACAGGAGTAGATATGACATTAGAGGGAGAGCCTCGTATGATATACTCTCGTTTCTTCGCAGATGAAGAAGTTGATGGCAAAAGCCGCGAGGATATCATTGCGATGCTCAGAAAATACAAATCCTATGAGGCTCGCTATTACTTTATCAAGTATGATATGAGTTATCATTTTTATGCTATGGTAATGGATGAAGATGGAGACATAGACCTCTATATTTCACCTGACACTTATTGCTTTGGTCGTGGGGATATTCTTACCTCAAAGGAAGATATAGAGCGTCTTGCCGAGATTTACGATAAGGCCAAGGCTCTTCAAAATCAAAATAAGAGTGCGGTAATTGCTCCCGATACACCCGAGGCAGAGGTAAAGGAAATGTGCGTAAATGCAATGTAAAAAATATGTGTCTATGAGAACATTATATAATATAGTATTCGCCGTGTTGTGTGGCGTGTTGGTGGTGTCGTGCGTCAAAGATCCCGAGTTTGAGCCAACGCCTACGAACAAACCCGTAAATAAAATTATAGGCAATGCCGATGGGGCGCTAAGCGGAGAGTTGATTATCTATGTCGATGATGCTACGGCCAATGCGTGGCACAACGCCTCGTCGCCCACACGTGCGGGTGTCGTTGCAATGGATGCCGTAGCCGCGGAGCTCGGTGTGGAGAGTGTGCGCCCCGTCTTTAATATGGCGATAAATGCAGATAAGAAGCGTGAGCGAGGTATGCACCGTTGGTTTGTTGTTGAGTTTGCGGAGGATACTCCCGTGGAGAGCGTAGCCCAGCGTTATGCGGCGATGAAGGAGGTGGAGCGTGTGGAGTATGCAATGGAATTTGTGCGCCCCGAGGTAAATGTTGTGCCTGTGGAGAGCCATCCTGCAACACGCTCGGATAGTGAGCCCTTCAACGACCCTATGCTACCACTCCAGTGGGGATTGCACAACGAGGGTAGTAGCACGATATTTAGCACCGCCTATGCGGGTGCGGATATCAACGCATACGAGGCGTGGAAGTATGCTACGGGAAATCCCAAGGTTGTAGTGGCGGTTGTTGACGAGGGCGTTAAATACACCCACCCCGACTTGGCTGCCAATATGTGGACTAATGCGGCCGAGTTAAATGGCGTTGAGGGTGTCGATGATGATGGAAACGGTTATGTCGATGACATCTACGGTCTAAACACCATTGAGCAAAATGGCAATATATCGTGGGACAATATCCGATATGACTCCGAGGGCAACTATACTGGTGATGTGGGCCATGGAACGCACGTTGCGGGTATCGTTGCTGCGGTGAATAATAATGGCGAGGGTATATCGAGCATCGCAGGAGGTTCGGGCAATGGCGACGGCGTGCGCATTATGTCTGTGCAGATATTTCAGGAGAATACTGGCGTTGCTAATGAGAGAATAGCAGCGGGCATAGAGTATGCAGCAGATATGGGTGCTGCAATATTGCAATGCTCGTGGGGTCAGCCAGTTATGTGGATTAGCGATGGAGGATATGAGAATAATACAGGTAAACTATATATTGAGGCTATAAAGTATTTTGTTGAGTGCAGTGATAATGGAGTTATGGATGGCGGTGTGGCAATCTTCGCTGCGGGTAACGAGGGTCTTAACTACACGTGCTACCCAGGTGCATATAACCAATTTATATCGGTAGCAGCCTATGCCCCAGATGGTCTGCCTACGGGATATACAAACTACCATTACGGTTGTAACATCGCCGCCCCTGGAGGTGATTATGAGTATGTCGATGGCGTGTTAAACCCCTATGGTGCGATACTCTCCACCGTTCCGAGTGAGACCCCCGACCCATATAACAATGGTAAGACCTTCTATGGCTCAGACTATGCCTATATGACAGGAACATCTATGGCGTGTCCATTTGTTTCGGGCGTTGCAGCCTTGGCTCTATCCTCAGCCGTAGACCACGGCATACGCCTCACGAACGACGACCTCTACGACATCATCTGCTCGTCGGTAAGTGATATTGACCATCGTCTCTATGGCTCGAAAACGGTCTACACCTATAGTGGCAAGGTGTCGCAGATTGTGTTGGATGACTATCGTGGTAAGATGGGTATCGGCATGGTGGATGCGCTCTACGCAGTATCGGGTATGTATGGCCTAAAGAGAATTGCAGCATCACTCAACACATCTACCTATATCAATATCAACGAGACCATCAGCGATGGCAAGCTCGGCGTTAAGATTGTTGACTATGAGATAGATGAGGATACGCAGAAGCGCCTCGGCATAGATAAGGTTGGCCGCTTTGGAGAGCATGAGGTTTACTTTGTCTGCCGCAAGCCAGGCGTTGGCAAGATAAAGTTGCGCTACTATGCTGGTTGCCCGAAGGAGGAACGTGGTCCTGATATGAGTGGTAAGCTTATCGAAAAAGAATACCTCATCATCGCCCGCGAGAATAACGACCGCGGTGGCTGGTTGTAGGCGACATATTACACCTTCAGCATATTAAAAATACAGAAGCATAACAAACTAAAACTTATACAACTATGAAAAACTTTATTTGCTGTCTTATGGCATTATTTGCAGTGTGTGCTATGACTTCGTGCGAAAAAGAAAGCGCACCAACTAAAATCCCAGAGACTCAGTTGTCGGAGATAGATATGTCATCAGAGAAGGAGGATAAGTTTTATACCTATTTTCGATTTGTGAACGAAACAGGTGTTCCCATCTCAATTGAATATGTCAAGAATGGTAGCGACATA
>JAFYWG010000013.1 GCA_017558115.1 Alistipes sp.
CTAACACTTATTTGTTTGTGAAGCTGAAGTATTTTGCAGCTAAGAAGCTATACAACGCCACGATAATCGTCGTCATCATCTTTGCAATCGTAGGCCACACGTAGCAGAGTTCCACAAAGAGCTTCATGAGCGCATAGTTAAGAAGTATTGAGCCGACAACCGATAACGCATAGCGAAACAACTGCTTTGTAGTGCGTTGCTGCGTGGCACGAAAGGCTACGTAGCGGTTGAGTAGAAATCCCGTGAAAAAAGTTATCGGGAAGACTATTATAAGTGCCGCAATATGTGGCGAAATCACCACTATGCCCAGGTCAACATTGCGCTCCATAACGACATAGTGGTAGGTCAAGAAGTACCACAGCGTATCGAGGGCCATATTGGCTGCTCCACATAGGAAATACCCGAACATTTGACGTGATATAACACGCTCTAAAGGCTTAATATAGAGCGTATCAATAAACGATATTAACATTCGAGATAGCGCCATATATTACTGATACTTTTTAGGCGTAAATATCCACATGCTTTCGAGTTCCTTACGGTGGTTGCGCATAAACTCCTCGCAGGCATCACGCTCGATGCTACCATACACAGCGACAGCGTACATACGACCCATGGGGAAGATATGGCACTCTACACCGTCATGCTTGGCCTCGAGGTCGCTCTTCGCAATATTGGCATTCTGCTCTGTAGAGTAGCTGCCAGCCACCACCCAGTGGCGGATATTCTCGATATCGGATGTCCAGCTCTTATTGATATCCTGTACGGGAACTAACGGAGCCTCATCTTGCTGTGTAACCACTTGAGTATCTACAACAATATCCTCCATTACCTCACTCTCAACTTCTACAACATCGCTCGCCTCAGCCGTTATAACAACGGCACTCTCCTCGGGTGTATTAGCTTCAAAGAGTGCTTTGATATCGTCGATAAAGTAGTAGCCAAGTGCGCCAATAGCCGCAACTAACACTATGATAATTGAGGCTACAAGGCTACCTTTTCGTCGCTTGATGTTAATCTTAACTGGTCTATTGTCGGCAGGGTTAAATAGAGCGATAAAGGCTGGATGCACAACAAAACTCTTATGCTGCAATCTGCCTACACCCTCAATGGTTAGCGTAGACTCTGTGCGCACTTTCTCTAACCAACGCGAGTATATCTCCTCGGCCTTGGGTGCCTCTATCTTACCCTCGTGGGCAATGATGTCGACAAGGGATGTGGCTACGCCTTGCGACGAGAACTCCACAACATATGTCGGAGGTAGAATAGACTCCTTCGATGCCATCGCAGCGCTCCTGCGCACAACAGAGAGTATGCCAATGCCAGGAAGAAGAATAGCACGCTCTCTAACAAGAGTGTTGTATATGATATTGTTAACTTGGTTTACCATAGAACTTTAATCTATCGCTTATTCTTCTTTTGCTCGCTTGAGTAGTAGCGCTTAGCATTTTCCACCACAGCATTAATATCTGATACGGCAGGACGCTTGAGTGCCATAAAAATCATTACAACACCCAAGATGATGAATGGGATGCTCAACAACTGACCCATATCAAGAGGTAGGAAGTCCTCGAATGCCACCTGTCGCTCCTTGCAGAACTCGATGAAGAAGCGCGAAACAAAGATGCCAATCATCGTGAAACCAAAGAGCATACCTGGACGACGACGTCCCAAATCCTTGCGGAGATATAGCCAGAAGAGTATTGCAAACACCAGTAGATAGCATATCGCCTCGTAGAGCTGTGCAGGGTGGCGTGCTGGTACATCGGCAAGAGCCTCTATCGCCCTATCCTCGGCACACAAAGGGAACTTAAAGCCCCATGTTGCATCTGTGGGCAGACCAACAATCTCCGAGTTAAAGAGATTACCCAAACGGATAAGGGCGCCACTAAGAGGTGCTACGATGGCGATGCGGTCGAGACCCCAGATGAAGGGTAGGCGGTTGCGCTTGCAGAATATCCAGATGCCAAGGAAGATGCCCAATGTTGCACCATGGCTGGCCATGCCACCCTCGCGAATGCCTGTGATGATCTCCAAGGGGTGCTTATAGAAGTACCAGAAGTCGTTCTCCACGCCGTAGAAGAGGCAGTGGCCGAGGCGTGCACCTACAAACGTGCCGAGTACAATCCAGATAAATGCAGACTCCAAAGTCTTTGGCGGAAGACCCTCGCGCTTGAACATATAGTAGCAGATGCGCTCAGCGGCCAAGATAGCCACAGCCCACATAAGACCATACCAACGAACGTCGAATGTTCCGATTGTAAATAGTGAGGGATCCCACTCCCATGTAATGGATAAAATATTCATAATTCTATGTTTATATCAATTATATTTATCTACACTTTAACTAACCAATATCGCCATGCGGGCAATTACGCGCCATACGGAGCGTATATCGCTCTTATTAATAAATATGTCGGGTTCCTCTACCCTGTCGTATGCCACAAGGCGCCACTGCGCGGGGTTGCTCTTCACACATCGTATCTTGCGCCATATCGCGCTATGGCCATGCGCAATAAGATACTCGTTGCCCTGCACCATCTCTTCGACCTGTATGCGCTTGAGGAATAGGTCGGTAGCGGCAGTGCCTGGTAGCGACATTGTGTGGGTCTTGATTCGCACCACAGCGTCGCAGTCGCAACTATATGGAAGCTGATACTTGCCCAATCGTGAGTGCTTTACACCCTCGTCAAGAAATTGCTCGATACCCTGCTCGTAGAATGGAACAACGCTCTTATCGGAGGTATTGGCGAGAAGCATATCACCCACGCCCGAGAGTAGCCATGTGGGGTTAATCTCAGGGAAGCGCGACGTGATGCGCTCTGCAAGCTCCTCCGAGATGCCAAATGCACCACGCTTGATGTGGTATATATTCTCGGAACGTTGCATGCCTATATGCAGGGCAAAGGCATTGGCATTCATCTTGGCATACTCCAAGACGCGCTCGAGGCGCTCCCAGTTATTATACTTATTGGTCATATACCCTCTATTTATTGCAGTTGGCCAGCCATGCTTGCCAAAAGTCGTTTGGGTTATTCGTTATTAAAAAATAATTAATATCTTTGCGCCACGGCTCCGTAGTTCAATGGATAGAATTTGAGATTCCGGTTCTTACGATGAAGGTTCGAATCCTTTCGGAGTCACTAATGGCGCGGCACACTATGCTGACGCCATTTTTTTTATTCTATCTCGCACCATCTGTCGCGACCAATATATGGCAAAGATACAATATTTTTCTTATTATTTTACACATTATTCGTAAAATCTGCGATTTGCGTTATTCCCATTTATTTCGTATGTTTGCACTATTAATATATAAGAGAAAATGGGGAATATTAAGAGTGAGAAGAGAGTGGTTAGCCACATGATAGGTCTCTACTGCAAGCATAAGTTGAAGTGCAACGACATACCCGATGAGTATAAGGAGCTTGAAGCCTATGCACACAAGAGACTCGATGGTTGTAAATTTGGCGACAAGAAGCCTGCATGTAAGCGTTGTCCAATACATTGCTATCGCCCCGACATGCGCCAAAAGATTAGAGACGTGATGCGCTGGGCGGGTCCGCGAATGTTGGTATACGACCCCATCGCAGCCATCAAACACCTATTTAATAAATAAAGTATAGAAAAAAAATTACGGTTGCAATGTTACATTTGCGGCCGTAATTCGTTATATAGATAGAAAACAGAATAAAACCACAAACTTTGAAGACCGAAGCACAATATATAGAGTTTGTAAACTCGCTACACGACACAGTGTATCGCCTGGCTCGAAGCATCATAATGGATGATGCCGAGGCAGAGGATATTGTGCAGGACCTCTTCGAGAGGGTGTGGAGGGCCCGCGACACAGTGCTCACAAATCAATACCCTCGAGCCTATGTCTGCCGCATGGCGCACAACCTCGCTATCGACCGTCAACGCGCAAAACAACGAGCACAGAGCTTTATATGTGTAGATGGTGTAATGCCAACAGCGGATGGGGAGCATGAGACAACAACAAAGGATATGGCGTCGCTCACTCGTAGGTTGATAGCTGGACTACCAGAGAAACAGCGGGTAGCAATACACATGCGAGATGTGGAGGGTTACGAGATTGAGGAGATAGCCGCACTATTAGAGTGTGACGAGGCAAGTGTAAGAATGAATCTTTCGAGGGCTCGAAAGAGCGTTAGAGAGCAATTAATAAAACTGATGAACTATGGAGTTAAGTAGGGTTAAAATATTAGTTGATAGATATTTCGACGGCCTAACCTCATTAGATGAGGAGCAGGAGCTTGCACGCTACTTTGCCAAGAATAGTGATATCCCCGAGGAGTATCAGGCTGTTAAGATGATGTTCGCATCGTTTGACACGCTTAGAGAGGATACTCCAAAAGATAAGGTGGAGGTTAAGCGTCGCAAGGCTTTCACTATCAGTAGACGATGGATTGTAGGGGTAGCGGCGGTGGCAGCTATACTTATTGGCGTAGCAGTAGCCATTACTCCAACAGAGGATAGCATCGACATACCCGTCCAGGCTGAGCCCGACTATGTGTGCTATGTTGGCGGTGTGAAGATTGAGGATGATCAGTTGGCATATGCCGAGGCGAGCAGATTGCTCAGTGTTGTATCGGAAGATATGCAGTCGGCAATGGCCGAGATTAACAGATTAACATATTATAATATAGTTAAATAACACGTGCAACTAAACCTAATTTAAGAACTATGAAACGATTGATAACTTTAATAACCTCTCTGCTATTTATAGGCGGAGCAACCTATGCACAAGAGTCTACAGTTGAGAGTGGCGAAAATATTGTGTACATCGATAGCGAGGGAGCAAATAGCATATCGTCAAATAACGGAAACCTGAATATCACACTAAACGGCTCTCGCTTCGAGATTGGCAATTCGAAGATTGAGCATGTACAGACACCTGTACGCAAGACTCAGCGTGCATACTTCGGAATATTTGGATTCGGCTCTCCAAATTTCAACCATCTTGCATTCTTTGAGATTGGAGCAAACATGCTCGTGGGCGCAGACTACTCGATGTATTCGCCAGAAGATGCTAATGCATTGATGTTTAGCAGCACGAAGAGCATTAGTTACTCATTTAATGTAGGTACACTCAATGTTCCTCTTACCCCAAAGCGCTCACTTGTATTCTCAATGGCATTTGGCTTTACATTTGAGGACTTTGCCTTCAACGACAACTATACATTCAAGTATATGGATGGCATGATGCGCCCCGTAGCATTGGAGGGTAGTATCAAGAAGTCGAAGTTTAGCACTTCATACTTCCGCATTCCCGTGATGCTCGACTGGAACATAAAGCACAACTTCTTTATCTCGGCAGGTGCCAACCTCGACATATTAATGAGCACACAGACTAGATATAAGTTCCCAAAGACTATAATCCAGGATAAAGCAACGATTAGTCCCATTCAAGTTGGTGTAACAGCGCGTATCGGCTGGAAGCGTCTATATGGCTATGTAAACTACTCGTTTATCGACCTTTTCCGCGAGGGTACTGGCCCCAAGGGTAAGCGATTGAGCGCTGGTGTAGGCATCTGGTTCTAACTAAAAACTTCTCGATATGAAACGACTTATTATATTATTAATCATGCTATTGCCTCTATCGGTAATGGCGCAGTCTCCAGACGTTGAGTCGATAGTTAAGGAGTACTCATCAAAGGAGAAGTGCACAACAATAAACATATCCAATGCGATGCTGCGATCGATGGAGGTAGACATCGATGCTGAGTATATGCAGGTCGTGGCTGTGGAGGATGAGAAGCTTGCACCGACATTCCGCACACAGGTTCAGGAGCTGCTGAAGGAGTGCGACATAATCATGTCCGTAAATCGCGAAGGTAAGATTGTGGAGGTATACCAGCACGCAAATCAGCGCGGAGAGGTTGTAGACATATACATTCTGGCGTGTGACGAGGGTAAGTCTATAATGATGCACATCACCGGCACAAACCTTAAATTAAACAACATTGGCTCATTAATGAATACGCTATAACACCTAAATTTTAATCTATATGAAACGTATTATTGTATTAGTAATGATGATGTTGCCCATTATGGCAATGGCTCAACTTCCACAGTTCTCCAAGGTTGCAGATAAGTATAGCAGCGTCGAGGGCATAACCTCAATGGTTATCAACAAGTCTATGATTGCAATGTTCGCAGATGGCAACGAAGATTTCGACTTTGTGGATGAGGTACAGATACTGATGTCAGAGGATGCCAATGTAGCAGCAAACATCGCCAAGGATGCCAAGAAGGCGGCTAAGAAGTCTAAGCTCGAGGAGCTGCTTTCTGCAAATGATGAGGGTGCGACATATACTGTATACACCAAGAGTAAAAACAATGAGATAACCCACCTTGTGGTAATAGTAGAGAATGATAGCCCAGCGGGATTTGTCATCATTTCAGGCATTATCCCCGAAGACAAGCTCAATGATGTAGTCCATATTGCCAACATGTAATATATTGTAATACAAAATAATAGAACCGCCAACTAAATCAGTTTGGCGGTTTTATTTTGCTACAACTTGGGCCAGATTGTGGGCGGCTGTATCGACACCCACTCTGCACCATTACCTTGCGATGTGCAGGTTATACGCACCGCCTTGATGGGATTTGAGGGATATTCGATAGTAAACATGCCGCAATCCAACTCGCCAACCCACTCGAAGCTGACGCCATCGTAACTTACCTCTACGTAGCCATTTTCGAATGTGTAGCGTGGAAGCTGGAAGTTACCCGTAGCCACCTTCATACGTCGGCATGACACAGGCTGGCCAAAGGTGAACATCACCCAATCACCAACGTCGCCAGCACGCGTGGTGCGCGCAATGCGACCATAGCCCTCAGCCTTATCGAATGAGAACTTCTCACTATCTCCCATCGAAGATGTTATGTTGAATGCTGGCGAAATAGTCTTAAAGTGAGCAGCCACTCCCGCCTCGGGTGAGCATGCCTCGCCACGACGCGATACAAAGTTATATTCAGCAGGTTTATTGGTTATAATTGGCTCGACATATAGCATCTCAACATCCATTGGCTCACGGCAATAGAATATTTCACTTCCATCATCGGTTGAAGCCATTAGGACGCCATCGTTATACTCAACTTTTGGCGGCATAAGACGATACGCAACACCCATAGCATCGAGGCGGGCATAGTGCTCTACCATCTTATTGTAGAACGCTACCTCGTCTCGTTCATCGCTATCAACCCATGCTATCTCGGCAAGTGCCACGATGCGTGGGAACGTTTGATAGTGCAGATAATCGGCAGTTTCGGGCTCATGCGATGCGTATGCCTCACTAAAGAAAGAACCCTCAAAACCAACAACTTTAGTCTGTTCATCTAAAGTAAATCCTTGAGCGGCAAGGGTAAAGTTGTAGACCTTGGTCCAATCAAATATGGCTGCCCAATCGTGGCCAGGCTCGCGGACTGACTGCTTCATATCGAAATAGAAGAACTGACCAGGCATAACAACAGTCTGGTATGTAGCAGCAGCCGTGCGACACTCCTTGACACTCTCCCAACCATATACGCGCGTATCGGCAGCGAGTTTGCCACCATCAATAGCCTCATTCCAGACAGCTGGTTTCTTGCCATGCTCTGCAAGAATGTTGGTTAGTCGCGACATGAAGTATTGCTGCAACTCAAATGTGTTATTCATGCCATTATCACGCATTAACGCCTGACAATCTGGACAGCGCTTCCACTGCGACATCTCTACCTCGTCACCTCCGATATGGATATACTCCGAGGGGAAGAGCTCGCACACCTCGCCCAAAATATCAGCCAATAGAGCATAGTTCTCCTCGCGCGAAGCACAGAAAGCCGAACGAGTGTCGTAGCCATATGATGCTGAACACTTAGGGGTGTAGCTGCACAATATCTCGGGGTGCATCGTAGCCATACAGAGGCTGTGGCCAGGAAGGTCAATCTCGGGGATTACCTCGATGTTGCGCACTGCGGCGTAGGCAATTATCTCGCGCACATCCTCATGGGTGTAGTAACCACCCCACTTCTCGTTCCACTTGCCGTAGCGTGGCCAAATGGGACTATCGCCACCACGAAAACCACCTACCTCGGCGAGTTCTGGGTGTGACTTAATCTCGATGCGCCACGCCTCGTCATCTGTAAGATGGAGACGCAGCGAGTTTATCTTGTGATAGGCCAAAAGGTCGATAAAGTTCATCACAGCCTCCTTATCCATCCACGTGCGGCACACATCGAGCATAAAGCCGCGGTGAGCATATCGTGGCGCGTCGCTAATCGCGCAACAAAGAACCTCTGCGCTACTCCTAAGACCTCCATCATAGAGCTCGGAGGGTAACAACTGCATAAGCGTCATTACGCCATTGAAGACTCCGCCATAGTTGCCACCAAGAATCTGAATGCCATTGGCCGAAATGTTTAGATAGTACTCCTCATTGGCAAGGTTACTATCGATAACAAGCTCAACATCACCTTGTTTTACAGATTTAACTAAATCGATTTCAGCAGCGCAATAGTCTACCAATGGCTGCAGCTCAGCATAGGATGTTGATATGGTTGTCGTGGGCGAAATAGTATAGCATCCCTCTCCCAACACGACGCTCTGGGGTGTAGGAATGATTATAGGTTCATGGGCGAAGAGTGCGCCATGAACCATAACCTGTAAAACTAATAGAAATAAACGCTTCATTTAGCGATAGATTAGCAATGCTACTTCACGCGTAGCTTCTGGCCAATACGAAGGATTGAGGTCGACTTAATGTTGTTAAGCTGACAGATGCGAGATACCGACGTACCATACTTACGCGCAATAGCACCAAGTGTATCGCCCGAGCGCACGGTGTGATACTGCACCGCTGCAGCAGCCTTACGCTCTGCCTCCTCCTGCTTTGCTACCTCCTCCTCGTCGCCGAAGTCCTGCTCATACTTTGCGTAGATGCTGAAGTGACGACGCTTCAACAACAACTCACTACGGCGTAAGTTGCCATTGGTAAAGTCGATAAGACGCTCTGGGTCAAACGACTGGCCCTTGTATCTCACCTCGTAGTGGAGGTGTGGGCCGGTACTACGGCCTGTGCTACCGCCAAGACCAATCTGCTGGCCAGCTACAACCCAATCACCCACCTGCACGTCACGCTGTGAGAGGTGAGCATAGTATGTCTCGAGGCCGTTGTTGTGTCTAATAACCACAAGGTTGCCGTAATCACCTGCAGCCTTTGATACACGCACCTTGCCATCGAACGTAGCATAGATGGGGTCGCCAGTCTTAAGACCGATGTCGAGACCCTGATGTGCACGACCACGACGTGGGCCATAACGCGATGTGATGCGGCCGATATATGGGTAGTGGTAGCTCTCCAAAGAGTCGACAAGGCGTATCACCGTAGCCTCGGGTAGGCTCTCGAGCGCAACATCTCTATATGCGTGGGTGTTATCCACATCCCAATGGTCATTGAAGACCTCGGGATCGTTTTTATAGTCCTCGGCGAGGACATATCGCCATGTATTGTCGTTGAAAAGTACGATATGAAGTGCGTCGTTACCCGTGGGGAGCGTGTCGATAACCTCCACCTTGCCGAGGGTGCGCACGGGGGCAACAGGCACAGCAGGCTCCGTAGTAGTGCGAAGCGAGTCTGCTGCAACAGTTAGACTATCGGCCTCTTGAGCAAAAGCACTTGAGGCAACGAAGATCAATGCGCTTAAAATGTAGAATCTAACAAAATTCATCTAAACTATTTTATATAGACTATTTAGTCTCTTTTACCATATCCTCTGCGAGCTCCAACTGGCGATAGAAGTCCTCGCCGAAAGCTCTAATAATAGGCTCCTTCAAGCCCTTGTAGACGGGCACACCAAGCCTCTTGCCACACTCACGTGCTGAGCCACACACCGCCCAGCGGTGGTAGTTCAAGCCTGCGCTGCCATTACGGAAGCGAGCCACACGAATGGGATAGAGGTGGCATGAGATAGGCTTAATAAATGAGCACTTACCCTCGCGATATGCGCGCTCGATGGCGCAGAAGGTGATGCCATCCTCCTCGAAGGCGTAGGCACACGCTGCATTATCCACCAAGGGTGTAGTGTAGTCGCCATCGGCATCCACAACCATGAAGCCCTGCTCCTCGACTGCGGCACGTCCCTCCTCGGTCATATAGGGTGCATAGTTCTCCCACTCCTCCTCGAGGATGTCTACCTCGTCGATGTCGAGTGGAGCACCAGAGTCACCTTCGACACAGCAGATACCCTTGCACTTTGCCAAATCGCAACAGAAGGTCTCTCGTAGAATATCGAGGCTAACTATCTTATTTTCAATCTCTATCATAGTTCTATCTTTTATGGATTGTAGATATCCTTATAGCGGAACGAGAGTATCTCGTAGACCATATCGTGCAGCTGCTGAGCCTCCTTACTCTCGGGGTTGATAGCCTTCGCCTTGTTGAAGTCGTTGATGGCCTTACCCCACTCATTGTGCTGGAAGTAGCACTTACCACGCTCAATATATAGTATCTCGCGCTCGTCGCCGCTCTCAATCATCGATGTGAGGCGCACGATGCGACCTGCGGGTGTCCACAACTGGTTCTTCACGATGTAGTCCGCAACCGAGGGGCTCACCATAGCCGATATATCCTCATTGCGCTCAGCCTTGCCACGCACCTCTGTTGACGAGAACTCCACAAATGGAGCATCCTCGAGGATGGTTACCCTATCGGCGAACTTCTCCACAGCGTAGCCCTTGCGTGGGTAGACATATATCTTATACTCGTTCAGGATGCGCTCATACTCCTTCCACTCGTCGAAGCGTGCCCAGATGTCGCTGCCAGTGATGATGGAGAACTCCATGTCTGCACCATGATTCTCCTTGAGGAAATCGAGGGTATTGATTGTGTATGAGGGCTTTTCGAGCACAAACTCCACCACCGATGGCAATATGCGCTGTGGGTAGCGCGACTCGCGGCATGCCAACTCTGCCATCTCGAATCTCACATACTCGGGAGTCTGCAACACATCGGCCTTGAAGGGGTTTTGGGGCGAAATGATGAGTGCCACCTCGTCCGCCAAGTCCTTGTCGAGTGCATACTCCGCAAGTGCTATATGTCCGTTATGTATTGGGTCGAAAGAACCGAAATACAATAACATACGCTTCTTCATATCTTACTTTACTTTAAGAAATCATTAATAATTGCTGTGGCCTCGTCTACTGCCACGTCCAACACGTCGTTAACGACTACATGGTCAAACTCTGGGGCCTTCGATAGCTCGAACTCCGCCTTGCCTATACGCTTGAGGATGACCTCCTCGCTATCGGTGCCACGACCACGCAAGCGGCGCTCCAACTCCTCCACCGAGGGTGGCATAATGAATACCGAGCAGGCATCCTCGCCAAAGAGGCGCTTGAGGTTGATGCCGCCCATGACATCTACGTCGAAGACGATGACGTTGCCCTTCGACCAAATACGCTCCATCTCGCTCTTGAGTGTGCCATAGCATGTGCCAGCGTATACCTCCTCCCACTCTACGAACTCGTCGCGCTCAACACGTGCGCGAAACTCCTCGTTGGTGAGGAAGTAGTAATCCACGCCATTGAGCTCCTTGCCACGTGGAAGGCGCGATGTAGCCGAGATTGAGAACTCGAACTGTGGAAAACGCTTCAAAAGCTCACGAACTATAGTGGTCTTACCCGAGCCGCTCGGTGCAGAGAAAATTACCAACTTACCCATATTAGAACGTATTTACAAAATATTTAGTACCTGTTCTTTAATCTTTTCGAGCTCATCCTTCATCTTAACTACCAAGCGCTGCATGTTTGCCTCGTTCGACTTCGAGCCCATGGTGTTAATCTCGCGACCGAGCTCCTGAGCGATGAAGCCGAGCTTGCGGCCTGGAGCCTCCTCATCACGTGCTACCTCGCGGAAGTAGTTGCAATGGTTGTCGAGGCGCACCTTCTCCTCGGTGATATCGAGCTTTTCGATGTAGAATATCATCTCCTGCTCGAGGCGGTTGTTGTCTACCTCAAGCTGTAGCTTCTCTATATTCTCGCGGATGCGGTTCTTGATGGTCTCCACACGTGCCGACTCATACTGCTCAACCTCGTGGCGATACTGCTCGATGAGGTCGATGCGACCCAAAAGGTCGGCGATGAGGATGGCACCCTCCTGCACACGGAAGCTATTAAGCTCTGCACATGCCGCCTTCGTTGCCTCGATGATGGCTGCAATCTCCGCCTCCGACACCTCGCGTTCCTCGCTTGTGATAACATCGGGCATGCGGAGTACGGCGCTAAGGAGTGAGTCTGTGCCTACGTTGTTGGCCTCGCATACTCGGCGCAACTCATCGGCATAGGCCTTGAACGCCTCGGCGTTGATGTGTGCGGGAGTCTCGGCAGTAGTCGTCTCGAACGACACGAAGCAATCTACCTTACCGCGCTGCAACTCGCGTGTTACGATGCTACGCATCTCGGCCTCTGCGGCGCGATACTTGCCTGGTAACTTGATAGATAGGTCGAGCTGCTTGGAATTTAGTGAGCGTAGTTCTACGCGTATCTTTTTGTCATCTGCTACGGCCTCGCCCTTTCCGAAGCCCGTCATTGACTTTATCATAGTATACTAAAGTTTTGATACATTTATTTCAATCTACAAAGATACAAAACTATCTTACAATATCAAACCTTTTGTTGTGCGAAATCGAGTGTTTGACGTAAAAATATGAGTAACGTCATTCAGAGAGAAGCGTGGGAATCTACTGACCCACCACTTGTCACACTCCTCCAAAAGAGACAGGAGAGACCAAAGAGACCGAAGAGAAGTCGCTATCAACAGAAAGGTCCGAGCCATCCCTTCTGTCTCTATCGTCTCTATCGTCTCTATCAAGCGGATAAGTAGACGAGGGAGCGAACTGCATTTGGGAAGCGTGTTCGTATTTGTCGTTTTGTCCGTTAGTCCGTTCGTCGTAATTTTCTCGTCACACTTTATCACACCAATCACACCACCCCCACCCCCTGTGATTTTGTGATTTTGTGATTTTGTGGCGACCGAAGAGACCGAGAGACCACAGAGACCGAAGAGAAGTCGCTATCAGCAGAAATGTCCGAGCCATCCCTTAGGTCCCTATCACACTTTGTCACACATGGGCTGAGGTGTAGAGGAAGTCTTACTGTCCCGTGTCCCGCTGTCCCATTTCCCTATGTTTTGGGACAATGGGACAGGGACATTTCTCACTTACCTACTATATCATTGATATATATTATTATATGTATCAATATAACGAGTAAATCAACTATATCATTGATATATATAATAATATATGTATCAATTATATTGTATCATAGTGATATAATAATTTTTTTTTGATACCATCGAATTAAGGAGTTTAGGGAATTTAGGGAACGCATACCCGCCCTAAACTCTTTAATATCCCTAAACTCTCTTGGGTCTCTCTCGTCCCTTACTGTCCCGCTGTCCCAAAACATAGGGAAATGGGACAG
>JAFYWG010000014.1 GCA_017558115.1 Alistipes sp.
CCCATGCCGCCCATGCCACCCATGCCGCCGAAGCCCATGCCTGAGTTCTGGTTCTGCTTGTTGGCCTCCTCCTTGCGCTTCTTGGCCTGCTCCTCGGCAAGTTTCTTAAGGCGCTCATCCTCGCGGTCGTTGAGCATCTTAACCACCGACTCCATGGTCACGGGGGCAAAGAGCTTATCCATGTCTACGTCAATATCGAACTCCCAGTTCTCCTTCGTGGTAATGGTCTCCACGCCCTCCTCGTTTTTGTAGATCTCGGTGCGCTCGGGTTGGCGCATAAGCACCATGTCGCCACTATCCCACTTACCGTTGGCGTTCATATCCTCCACAACGCGAAGCATGATGTCGCCAGCCGTGACATACTCAAACGTATAGTCGCCAGGTGTGACATTGGGTCGCTCCTTAAGCACCTTGCCCTGCGCATTTGTGAGCTGCAAGATGTAGCGTGCACGGGTGTGTGTTCCCCGCACCTTAACCCTCACGATAGCATACTTCTCGGGGTCGGATGCCGTATAGTTGCACTTTATGGTGTCGTTGCTCTCGCGTGCCACGTTCTCGAACATACCTGCGGGGAGCATCAACTCATACTTCGCCTTGGGCTGCCACTCTGTGCGTAGCTCGAACTTGCGGCGGTTGAGGGTGTCGCGTATGATCTCGAACTTCGCGGCCTGAGGCTCGGTTATCTCATCCGAGGTCATGGTGAAGGATATCGCCGCAGTATCGAACTTGGTGAGGGGGTAGTCGAACTCGAAGCTTACATGCTTATCCTTGTTGTACTCTCCCGATGAGGGTATATTCACCTTGAAGGGATTGGGCTTCGCGGGCTCCTCCCACGACTCTCCATTCTTGATAGCCTTCTCGCGCTCCTTCTCGAGTTTCTCACGCTCCTGGCGCTCCTCTTTGCTCTCCTCGTAGACCCATGCAAGGCGTAGCTTATCCTCTGCTTCGACGAGGTTGTTGATAGAGTCGTGCTTGAAGTATGTGATGCGACCCTTAATGGTGTCGGGAAGCTCCTCTGCGGGGATGTCGAACCACAAAGCCACGGTGTCGCGCGTCTTGTTCTGTGGGTCGTAGATAACCTTATCCGAGGGTATAGAGTCGAACTCCAACTTTGTCACCTCGGGGTACTCCGAGCCGAAGTAGAGCATAGCCTTGTGGCGGTTGACACGCTCCTGGCTGCTGAGCACCTGGCGTGTGAAGCGGCGATCCATAAACATGCGGAAGTAGAGCTGTGGCTCTGCCGAGGGGTAGTGACGTAGTGAGTCGTACCAGATGCAGAAACCGGGCATGTGCAATGGGTTGTAGACGCTATCGAGGATGCCGATGCGATCCACCGAGGGCTCATACTCCATGTTGCCGTTTGTATCCTCGAAGGCGTAGATGCGATAATCCACGGGCTTGAGGTTCTGCGCGATGAAGATACCATTCTTCTCGGCGCGCGAGATAACGTCGGGCTTATACTTAAACATTGTCGAGTCCCACTCGTTGGGGCGCTCCACGCTGTCGGCGATGAAGAAGTAGATGAAGGACTTACTTACGGAGTCGGCCTTCATAGCATCTGCCGTATATCCCGACATATACATAGAGTCGATCTCGGGGCCTGTCGAGAAGACATAGCGCATGGCGTGTAGAGGGTTCGACTCGTTGTTGTCCTGAATCGAAGAGCCGAAGTTGATAGCGTAGGTGGTATTGGGGCGCAGCGTATCCTTGATGGTTACGACAATGCCGCGACCACGGCGTACCACTGAGGGTTTCTTCTTCATCGCGGGCGATGTGAAGAGCTCCTTCTGTTGATCCTTGATCTGCACAAACTCGTCAAACTCGACATATATCTTTGGCGGATGCAGCGTGTCGATGTTTGTGGTGAAGTTGTCGGGATTCATGAATACGATTACGGGGGGTATAGTATCCTTGGGGCCACCCGTGGGTGTCATCGTTGAGGCGCACTTGGTAAGTAGTAGTGCACCGAACATCAGGGCAAAGACGAATATCGCCGCTGTGGCAACACGTCCTATGGTATGATCAATTCTTCTCATTCTATTGTCTATCTGTATCAAAAGTCTCCTCTGTTATCGTATCATCCTCTACGGGTACCAGTGGCTCGCGTGGCTCATCGGGGAATGGGTTTGTAAAGTCCCAACCATTTTTCTGTCCCGACTTACTCCATGCGTAAAGGTGTAGATGGGCAAATACGACGGGTAGGTTCATAGGTGTCTCGTAGAGGCGTGTGGCATAGAGGCGATTTGTGTGGTCGACGATGACCATGAAGGTGTAGTGCGACCACAATTCAAAAGTGAGCTGATACTCCGCCTCGGGATCGTACGTGGCGATTACCTGTGGCTCGGTGAGCACCTCGCCTGGCTTGTCAACGTTCGAGATGCGCTTGTTGAGTGCATCCTCCCACGACTTAACTTCCCATTTTGTGTTCTTCTTCACGTAGAAGGCATAGCCCTCAATGTTGCATGTGGTCTTTGTGACGGGGTCGCTCTCCACGTTCTGCGAACTGAGCTCGATGCGCATTTGCGTACCCTGCTTCTCCTTCTTGAAGCAGCCCACGCAAGC
This sequence comes from Alistipes sp., assembly GCA_017558115.1. Lineage (GTDB taxonomy): Bacteria > Bacteroidota > Bacteroidia > Bacteroidales > Rikenellaceae > Alistipes. The sequence goes on from JAFYWG010000014.1 coordinate 2,563, forward strand.
TGTCAAAGCTACTAATACAACGAATATTTTTACTATATGCTTCATAATCACTAATTTGTCTTATTGTCTAATGCCGCAAGCATCTCGGAAGTTGTCGTGCCAAGGGCTGGGTGCATAAAGTTGGGCACCACCTCTGCCACGGGGCGTAGCGCATAGCCGCGCTCAGCGAGAAAGTGGTAGGGTATGGTGAGTCTCTCATCTGCAAACGTCTCCGTGCCATAGAAAATTATATCTATGTCGATGGGACGCGAGGCATATGCCTCACCATTGGCGCTCTTTATGCGCATCTCCTCATCCCTATCTCTACCAAGCAGTGCCTCAATAAGGTTTATGCGTCGCAACACCTCGTAGGCGTCGCACTCCACCATGACCACCACGGCGCGGTTTACAAACTCCCTATCTGCCGTGAAGCCGTAGGCCTCGCTGCGGTACTCACACGATGTGCGCACCACCTCGCCCACGCTATTTGCTATGATGGCAATGGCGCGCTCGACGATGGTTGCGGCATCTTCGGCATTCGAGCCGAGTAGTAGTGTAACCTCCGTAGCCATCGTTAGAGCCTATTTATCTGCTTCGACACTGCGAGTGCGAAGTGTGTGAATACTATGCGTGGCGAGCCATTCTGCTGTATCTGCAACATGGCGCGCTCAATCTCCTCGACCAAAATCTCGATGTTCTGGTTGCCGATATATGGCGCAAAGTTGCGGCAAAACTTCATCTCCTCGCCCCAGAGGTAGCTGATAGAGCCGAGGCCAGCGTGTATCATGTATGCCTCGCGAAGTAGGCGCACGCTGTGGAGGAAGAACTGGCGTTGACCCTCGCGCGTGAGTGCCGAGATGTCGTCGGCCCACTCGAAGAGCTCGAGGTGCTTGTCGTTATACGCCAAGCGCATAAGGCGTGTGAAGAGTTCGAACGACTGTGTGCGTGCCTCATCTGTAGCACCATTTATCAACTCGCGGAGCTCCAAAATTGAGCCGCCCGCAAGGCGTGCCATGTTTAGTGCCTCGTCCTCACCCTTGCCTGCAGCATGTGCCACGTCCACGAGGGCTGGAATCTCGATGCGACCCACCGACACCTCCTGTGTGCGCGATGTGATGGTGGCGAGCAACTGCTCGGGGCGCTCCGAAACAAGGATAAAGAGCGTCTTGTCCCATGGCTCCTCGAGGATTTTGAGAATCTTGTTTGCTGCCTCCTGGTTCATGGCCTCGGGCAACCACACGATCATCGCCTTATACTCCGATGAGTAGCTCTTGAACGATAACTTCTTAATTATCTCCTCCGACTCTTTAGCCGTGATAAGACCCTTCATCGTCTTGCCGAGGTCGAGTTTTGCGTACCACTCGTCGGCAGAGAAGATACCCTCCTTCTCGCTCCACACCTCGCGCCAAGCGTCGATAAACATGTCGCTGATGACGGCCTCGCCGCTCTTCTTCTCGCGTTTATTCACGGGAAAGACGAAGTGGAGGTCGGGGTGTGCCAGGGCTGTCACCTGACGGCATGAGGGGCACTCGCCACACGAGTCGCCATCGTGGCGGTTGGGGCAGAAGAGATACTGCACATATGCCAATGCGAGGGGTAGCGTGCCGTAGCCCGCCAAGCCCGTGAAGAGCTGCGCGTGGCTCACACGTCCCGCATCTATCTGTGTTGCGAGGCGACGCTTCAGGTCGTCGTGTCCTATGATATCGGCAAATCTCATCGTATAAACTTTCCAATTACGGCCTTTGTAAGACCCTTAATATCTATCTTCTCGCGCCATACGGCATATGCTATGGCGGCAATGAAGAGCAGCGCGTTGAATGTCATGTGTAGCTTAGGGCTAAGGCCCACAAAGGCGTACTCCGAGGCGCAATATACCACAGCTGCCGCGGCGAAATACTCGCCTATGCGCTTCAAGTCGTAGGGTATGGGGTAGTGCTTGCGGCAGAGGGTGTAGCTCCACACCACCATGGCTGCCTCGGCGATAAGACGCACCCATGCAGCACCGCGGTAGCCCATCTTTGGTACGAGTAGGAAGCTTAGGCCCAGCGTCACGGCGAGGCCCAAGAATGTGATATATGCCGCATATTTTGTCTTCTCCTCGCGCTTATACCAGAACGAGAGGTTGAACCATATGCCCGCCAAGACGTTCGAGGCGAGTACCACGGGGAGGATGTCTATTCCCTCGCGGAAGTCGCGACCCACGATAAGGGCAAACACATCACGGAAGAGCACGATGCCGAGGAAGATGACCATCGATGCCATCACGAAGTACTTCATCGTGGCAGCATTTGCCTCCTTGAAATCCTCCTTCTTGAAGCTCGAGAGGAAGAATGGCTCGGCAGCGAGGCGATACATCTGTGTGAAGAGGGTCATAACAACGGCAATCTTTACGATAGCGCCATAGATGCCGAGGTCGGCCATTGCCTCATCTCCGGGCGTGAGGTATTTAATCATCTGGCGGTCGATAAACTCGTTTGCCGTGCCTGCAATGCCGCTAATAAGGAGCGGCAATGAGTATACAAATATCTTGCGCAGTAGTACATCATCTATGCGTGGTAGTGTGCGGTTTGTTGTGGGGAGCAGCGCCAAGAAGGTGAGTAGGCTCGCCGCGAGGTTGGCGATAAGCACCCAGCCGATGCCAAATGTGGTGTCGTATAGCCCCACAACGCCAAAGCCTATGGCTAAGCCGACGTTCAGTAGCACGCTCATGGCCTTAAGAAGCACAAAGCGCATAGCCTTGCCTTGCTCTCTCAGTCGCGAGAAGGGGATGATAGACCACACGTCGACCATCACTATGGCTGCCACGATTACTACATACTCAGGGTGGGCAACATATGCCTCGCCCATGGCCTGAGAGATAGAGCCGTCGAGCAGCCACACCAAGCCAAAGAAGAGTGTCGCCGCAAGCGATGTGATTCCCCATGTAGTAGCAAAGACCTTGCGCTTGCCCATGGCTACATCGCCACCCTCCTCCTCTGCACGAGTGGTAAAGCGGAAGTAACTCGACTCCATGCCCATCGACAAGATCACCAATGCGAATGGGATAAGTGCGTATATATCAGTGATTACGCCATACTCACCCTGCGTGAAGATCCGGGTGTAGTAGGGTGTGAGCAGATAGTTCAAGAATCTTACGACTATCGTGCTAATACCATATATGGCGGTTTGCTTGGCTAACTTCTCTAACATTTTTTCGTTCTGTGCACCCATTTATAAAGGCGCATATCGCGACAAAGTTAGTATAAAATATACTAAACAGCAAGAAAAATCCGCATAATTGGGGTATTTTGTCGTTATTGCTTGAGTTCGAAATCCTCATTTACGTTTTGTAAACTGCGGTTTCTCACTCTGCGCATGCCTAAAACTAACCCGCTAATGGTAGAATTTATAAGGAGTTTAGAGAGCTTAGGGAGTTTAGGGAACTTAAGGAGTGGGGCGCTAAATTCTCTAAATTCCTTAAACTCCCTAAAAAATAAAAGCTGCCCGAGAGCAGCTTCTGTCGTTATAGTCTGTCGAGTGAGCGGCGGATGATTTGGCAGCACTCCTCGATTTCAGCCTCCGAAATGGTGAGCGGTGGAGAGATGCGGAACGCCGTGTCGCAATAGAGGAACCAGTCGCTCATAATGCCCTCCTCCTTGAAGATCTCCATCAGGCGGTAGAGGTACTCTGCCTTGCCAAGTTCTACGGCAAGCAAAAGTCCCGAGCGACGAATTTCCAATACTTTGCTATGGTCTTTGAGACGCTCCTCAAACATTGCGCCCTTACGCTCGACACTCTCGACAATATTGTTATTTGTGAGGTAGTTGAGTGCAGCAAGACCCGCGGCACAACATACGGGATGGCCGCCAAATGTTGTGATGTGACCCAAGCATGGGTTGTGTGTGAAACTATCCAATATTTGCCTCTTTGACGCTACGCCACCGAGGGGCATTCCGCCACCAAAAGCCTTGGCCAAGCAGACAACATCTGGCTCAATGTTGTACTTTGCTGAGGCGAACATCTCGCCCGTGCGACCCATGCCTGTCTGTATCTCGTCGAAGATTAGGAGTGCTCCCACCTCGGTGCAACGGGCACGCAGAGCACGCAACCACTCGGGGTTGGGTAGGCGCACGCCCGCCTCGCCCTGTACCACCTCGCAGAGGACACCTGCTGTGCGCTCGGTAATCTCAGTTAAGTCATCGAAAGAGTTGAAATTTATGGACTTAACATCGGGAAGTAGGGGGCGGAACTCTGCCTTCCACTCCTCGCCCTCGGGTGTGCCCATCATCGACATGGCACCATGTGTAGAGCCATGATATGCGCGGCGCATGGAGATAAGCTCGGTGCGTCCCGTATAGCGTTTTGCGAGCTTTAGTGCCACCTCAACGGCCTCGGCACCCGAGCTCACGAAATATACACAGTTTAGCTCGCCAGGGAGCAAATCTGCGATGCGGCGAGCATACTCCACCTGGGGGCGCTCCACCATCTCGCCATACACCATAACGTGCATGTAGTCAGCCGCTTGCTGCTGCACAGCCTTTACTACGGCAGGGTTGGCGTGTCCTACGTTACTCACCGAGACACCTGCCACAAGGTCGAAATAGCGCTTACCCTCTGGGGTATAGAAGAATGAGCCCTCGGCACGTGCTACCTCCACCATCATTGGCGAGGGTGACGTCTGCCCCACATGCTCCAAGAATTGCTTGCGTAGTATCATTGCTAATTTCTCATTACTCATTAATTCTAAGTCTTCCGCTCTCCTCTGCACGACGCAAGATGCGCTCGTAGTCGCGCACCGAGGACATGGTCCAGCGTGTGAGCAACTTAAGCTGCTCGGCATCGGTGAGTTGCCAGCCGTCGACGGTTTGGCGTATGCGCTCCGAGAGCATATATATAAGGATGGCAGCCGAGGCCGAGACGTTGAGACTCTCGACCATGCCACACATAGGTATCATAAGGAACTCGTCCGCCGCCGCGATGACCTCCTCCGAGATGCCGGCATGCTCCGTGCCAAAGACGAGGGCGAACTTACCCTTTGTAACATCGAAGGTCTCGGGTGTCGCACTGCAGCGGTGGGGTGTGGTGGCTACGATGCGGTAGCCCTCGGCCTTGAGTGTGGCGAGTGCCTCGGCGGTATTCTCGTGGTGCTCTACGTCTACCCACTTCTGCGTGCCGCGCACGATATTTACCGAGGGGTCGAACTTGCAGCGATCCTCAACGGTGTGTATCTGCTGTATGCCGAATGCCTCGCAGTGGCGCATGATGGCGCTGGCATTCTGCGGGTGGAACATATTCTCGGTCATGATGCGCATATAGTGTGTGCGCTGTGATACGGTGCGCTGAAGCACCTCCTTACGCTCCTCGGTGATAAACTCGTTCATATAGTCGAGTCGCTCCTTGAACCACTCGTCACTATGCTCCTCGGTGCGTAGTCTACTTGCGATATTTGTCATCTTCATCCAAAATTTTCAGGTAACTCTCGTAGCGTGACCATGCCACTAAGCCCTCCTTAACGGCCTCTACCACGGCGCAGCCAGGCTCGTGGGTGTGTGTGCAGTTGTAGAAGCGGCAGTCGGGGGCTATGCGCATCATCTCGGGGAAGTAGCGGCACAGCTCCTTGTCGTCGATGTCGATAAGGCCAAAGCCCTTGATGCCCGGCGTGTCGATGATATAGCCGCCCTCCAAGGGGTACATCGTCGAGAATGTCGTGGTGTGCTTGCCCTGGTGGTGGCTGTCGGAAATCTCACCCGTGCGTATCTCCAACGTGGGGTCTATCGAGCCTATGAGTGTCGACTTGCCCACGCCCGAGTTGCCCGCAACAAGCGTCGTGTGGTCGCGGAGCATTGCGCGTATCTCGTCGACGCCCTCACCCGTAACCGACGATAGGCGCATCACCTCATATCCCGCATCCTCGTATATCGCGGTAAACTCGTCAGCCTCCTCAAGTGCCTCGTTTTCAAGAGTGTCGGCTTTGCCTATTACGATTGTTACGGGCACCTTGTATGCCTCGCACGTAACAAGGAAGCGGTCGACAAACTCGCGGGGTGTGGTGGGCGAGTGTAGGGTTATGAGTAGTAGTGCGCGGTCGATGTTTGCGGCTATGATATGCGACTCCTTCGAGAGGTTCGAGGCGCGGCGAATGACATAGTTGCGGCGTGGTAGTATCTCCACAATCGCGCTATTGTCGCCGTCGGGCTCCACCATCACGCGGTCACCCACGACCACGGGGTTGGTCGAGCGCACGCCCTTAAGGCGCAGGCGGCCACGAATGCGGCAGTTGAGTCTGCCCTCGGCGGTTGCTACCTCGTACCAGCTGCCAGTGGAGCTGATTACCGTAGCCTCGATGCGTAGTGTCTGGTTACTCTCCTGTGCCATCCTCTGTGATATTTTCGGGTATCTCCTCGGTTATAGACTCTGTTATCTCCTCTGATGTGTTCTCTACGGCCTCGTTTGCCTTGCTCTCCACATACTCCGAGATGTAGGCCTCGAGTTCTGCCATCACGTTCTTGCGTATCTCACTGATGCGTGGGCAGATGTTGTCACCCAACTTTACGAAGAGGTTGAATAGGCGCGACTCGTCGAGAGTCTCGTATGCCACGAAGCGGGGCTTGAAATACTCGCGTGCCGCGGCATCCTCGCTAAGTATCTTGCCGAGCTCGTCGATGCTGCCGCGCAGCTCCTCCTCGCTCTCACCATTGCCACACTCGTTGACGAAGGCCTCAATCTTTGCGGTGTTGCGCTCGCCAATATTTGCATGGTTAAACATGGTGCTGGCAACCGCGAGAAAGAGAGTCATCGAGGCGAGGGCTACGCATGCTCCGATGATGGAGTTTATGCGATTCAACTTCTTGCCTATGACGAGCTTTTTCAAAAGTGGGGCCACCATCCACACGAGGATTATGGCGCCGAGGAGCATGATAATGAAGCCCACGGAGAATGCCAGAAGTTCGTTGTCGGTAAAGAGCATTCCGAAGGGCGCTGCCACGGCGGGTGCCACGACGGCCGTTGTGATGATTGCTATAAGCATGAATATCTGCGTTATAACTCCCTGGCGTATACCGAGGATAAAGGATATTATAAGCGCCAGAATGATAATGACATCTATAATCATAACTATTTTTGTTGCATTACGAGTGTTGTTTACATATAAATATTCTTCGCACGAAGGTAGTAATTTTTTTCTTTCTTCGTATCTTTGCCTCGACAAAAGTCCAAATATATGCGTTACATCAAATATTTTATACTCGTTGCAGTGCTCTCTGTGTGCCTCGTTTCGGCGCATGCTGCAGCGCCCGAAAGAGAGAGTTATAACCTTAACGAGGGCTGGCGCTTCTTCTTCGCTGATGAGCCCGATGCTGCTGATGCAGACTATGTTACGCTGCCCCACACGTGGAATGTAGATGCGGTGGAGGGTGGCTACGTACGTACCACGGCAAACTACCAGCGCGACATCTTCATCCCTGCAGAGTGGCAGGGACGTCGTCTCTTTGTGCGCTTTGGTGGCGCGCAGAGCGTGGCTGAGTTGTTCGTAAATGGCAAGTACGTGAGCGAGCACCGCGGAGGCTTCACGGCCTTTACCTTCGAGATTACCGACTTTGTGCGCTACGACCAGGAGAACCACCTGCGCGTAATAGTCTCGAATAGCCAGCGTAGCGATGTGCTGCCCCTGTCGTCGGACATGGACCTCGCGGGTGGTATCTATCGCGATGTGGAGTTGCTTGTTACACCCATGGATATAATCTCTCCCCTATACTATGGCTCGGAGGGTGTGCTTGTTGAGCAGCGCGAGGTGTCGCGCGACAAGGCTTCAGGCGTAGTCAAGGTCTACCTCTCGACAAGAAGTGTGGACCACACGACGCTCACCGCACGTGTTGTGGATGAGGATGGCTACGAGGTTATGACACGCACGGTTAAGGTGTCGAAAATATCTCCAGAGCGCGCCATCGAGGTGCCATTCGAGATACCCCACCCACAGTTGTGGAGTTTGGAGAAGCGCACCATGTATCGTGTAGAGGTTACGTTAGGCGATGTGAAGAATCCGTTAGACAGAATGGTGGTGTATACGGGTTTGCGCTCGGTGACCATTAACGATGATAATAGGTTATGTATCAATGGTATACCTGTGGATGTTAGGGGTGTGAGCCTGCCTCACGATCGCGAGGGCTATGGCACAGCCATCTCGCGCAACCATATTGCGGAGGACTTCGTCACGATGCGCGACATGGGTGCAAATGCCGTACGCTCGATTGTTGGTCCTCACGACGACTACCTCTACGACCTTTGCGACAAGGAGGGTATGTTGGCCTGGGTGGATATGCCCTTGGCGCGCTATGAGTACTCCTTTGCCGACATATGCTACTACCCAACTGCGGCGCTCCGCACGAATGGCTTCGATCAGCTTAAGGAGGTCGTAGTGCAGAACTACAACCACCCCTCGGTAATCATGTGGGGCCTCTTCTCGCTCGTATGGCAGCGCGGAGATGATGTATTGGGTTATATAGGCGAACTTAACGAGTTGGCGCACACGCTCGATGCGTCGCGCCCAACGGTGAGCTGCAGCAATAGCGATGGTGCTATAAACTTCGTTACCGACCTTGTGGTGTTGCGCCAGAATGTAGGCTGGTCGAAGGGTTCGATTGAGGATGTAGATATATGGTGTGGTCAGCTATCGTCGAATAAGTCGTGGGCATCGTTGCGCTGTGGCGTAGCCTATGGCGAGGCGGGTGTGCGAGGTCACAACTGCGAGCGTGTGGAGCGTGCCTCGCGCGATATGCGCCATCTGCCAGAGCGCCGTCAGACAGATATGCACGAGCGCTACATAGAGCAGATTGACGAGGCGGGCATCTTCTGGGGCGTGTGGCTCGATAATATGTTCGACTATGCCTCTACGCGCCGTGCCTATGGCAAGAACCTCGCCGGTATGGTGGCGCATAACCACGTAGATAAGAAGGATGCCTACTACCTATATCGTGCGCGCTGGAATAAGACTGAGCCAACGCTCCGTATTGCTGATAGAGGCTGGCGCGAGCGTCGCGATATGTTGCAGAGTATAGATGTCTATAGCTCTGTGGGAGAGCCGCTTCTTGTTGTTGAGGGCGACACCATCACTATGCGCTGTGTGGGTAAGGCGCACTATCGTGCCGACTCGGTGGAGGTGCATGGCACAAAAACAATTCACGCTACCGATGTATCGGGTCGATACACAGATAGCGTGACAATAAGAGTTGTAAAGTAGTCTAAAGTTTTGCCCTTTTGAGGTAGTTTAAGGCCTCGGGGCCCTCGCACATAATAAGGTCGAATATCGAGAGGTTGGGTGCGAAGGGTAGGCGGTCGTCAAACACCTGGATATATGGCTCGGCACACAGTGTCGAGCCTCTCTTTTTATCGCGTAGGTCGAGGTCGTTGTCTGTTGCCGTAATGTATGTATCGGAGATGCGTGGTGTCTTGATTTTAAGAGTCTTACATACAGCCTCGAGGGTTGCCATGTTGAGGTCTACGAGGCGCTCCCACTCGCGCTCGAAGAGCGGTGTGAAGCGGTCGGCGTAGTAGTCATAGTATGGTGATGAGCGGTATGCCGACTCTATGGCCACGAGGTGCTGATGTTGCCAGCGCTTGGAGTAGTCTATGCGCATGGTACGCATAGGTTGACGTGGGCGGTTGGCATGGGCGAGCTGCACCGAGAGCTGCATGACGCCTCCCGAGGTCATAATCTCCGTGCGGTTGCGCTCCGAGCGCTTCACGTAGTTCTCGCCGATGTCGATGATGGCATCGTCGCCCGCCTGTACGAGGGCTGCCCAATACTCTATCGTGCCAAAGTATACTGATGGTAGAATAGTCATTGTTGTAACTCTTTATTACTCCGCCTTGTGGAATGCTATAGCCACCCATCCCTCCTCCTCGAGTTGGGTTGTGAGGTTGAGGCCATGTGCCGCGGCGGCAGAGGTTATATGCTCCACATCCTCGCTAAGGAAACCACTCACATAGAGGCTTCCCCCAGCATTTAGTGCCGCGGTGTAGCGCGCAATGTCGCCCAGGATGATATTGCGGTTTATGTTGGCATAGATGGTGTCGTATGTCTCGCCCTCGATAGCCTCCACGGTGCCCGTGATGATGTGTATTCTCTCGGCTACGCCATTAAGCTCTGCTGCGCGTGCTGCGCTCTCTGTCGACCATGGGTCGATGTCTATGGCCTCTACAAACTGCGCTCCGCACTTTAGTGCCACGAACGAGAGCACGCCTGTGCCACAGCCCACGTCGAGGGCCCTACCCGAGGGTTTTGAGGCGTGGATAAGGCGGCACATCATGCGTGTTGTGTGGTGGTGGCCCGAGCCAAACGACATGGTGGGCGATACGATGATATCCATAACTGCTGGGTCGCTGGGTGCGGGGTGCGCTGAGGAGCGTATCATCATCACTCCGTCGATATCCACGGGCTGGAAGCTCTCCTGCTCCCAGTGGGCATTCCAATTCTCATCCTCAATCTCCTTTACTTGAGTGAGTGTGCCGTAGTCGTTGATGATATTCGTTGCCTCCTCGCCACACACGGCCCAATCTTCGGGCGACATATATGTCTCGACAACCACACCCTCTTCGGTGGTGTTGTCGCTGAAGCATTCAAAGGGGTAGTCCGACAAAAAGGCGGTGAGAATCTCGGCGCTCTCACCGTCGGGGCAGGTTATGGTGAGGTGTGTATAACGCTTCATGTCGTAGATTTTTTATTACGAAATATTATTATGTAAAATAATTTTTGTATCTTTGTTGTGGTAGCCGTAGTGGGGCTATCTATGGCAAAGATAGGAATTATATGGCAGATATAACGAAAAAGTGGGAAAAAATTCGCAACGACTATGTGCGATACCTAAAGCTCGAACGTCGCCTCTCGGCAAATACTGTCGAGGCATACAAACGCGACCTCGAGGAGTTCTCGCACTACATACTGCGCCACTACGACGTAGTCCCAGAGCGCGTTGAGCAGCCCATGATTGAGCGCTTTATGGCGTGGCTCTACGAGCGTAATCGCAGTGCCGCGTCGCAGGCGCGTCGTCTTAGTGGTATCAAGAGTTTTTACAACTATCTGCTGATAAACGATAGAATAGAGCAGTTGCCCACGGATAATGTTGAGAACCCGCGCCTCGACCGCACACTTCCAGATGTACTCACGGTGGCGGAGATAGATGCCATGCTCGCCACGTTCGACATGACAACCTCGAAGGGTTGCCGCGATAGTGCTATGGTCGAGGTGATGTACTCGTGTGGCTTGCGCGTCTCGGAGCTTACGTCACTAAAGATAAGCGACCTCTTCTTTGGTGAGGGTTACATTCGCATTGTGGGTAAGGGTGATAAGCAGCGCTTGGTGCCCATCAGTGCTATTGCGCGCGACAAGATTCAGCTCTATATGGAGTATCGAACCCCCGCATTGCGCTCCGAGGCTACGCTATTTCTTAATAACCGCGGTATGCCCATCACGCGTGTCATGGTCTTTAATATCATCAAGCAGGCGGCGCTATTGGCGGGTGTAGATAAGCAGATTAGTCCCCATACGCTGCGCCACTCCTTCGCGACACACCTGTTGGAGGGTGGAGCAAATATCCGCCAGGTGCAGGAGTTGTTGGGGCACGAGAGCATCCTCACAACCGAGGTATATACCCATGTCAACCGCAAGCAGTTGCGTGGCGTGGTGGAGGATTCGTTTGCAGATGTAGATAACTTAATTTCAGGTATATATGACAAAGATTAAGGCCTTGCTTTGTGTGCTATTCATGCTGCCCGCAGCTATGCTTGCGGCTCAGCAGCGCGACATCGTTGTGGAGTGCGAGTGGGGTACTATTAGTGCTACGATAGATAGGCCCACGGAGGGTAGCGACACGGCGGTGCTTATCGTTGCGGGCTCTGGTCCAACCGACCGCAATGGCAACTCGGCGGCGGGTCTAAAGACCTACTGCTACAAGATGTTTGGCGAGGCTTTGGCCGAGGGTGGCTATGCCGTTATGCGCTACGACAAGCGTGCCATAGGCCTCAGCCCCATCCCTGCGGAGGATGTACCTAACTTGGTGTTTGAGGACTATATCGACGATGCCCGCACCTGCGTGGAGTATCTGCGCAAGGAGGGCTTTGCGAAGGTCATCGTGGCGGGACATAGCGAGGGTGGCCTTATTGCTCTTGCTCTTGCTGCAGACGAGGAGTGCGTGCTCGATGGCGTGGTGCTACTTTGCGCCCCGGGCTACAACATGGCGGAGATTCTCAATTTCCAACTATCGCAGCAGCTCGTGCCCGCATATATGGGACTTATGGTGCGTAGCATGCAGATCATAAGTGAACTTAAGGCGGGACGCACGGTTGCCGCGGAGGATGTACCCCAAGAGCTTGTGGGTCTCTTCCACCCCACGGTGCAGCCATTCCTCATAAGCAATATGCAGTATGAGCCCACGGAGTTGGCTAAAAAGTGTCGCGTGCCGATGCTTATCATTTCGGGCGGACGCGATATTCAGGTGTCGGTGTCGAATGGCAATCGCCTATACGAGGCAAATCGCAATGCAGAGCACCGCGTGTTTGAGAACATGACCCACGTGCTAAAGGATGCCGACACGTCGGACCGCATGGCACAGCTTATGGGTATATACACCAACGCAGACCTTGCTATAACAGAGGGACTTGCACCTGCAGTAATAGAGTTTTTGAACAATATAAAATAGAGTAGACTATGGCATTTTTGAAGAATCTTTTTGGTGGTAAGTCTACCCCAAACTATCCCACAGACGAGTTGGTTGTGAATGGCGAGAAGCTAAAGCTGACATTCTTTGCCCACGCCTCGTTGGCTATCGAGTACATGGATAAGCACATATATGTAGACCCCGTAATGGAGAATGCTGAGTATGACAAGCTCCCTAAGGCAGATGTCATCCTCGTGACGCACTCTCACTACGACCACTTCGACATGGCAGCAATAGACCACCTCATCAAGGGTGATACCCACATCCTTTTGGATAAGACCTCGGCTGAGGGCTTCGTGGGCGACTGTTACACTATGCTTCCTGGCGCTGTGGCTGAGCCATTTACCGATGTTAAGGTCGAGGCTGTGGCGGCATACAACACCTCGGATCACCAGTTGCAGTTCCACCCTAAGGAGAGGGAGGATTGCGGCTATATCATCACGCTGGGCGGCGCGGTGCGCATCTATGTTTCGGGCGATACGGAGCCTACGGAGGAGTTGCGTGCGGTGAAGAACATCGACATTGCCTTTATCTGCTGCAACCAGCCCTATACCATGACTCCTGAGCAGGCTGTGGAGGCTGTCAAGGCTATACGCCCCGCAATCTACTACCCCTACCACTATGGTCAGGTGGATGAACCCACCGACGTGGAGGCATTGGCAAAGATGCTTGAAGGTGAGTGCGATGTGCGCATCCGACCACTTGCATAAGAGATTTAGTTTTTCAAGACTTGGGCATCGACTGCGGTCGGTGCCTATGTTGGTTGTGCTTGTGCCCTTCGTGTCGGGAATACTTCTCGCGGAGCACTTCGTGGTGCCGCTATACCTCGCCGTGGCGCTCTTTGCTGTTGCTGTCATCCTCACCTACATAGCCATGCCGCAGAGAGTGGCGTGGGGATATGCCGCGCTGGCACTTCTCGCCTTTGGTTATACCATCGCTGAGTTGCGCGCCCCGAGTGTCGCTATGCCCTATGCCGAGGAGTGCGAGATGGTAGTGGAGGTTGAGGGCGTACCCTCCCAACGTGATGACTACCGTGTGGCCGATGGTCGCATCGTGCAGTGGTACGATGGCGAGCGCTGGCACGACAGCCATAGTAGCGTTCTTCTATGGTTGAGGTGCGATAGTGTCGGCGAGGGCGATAGGGTATATATGTGTGGCAGGCTCAACGAGGATATATCGCGCTATGACGACTACAACCGCCTGATGCACCGTCGTGGATATGTGGGTGGCGTGGGCGTTAATGACTACAACATCATTAGCATAACGCGCTCTACACCAACAGATTTGCAGTCGAAGGCTATCGCTCGATTGAATGAATATGCTACGGACAACGCCTCGCATGCCACGGTTGTGGCCATGGTTGCGGGCTCGCGCCATGCCATGCCCAACGACCTGCGTGAGGCCTACTCCAGGACTGGATTGTCGCACCTTATGGCGGTGTCGGGTCTCCACCTCGGCATAGTGCTTATGGTCGTGGGCTTTATGCTTATGCCCCTGCGCCTGCTGCATGGTGGACACCGCATAGCGGCCCTGCTTGCCATTATCGCCATATGGTTCTATGCTATTATGAGTGGTGCCTCGCCCTCGGTGGTGCGTGCCGCTATTATGCTCTCGGTGTTGCAGTTGTCTATAGCTACCTCTGCACGTTACAATAGCCTTAATGCGCTGGCCGTAACGGTCTTTGCAATGCTTGTCTATCGTCCGAACTACCTCTTCGACATCAGCTTTCAGCTCTCCGTTGCCGCTGTTATGGGCATCGTGGCGTGGGGAGTGCCCCTTGTGCGTAGTTCGCGCTCGTGGCCACGTCTCGTGTCGAGCATATACTCGCTCTTTGTGGTGGGCGCCGTGGCCACGCTGTGGACGCTGCCCATTATCTCGCATACATTTGGTAATCTGCCGATTATAGGTGTGGTTGTAACGCCATTTGTGCTATTATTTGCCTACGCTATTGTGGCATGTGGCATCTTTGCCGTGGTACTCCCACCGCCTTTAGGCTACCCCTTTGCCATGGTGGCTGAGTGGGCGGCACGCATGCAGAATATCGTTGTGGAGTGGGCGGCGGAATTGCCCTTCGCCTCCGTGGAGTGGAGCATGCCGAAGTGGGGTGTTGCACTCTGCTATCTCCTCTATGCGGCGATTACGCTACTCTATTGGAGTAAAAATCAAAAAAAAGTGGTAACTTTGCCTCGTTATGATTGGCTTGAACGACCTTGATATACTACGCACGGAGGAGGTGCGTCGCGCGATAGATGAGAATATCGAGCGCGACCCCGCCAAGATTGCCCTGAGTAAGGGCGTGCCCCATGCTGCGCTTGTGGCAACGCAGGTGAAGTACTTGCAGCGTGCGCGCCGCAAACTCCCCGCGCTATATGAAGCGCGTTGCATAATCCCGCCCCGTGCCTTCGAGCAATGCTCAAGCCAGGAGAGTGCGCGCCGTAAGCCCCTTAAGGGAGGTGTGGTATTGGATATGACATGCGGACTCGGTATCGACACTATGGCTCTTGCCGAGCACTTCGAGCGTGTGGTGAGCATCGAGCGCGATGATGCTCTTGCGGAGGTTGTGCGATACAATATGTCGCTGATGGGCATCACAAACGTTGAGGTTGTGACGGCCTCATCCGAGGAGTATGTTGCAACAACCAATGAACACTTCGACTGGGTGTTTGTCGACCCCGATCGTCGCTCGGCAGAGGGTAAGAAGATGGTCTGCATGGAGGACTGCTCGCCCAATGTTGTAGAGCTATTGCCCCGACTAAGAGAGATTTCCGAGCGCGTAGCGATTAAGCTGTCGCCCATGTTCGACTGCGCCGAGGCCTTCAGGCTATGTAGTCCCGCTGAGGTGGAGGTGGTGTCGATTGGTGGCGAGTGCAAAGAGGTAAACATATATACAAATGCTGAGAAGGATATGCTCCGTATTGCCGTTATTGGCGAGGGAGAGTGGATGTTTAGTCACGAGGCGATGGCAGAAGAGCCTACAGCCGAGCCATTTATGCCCGAGGAGTATCGCTATCTCATCGTTCCCGATGTGGCACTGCAAAAGGCGCGCGTGGCGATTGCGGCACTCAAGCCCCACGCAGCGATATGGAGCAACAATGGCTATGCCTTTGCGCACGAACTCCCCGCGGAGTCACTCCCCGCACGCATATTTGAGATAGAGAGCATAGAGCCCTACCGCCCCAAGGAGCTTAAGCGCCGATGGAAGGGTGAGGGTGTGGAGTTTATGAAGCGCGACTGCGCACTCTCGATAGATGCTGTGCGCCGTGCCACCTCTACGCGCCCCGGTGGCGAGAGGTTAGTGGCACTGACGGCAATAGCGGGTGATACATGGATTATAAACCTTAAAAAATAGAGTATGCAGAGGTGTGATGTCGTGGTAGTAGGCTCTGGAAATGTGGCGGAGGCCTTTGCTCGTACGCTTGCTGCGTGTGAGGGCGTTGTGCTACGCCAGATATTTGCTCGCAACGAGGTGCGTGGCCGTGCCATTGCCGATATGGTGGGCGTGGAGTGGTGCTGCGATATGGAGTATATCGCCGCTGCCGACCTATACCTTATCGCGGTGAGTGATAGGGCTGTAGTCGATGTGGCAGCCTCGCTTGTCGTGCCCGAAGGTGCTATCGTGGCTCATACGGCGGGCAGCGTGCCCATGGATGCTATTCCCGAGAGCATAGCTCGCCGAGGCATCATCTACCCCCTGCAGAGCTTTACGAGTGGCAGGGAGGTGAGCCTAAGCGACGTACCCCTATTTATCGAGGCGGGAGATGAGGCAACACGAGAGCAACTCGTAGAGATAGCCTCGATGATAAGCTCGTGCGTGGAGTGTGCCGACTCGGAGCGCCGCAGGGTTATACACCTCGCTGGTGTCTTTGTCAACAACTTCGTCAACCACCTCTATGCCGTGGGTGGCGATGTGGTAGGTGGCGTGGGTCTCGATTTCGACATATTGAAGCCACTTATTGCCGAGACTGCCGCCAAGGCTTTGGCCTCGAATAATCCTCGTAGCGTGCAGACAGGACCCGCCGTGAGGGGCGATGTGGCGGTGGCAGAGCGACACTTACAAATGCTCGCAGATGACGAGCGCAAACAGCAGATATATAAACAGATAACCGAAAGTATATGGGAAACTTCAAAGAGGATATAGCACGAGTCGAGGCGATAGTTCTCGATGTGGATGGTGTGATGACAGATGGTGGTATAATCCCCACACCCGATGGCGACTTCATTCGTCGCTACAACGCTAAGGATGGCTATGCCATAGCCTCGGCACTACGCGAGGGCTTGAAGGTGTGTGTCATATCGGGAGGTCGTGGTAAGATGCTTGAGAATCGCTTGACGATGCTCGGCGTAACACGCATGTACCTTAACTGCATGGATAAGACCCAGGCGATTAATGAGTTTATCACTGACTACAACCTCAAGGCCGAGGATATGATTTACATGGGTGACGACATCCCCGACTTGGAGTGCATGCGCCTTGTGGGCATCCCAGTATGTCCAGCAGATGCCGCTATGGAGGTTATAGAGGCGTCGCGCTATGTCTCTGAGTTCAATGGCGGCCACGGCGCCGTGCGCGACATCGTGGAGCAGGTGATGCGTGCGCAGGGTAAGTGGGCGAAGAACCTTAAGGGTGTGCTTGGTATAAACCACTAAAATAGGGATTATCACCTTGTGATATTGTGGAGTCTCGCTACAGCGGGGCTCCACATATTTTTCTAAAAACCTCCTCTCTTCGCTGTAAAAGGTCCACTCGTCAATAAAAAACGACCATTCGTGCAAAATTTTGGTCTTTATCGGAACAATGGTGCGATATTGTTTGTATCTTTGTAAGAGATTATGCGAACTTAGTTCGAAACAGAAATTAAACCAAAATATAACAACAATGAAAGCTTTATCAAATTTTGCTGAGGCGGCATGCCGTCTCAACTACGAGGCTCCCACCCTGGAGGTCGTAGAGGTGGCTATTGAGCGTGGCTTCGAGGTAAGCTCTGAGGAGGGCGGCTTCGATGGTCCATCTTATGGCGAGGAGGATGTAGACTGGTAGTCCAATGTTTAACCAATTAATGAGCAGAGAAACAATGAAAAAGTTTTGGAATTTGATGCTTGTTGCACTGGTTATGTTGGGTGCAGCAGCATGTACTGAGACTAACGACTCAGTAAATGCAAGCCAGGAGAGCTTGTCTTTCTATGCCGATATCTCTAACGACGCTACTCGTGCCGACTTGGAGTATGACGCAGAGAACAAGGTGTGGAACACCGTATGGGAGGGCAACGAGACTATCGCAGTCAAGGATGCCGCTAATAATGTGTTTAACTTCGTGAATAGCACTGAGGAGCCCGCAAAGTTTACTTGTACTCAGGATGGCGTTAAGAAGTTGTTAGGTCAGAGTGTGAATATCTCAATCGCACACCCCGAGCAGTCAAAGGTGGGTAAGCGCGGTGTCGCCGTGTCTGTAGATGTTGAGGCGTTCGATAACTCTAAGACCATTAAGCTCGAGGCTACAAACTCATTCTTGCGCTACACATACAACGGCGCTGGTAAGGTTGAGTTCTCGTTGACATACGAGGGTGGCAAGGCGTTTGTCTACAACGAGGGTCAGGCATACGACTCTGTTGCTATCGAGGGTGTTAAGGGTGAGAACTTCGTATCGTTCAACGCTCCCGCAGAGGGCGCAGAGGCAGAGTTGGCATTCTCGGTAGATGGTATCGAGGTTAAGCGCAAGGCTATCAACGTCTTCGCTGGCACTATCTATAACCTCGGCGAACTTGCAATGCCTTACGAGGCATCGGCATACTCTGTTGTTGGTACTCATAATGGCTGGAATGCAGGTGCAACACCTATGTACCTTGTTGGTGACTATGCTGTTGCTTATGGCGTTGAGTTCACTGGTTCAAGCAACGCATTCAAGGTGTTGGGTAACGACAAGTGGCTTGGTACTGATTCGTTCTCGCTCAACACATGGACAAGCCTTGCTGTAGAGACTGCTGATATCTCTATCGCTGCTGGTAAGTACGATTTCTACTTCTCTGAGTCTGAGTGCAAGCTCTGCGTTGTGACTGCCGGTGCTGAGGTTCCTGCAATGCCTGTATTCTCTGTCGGCCTTGTTGGTCTTGGTGGCAACTGGGAGGTTGATACGGATATGGCTCTTGAGGGTGATTACTACACCTTGAAGAGTGTGGCAATTGCTGCGACTGATACATTCAAGCTCCGCATCAGCGACTCTTGGGCAGAGAACTATGGTATCGCAAGCGACACATCGGATGAGCAGGTAGCTATCAACTACGATGCTATGTACACATTGGCTCAGAATGGTAAGAATATGCAGGTTGCTGCTGGTACTTACGACCTCTACTTCAACTACGAGACTAAGGAGTTCTATGTATTGACCGAGGGTACTACTCCTGAGGAGTTGTCAATTCCTCAGTATAAGGTCTATGTGTACCAGTACAATAATACATGGACTACTCTAAATTTGTATACTTGGGATAGTGCTGGTAATAATCCTACTGGTGGATGGCCAGGAACTGCTGCAACAGCATCAGAGACTATTAATGGATATGAGTATAAGGTGTGGACAATGCCTCGTACAGCCTCTACTAAGTATCTTAATGTAATCATTAACGATGGTTCTGCTCAGACTCCAGACTTTGCGTTGGGTACACTCGACAAGGATCATTACCTCTTGCTTAACGGTACTGTATTAAGCTTTATCGAGGATAAGGAGAATCCAGAGCCAGAGGTTGTACAGGGTGAGCCCCAGCCATCTACATGGGCGTTGGCTGGTGATTTCAACTCTTGGGGTGATTTGGTTATGTATACAACCGATACAACAGAGCTCTTCGTGGCTAAGAGCGTTGCAATTGCTGCATATAAGGAGATTAAGGTCAAGGCTGTTGGTAACTGGAATACAAGCTATGGTGGTGGTATCAACTACCTAAATACTAATATCTGGACTAAGGTGTATAGCGGTGGTTCGAACCTCTCTATCATAAATGCTGGTACTTACGACATCTATTTCGATAATGCAAATAAGCGTATCTACATTATGAATGAGGGCGTAGATGTATCTGAGGCAACAGAGCAGAGTAGCAATGGCGCAGCTCCCGACCTCTCTGGTGCATCATGGGGCTTGTGTGGTGCGCACAACAATTGGAGTGCTCCAGATATCAAGCTTGAGTGGGACGGTACAATTGGTCTCTATGTAGCTTATAACGCTAAACTTACAGGTGAGTTCAAGGTACGTGCTAATAACTCATGGGGCGAGGACTATGGTTGTGGCGGTACTATCACTGTAAACAGCGCAACAGGTAAGTCTATGTCGCGTGGTGGCGGAAACTGTAAGGTCGCATCTGGTACCTACGACGTATATTTCGATCTCGCTACTAAGAAGATTTGGGTTAAGACTCCAGGCT
Source organism: Alistipes sp. (assembly GCA_017558115.1). Taxonomy (GTDB): domain Bacteria; phylum Bacteroidota; class Bacteroidia; order Bacteroidales; family Rikenellaceae; genus Alistipes. The sequence goes on from JAFYWG010000014.1 coordinate 22,638, forward strand.
CGGCTGCCCCCACGAAGTAGTCGTTGCATATGGTTAATAGAATCTGCTCGGTGCATTGCATCGGGCAGATTTTTATTTAGGGGGGGGCTTGTGAGGTTAGGGAGGTTAGGGAGGTTAG
>JAFYWG010000015.1 GCA_017558115.1 Alistipes sp.
ATGAGGGTCAGCTCGTAGAGAAGATCGACCGAGTGCCCATCGAGTTTAGTCCTCGCAACTCACAGGTGCGTGGCCGCTGCTGCATCCACAAGGAGCGCGCAGTATGGAAGTACAAGTCACTCCCATTGTTGGGTTATGACATGACAGATGAGACCGACGAGCTCACTCCATTGTCAGCATATGCTCAGGCAGCTATCGACCGCACACAGATCAAGGATAACATCATGTGCGTTATCGACGAGGCTTGCTCATCATGCGTACGTACTAATTACGACATCACAAACCTCTGCCGCGGTTGCGTGGCACGTGCTTGTTCGCACGCTTGTCCTAAGGATGCTATCGAGTTCGACCCCGATACATCACAGGGTAAGATCAACCACAAGAACTGTATCAGCTGCGGTAAGTGTTTCGCAGCGTGTCCCTACCACGCTATCGTTTACATCCCCGTTCCTTGCGAGGAGGCTTGCCCCGTGGGTGCTATCTCTAAGGACGAGTATGGCGTAGAGCATATCGACGAGTCGAAGTGTATCTACTGCGGTAAGTGTATGAACGCTTGCCCCTTCGGTGCTATCTTCGAGATTTCGCAGGTATTCGACATCTTGCAGTCTATCCGTCGTGGCGAGGAGGTTATCGCTATCGTGGCTCCCTCAATCCTCTCACAGTACAACGTACCTACTGAGCAGGTTTACGGTGCTATCAAGGCTATCGGCTTCAAGGATGTTATCGAGGTTGCTCGTGGTGCGGAGATCACTACAGAGAAGGAGACACACGAGTTCGCAGAGAAGATGGAGGAGGGTCAGGCATTCATGACCACATCTTGCTGTCCTTCATACATGGAGATGGCACGCAAGCACGCTCCCGAGTTGCAGAAGTATATCTCTACAACCTACTCTCCTATGGTCTACACCGCACAGCTTGCACGCGAGAAGTATCCTAATGCGAAGGTTGTCTTCGTAGGTCCATGTATCGCAAAGCGCAAGGAGGCACGTCGTGAGGACTTGAAGGGCTTGGTTGACTACGTACTCACATACGAGGAGACACATGCAATCCTCGGTGGTATGAACATCGAGCTTGGCGAGGCTAACGTACACCCCGTAGATTGCGCATCACGCCGCTCAGCACACGGCTTCGCGGAGAACGGCGGTGTTACAGCAGCAGTTAAGGAGCTTGTTGATGGCAAGATCGACTTCACAACACTCCAGATTGCGGGTCTTAATAAGAAGAATGTTGCTTTGTTGAAGGCTTACGGCAAGACTGGCAAGGCACCAGCACAGTTCATCGAGGTGATGGTCTGCGACGGCGGTTGTATCTCAGGTCCGAGCGTACATACTGCTTACGGCGACGGTAAGAAGGTCTTCGATGCAGAGCTGAAGAAGCGATAATAACCATCTATGAAGAAGTTGATTGAGCGATTAACGCAGGGTGATAAACTAAATGCAACAGAGTTAGGGCAGTTGCTTCACAGTGCTGCCACAGACCAAAACGTGCTTCAACTTCTCAGAGACAATGCTGTCCGAACTGCGCGCGCGCAGTTCGGACTTGGCATATATATACGTGGCCTAATCGAGCTCTCGAGCTTCTGTAAGTGCGACTGTCTCTACTGCGGACTTAGGCGAGGCAACCGCAATGCAGAGCGCTATCGCCTTACGCATGAGGAGGTTATGGCGTGCTGTAAGGAGGGTTATGCACTGGGCTTCCGCACCTTTGTGCTACAAGGTGGCGAGGATGGCACACACACCGACGAGTGGCTTGTGGAGCTTATCGCGGATATGCGCACCACCTACCCCGACGTGGCTATAACGCTATCGTTGGGTGAGCGCACAGAGGAGTCGTACCGAAAGCTTAAGGAGGCTGGAGCAAACCGCTACCTCTTGCGCCACGAGGCGGCAAACGAAGAGCTATACGCATCGCTACACCCCTCGAGCAAGGGACTACGCCATAGGCTCGGTTGCTTAGAGGCATTGAAGAGGTGTGGCTACCAGACGGGCATGGGCATGATGATTGGAGTTAAGGGTCAGAGCATAAGCCATATTGTTGAAGACCTCTTACTCATTGAGCGCATGCAGCCCGAAATGGTGGGCATAGGCCCCTTCCTGCCGCACAAGGCGACACCACTTGGCTCGGAGCCCGCGGGAGAACTAAACCTCGTACTTGCCACAATAGCCATCGTGCGCCTTATGCTACCCTCGGCGCTACTACCCTCGACTACGGCACTCGCCACGCTCACGCCACGCGGACGCCTCGAGGGCATACTCTCGGGCGCTAACGTGGTGATGCCCAACCTGTCGCCCTCGGATGTGAGGGCTAAATATGCCATTTATGAGAACAAGGCCTCGTGGGGTAAGGAGGCAGCCGAAGGTTTGAAGGCTCTCAATGCAGAGCTGGGTACCATAGGCTACCACATAGACTTCGCACGAGGCGATTTTAACAACCTAAAACACTAACTATGAGTAACATAAAATATGATGTAAAGTCGGAGCACGCCGCGGAGTTTATCCATGACGGCGAGATTCGCGACACCCTTGCTTGGGCACGCGAGCACCGCAACGACCGCGCACTCATCGATGAGATTCTAGCCAAGGCCGACCAGGGTAAGGGTATCTCACACCGTGAGGCTGCGGTACTTATCGAGGCAGAGGACCCCGAGATTGAGCAGCGCATCTTCGCTATTGCGCGTAGGCTCAAGGAGCAGATCTATGGCAACCGCATAGTGATGTTCGCCCCCCTGTACCTCTCGAACCACTGCGTGAATGGCTGTGTATACTGCCCCTACCACGCTAAGAATAAGACTATTCCCCGCCGTAAGCTTACGCAGGAGGAGATACGCCGCGAGGTTATCGCCCTTCAGGATATGGGCCACAAGCGCCTTGCGTTGGAGACAGGCGAGCACCCCAAGCTCAGCCCTATTGAGTACGTCTTGGAGTCTATCGACACCATCTACTCTATCCACCACAAGAATGGTGCTATACGCCGTGTTAATGTGAACATTGCCGCAACAACCGTGGAGAACTACACACGCCTTAAGGATGCGGGCATCGGCACATATATCCTCTTCGAGGAGACCTACGACCGCGAGGCATACGAGCGCCTACACCCCACAGGCCCCAAGAGCGACTGGGCATACCACACCGAGGCTATGGACCGCGCCATGTTGGGCGGCATCGACGATGTGGGCGTGGGAGCATTGTTCGGCCTATCGAACTACCGCTACGACGTTGTGGGCATCCTTATGCACGCCGAGCACCTTGAGGCACGCTTTGGCGTAGGCCCACATACAATCAGCGTTCCACGTATCCGCCCCGCGGACGACATCGACCCCAAGGACTTCCCCGATGCAGTTACGGATGAGGTTTTCCGCCGCATCGTAGCCGTGTTGCGCATCGCTGTGCCATACACAGGTATGATTGTCTCTACGCGCGAGTCGAAGAGTTGTCGCGAGTTGGTTCTCGACGTTGGCGTATCGCAGCTTAGTGGCGGCTCAAAGACCAGCGTGGGTGGCTATGCCGAGGGCATTGTAGATGCCGAGGATTCTGCACAGTTCGACATCTCGGACAACCGCACGTTGGATGAGATTGTGGGTTGGCTCTTGGAGATGGGCTACATACCCAGTTTCTGCACCGCATGCTACCGCGAGGGACGTACCGGCGACCGCTTCATGTCGTTGGCAAAGCGCGGCCTTATTGGCAACTGCTGCGCCCCTAACGCCCTTATGACACTCGCCGAGTATCTCGAGGATTACGCATCGCCCAAGGTTAAGGTCGAGGGTTACAAGATGATTGACCGCCTACAGCAGATTATACCATCAGATAAGGTGCGCCGCATCACTCAGGATAACCTTAAGGCTATTGTTGAGGGTAAGCGCGATTTCAGATTCTAACACACCCGCAATATGACACCCCAGACACCTGCATCAGAGCGTGTACATATCGCCCTATTGGGTCGTACAAACGCGGGCAAATCGGCCATGCTCAACTGCTTAGCAAAGCAGGATGTGGCGATTGTGTCGAACACGCCTGGCACCACTACCGACCCCGTGCAGAAGCCTATGGAACTTACGGGTATGGGTGCTGTGGTTATCATCGACACCCCGGGTCTTGATGATAACACCACACTCGGCAAGGAGCGCATGGCACGCACGTCGAAGATGTTGGATAGGACCGACATCGCCGTGGTGCTATTTACCGACGAGGGTATAGATACGGAGCTAAGCATAATTGAGGAGTGTCGCACACGCGAGATCCCTGTCGTAGTGGCACTAAATCAGGTAGATAGAGTTGCTAACCGCGAGGCACTTATAGCGCGCATTGAGGAGACTACAAAACTTAAGGCGATAGCCACAAGCACCACCACGGGTGAGGGCATCGAGGCTCTGCGCGAGGCTATAATCAACACTCGCCCCGCCGAGGAGCGCCTTATCACCGAGGGCTTCTGCAAGGCGGGCGACAGAGTGCTTCTCGTCATGCCCCAGGATAAGTCTGCACCCAAGGGTCGCCTTATCCAGCCTCAGGTGCAGACCATACGCGAGCTTCTGGATCGTGGTTGCGTGCCCATCTGCTGCACCCCCGACCGCATGGCCGAGGCATTAGCAGCATTAGCGACACCACCCGAGCTCATCATCACTGACTCACAAGCCTTTAACGAGGTATATCAGCTAAAACCCGAGGCCTCGACGCTAACCTCGTTCTCCATTCTCTTTGCGCGCTATAAGGGCGACATAGCACTCTTCACCGAGGGCGTAAAGGCACTTAAGGGTATAAGCGAGGCGTCGCGCATACTCATCGCTGAGGCATGCTCACACACGCCACAGAACGAGGATATAGGTCGCGTGAAGCTACCTCGCCTGCTGCGCAAGAAGTATGGCGAAGGCCTAACAATAGACATAGTGGGTGGCGCAGACTACCCCGAGGACCTCACGCCCTACGACTTGGTGATCCACTGCGGAGCGTGTATGTTCAACCGCAAGCATGTTCTAAGTCGCGTGGAACGTGCTCGCCAGCAGGGTGTTGCCATCACGAACTATGGCGTAATCCTCGCAGCACTTACGGGCATACTCGATAGAGTAAAGACCAATTAGTTTTGTAGTTTAGGATAAATTATGTAACTTTGACTCAAAATAACTACCACTATGGAGAACAAAAAGATAAAACTACTTGATCGCAAATTCAAGATTATGATCCCTGCAGAGGAGATCGACAAGGCTGTAGAGCGCGTTGCTGAGCAGCTTAATGAGCGCTATGCAGGCAAGACCCCTATCTTCCTCGGTGTGCTTTCTGGCTCATTCCTCTTCTTGAGCGACCTCGTGCGCAAGGTGAACTTCGACTCACGCATGGCCTTTGTTAAGATCTCTTCATACGAGGGTACTCAGTCTACTGGTCAGATTAAGCAGCACCTCGGCATCGACTTCGACATCGAGGGTAAGGATATCATCATCGTTGAGGATATCGTCGAGACTGGCCACAGCATGAACTACTTGCTCAACTACTTGAAGGAGCGCAAGCCCGCGAGCGTGGCTATCTGCACCCTCTTCTATAAGCCCGAGAAGTTCCTCCACGAATATAAGATTGACTATGTGGCAATGCCCATCGGCAACGAGTTTATCGTAGGCTATGGTTTGGACTACAACCAGATAGGTCGTAACCTTAAGGATATTTACGTTTTAGATGAAGATTAATCCCGACTTGGAGCTCCTCGAGGGCGGACGCAAGCTCCCCCTTGTCGAGGACTTCTACACCATTCAGGGTGAGGGCTACCACTCGGGTAAGCCCGCATACTTCATACGCCTCGGTGGCTGCGACGTAGGCTGCCGCTGGTGCGATGCTAAGTATACGTGGAACCCCAAGGTCTTCCCCCCAACCCCTGTTGAGACTATCGTCGAACGCGCAGCTTCGTGCTCGGCACAAGCCATCGTGATTACGGGTGGCGAACCCCTCCTCTACCCCTTAGGAGAGCTAACACGCCAGTTGCATGCCCATGGCCTCGAGATATTTATCGAGACATCGGGCACCAACCCCATTAGCGGTGAGTTCGACTGGATATGCCTCTCGCCCAAGCGCCAGATGCCACCTTTGGAGGAGGCGTTGCGCCGCGCAGATGAACTTAAGGTCATCGTGCAGACGAAGGAGGACTTGGAGTGGGCCGTGGAGTGCAGCAAGAAGGTTAGCCGCAAGTGCCGCCTCTACCTACAGCCCGAGTGGAGCGTCTACGAGCAAATCATAGGCGAGATAGTTGAGTGGGTGAAGCTCAACCCCGTGTGGAATATCTCTATCCAGACGCATAAGTTTATGCATATTCCTTAATTGAGGTGCGAGCGTATGGTGCGTAACATAGTGAAAATGAAGGAGTCTACGAGACTACGCGTTATAAATTACTTCTGGATTGTGTTGACCGTGGTCATCGCCATCTGCACCATATATGTATCTATACTCACCATCCGCGATATGATAGTCACGAAGTCGCAAATTAGCGACTTAGACCGCGAGATAGCCTTCTACGAGGAGAAGATTGAGGGTGATAGCATCTTTATCCACAACATCTCTCACGACCCTGAGTTTATGGAGAGCTATGCCCGTGAGCGCTACCATATGCAACGCCCTGGCGAAACGGTCTACATCCTCGAAGAGTAGCAACGTAAAACTGATTCTTACAATGCCCTGCACAATAGTTATACTGTGCGGGGCGTTACATTTTAGTCATTATCCATATGCTAATTAGGGGATAAGTCGGTGTGGTGGAATATTTTATTAAAAAAATTAAAAAAAGTCTGTTAAAAATTTCACAGACCGAAATTATTTGCTAACTTTGCACCGATTTTGTGGTAAAGAAATTTGTTCCTCATTGCGCCAAATGTGTGCGAATGGTTACAAGCATTACAGACCACGTTAGATTTAGATAGAGGAGAATTAGAATTAATTAATAAAAGTTAAAACTATGGCAACAATTGATTTGGCAAAGTACGGTATTACCGGTGTTGAGGAGGTTGTTTACAACCCTTCGTATGAGACTTTGTTCGAGGAGGAGACTAAAGAGGGTCTCACTGGCTTCGACAAGGGCGTAGTAACTGAGATGGGCGCAGTAAACGTTATGACAGGCGTTTACACAGGTCGTTCACCTAAGGACAAGTTCTTCGTAATGGATGAGACCACTAAGGATACTATCTGGTGGACATCTGATGAGTACAAGAACGACAACAAGCCCGTTACTGAGGCTGCTTGGGCTGAGCTTAAGAAGATCGCATCTCAGGAGCTCTCAAACAAGAAACTCTACGTTGTAGATACCTTCTGCGGTGCTAACGAGAACACACGCCTCAAGATCCGCTTCATCATGGAGGTGGCATGGCAGGCACACTTCGTGAAGAACATGTTCATCCGTCCTACTGAGGAGGAGCTCGCAAACTATGGTGAGCCCGATTTCGTAGTACTCAACGCTTCAAAGGCTAAGGTTGAGAACTACAAGGAGCTCGGCCTCAACTCTGAGACTGCTGTAGTATTCAACCTCACAGAGAAGATGCAGGTTATCATCAACACATGGTATGGTGGTGAGATGAAGAAGGGTATGTTCTCATACATGAACTACCTC
>JAFYWG010000016.1 GCA_017558115.1 Alistipes sp.
AGGTTATGAAACTATCTAAACCAAAGTACATTTTCGTTACCGGTGGTGTTGCATCGTCACTTGGTAAGGGTATTATCTCAGCATCTATCGCACGTTTGTTGCAGGCTCGTGGCTACTCTGTAACCATTCAGAAGCTCGATCCCTATATCAACGTTGACCCCGGTACGCTCAACCCCTATGAGCATGGCGAGTGTTATGTTACCGAGGATGGTACAGAGACCGACCTCGACTTGGGTCACTACGAGCGTTTTACCTCTATTCAGACTACGAAGAACAACAACGTTACCACAGGTAAGATCTATCAGTGCGTAATCGAAAAGGAGCGTAGTGGTGAGTTCTTAGGTAAGACCGTGCAGGTCATCCCCCACATCACCGACGAGATTAAGCGCCGCGTGCAGTTGTTGGGTGCTACAAAGAAGTACGACGTCATCATCACCGAGATTGGTGGTACTGTAGGCGACATCGAGTCGTTGCCATTCATTGAGTCTGTACGTCAGTTGCGCTACCAGCTCGGCTACCAGAATACCGTATTGGTGCACCTCACACTCATCCCCTACATGGCGGCATCGGGTGAGCTTAAGACCAAGCCCACGCAGCACTCTGTTAAGGAGCTTCTATCTTACGGTTTGCAGCCCGACGTCCTCGTACTCCGCTCGGAGCACGATTTGAGTCAGGATTTGCGTCGTAAGGTGGCTCTCTTCTGTAATGTCACTCCCGAGGCTGTTGTGCAGTCTATCGACGTGCCTACAATCTACGAGGTGCCCTTGCGCATGCACAAGCAGAACCTCGATGGCGTATTGCTCGAGAAGCTCGGCTTGGAGGCTGACCAGGAGCCCGATCTTACAGAGTGGGAGGCATTCGTTGAGCGCATTAAGAATCCTAAGAGCGTCGTAGACATCGCCTTGGTGGGTAAGTACACCGAGTTGCCCGATGCTTACAAGTCTATCAGCGAGTCGTTCATCCACGCTGGTGCAGTACATGGTGTAAAGGTAAAGTTGCACTATGTAAACTCGGAGCGCCTCACTATCGACAATGTCAAGGAGTACCTCGGCAAGATGTCGGCAATCATGGTTGCTCCAGGCTTCGGTAACCGCGGTATCGATGGTAAGTTGGTTGCTGTGCGCTACGCACGTGAGAACAACGTTCCATTCTTCGGTATCTGCCTCGGTATGCAGTGTGCCGTTATCGAGTTTGCGCGCAACGTCCTCGGCTGGGCAGATGCTAACTCAAGCGAGATGGAGCAGACTAAGCATGCCGTTATCGATTTGATGGAGGAGCAGAAAAAGGTTACAGCAAAGGGCGGTACAATGCGTCTTGGTGGCTATCCTTGCCACTTGGAGGAGGGCTCACGCGTGCGCGAGGCGTATGGCGCTGAGAACATTGTTGAGCGTCACCGTCACCGCTACGAGTTCAATAGCCACTTCTTGGCAGACTTCGAGGCTGCAGGCATGAAGGCTACGGGTCTCAACCCCGATACTGGCTTGGTTGAGGTTGTGGAGATTCCTGCACACCGTTGGTTTGTGGGTGCTCAGTACCACCCCGAGTACCACTCTACAGCGGCAAATCCTCACCCATTGTTCGTGCGCTTCGTTGAGGAGGCCCTTAAGTATCGCGACGAGCAGTAATAGGCGTGCTGGAGTAATATATTATAATGTATCATCGTTATAAAAAGACGAAATAACTAAATGTACCCCTACGGGGATTTGAGATGAAGAAAAATACGATTATTGGAATTGCTCTGTTGGTGCTCCTCTTTGTTGGCTATGGCATCTACCAGGTTAAGACGAGCGAGAAGCAGGCAGAGCAGCAGAAGAAGTATGAGCAGCAGCAGGCTGAGAAGGAGGCAATAAAGATTGCTGAGGCAGAGGCTGCACGATTGGCGGAGGAGGCACTCTCAGATGAGGATAGAGCACTTCGTGACTCTATAAACAAGGCAAATGAGGCTCTTGACCGTTTGACTTTGCATGGCGAGACGCTTCTTGCAGCGCTGGAGGGTGAGTCACAGCCATTCACCTGCGAGAACGACTACATCGCTGTTACGTTCGACAACAAGGGTGGTTTGATCTCGGGTGTAGAGCTCAAGGAGTACAAGAAGTATGCTGAGGGTGAGCGTACTGAGCCTGTTAAGATGATGCTTGATGGCTCTGCGGCATTCGACATCGAACTTATGCACCAGGGTAGCACCGAGTATGTAAAGAGTGGCGACTACTACTTTACACCTCAGGTAGACTCTCTCGAGAACGGCTGTCGTGTGGCTATGCGATTGCAGCTCGACTCGGTGTCGTACATGGAGTATGTATACACCATCCACAACACTGGCAACAAGAGCAAGGACTATCTCGTTGACTTTACAATCAATCAGCAGGGTCTCGAGAACTGGCTCGAGGCTAAGGATAAGATCTGGCTTAACTGGAGCAACAAGAGCGTGAAGAATGAGCGTAACTTCGCTACCGAGAGCTCAGCATCAACAATCGCATACTGCTTGCATGAGGATGCCGAGGTTGATGAGATCGACTCGGATGGTAGCAAGGAGAAGCTTAACAAACTCGACTGGATAGCCTTCAAGCAGCAGTACTTCACATCTGCATTCCTTGCTAAGGATCCTATCAATGGTAAGCTCAGCTTCAAGACCTCTAAGAGTGAGGGTAAGGACTTTATGAAGAGCTACAATGCCGACATCACCATCCCCTTCTCTGCAGACCAGGAGAGCTACGACTTTGCATTCTACTACGGTCCTAACGACTTCACAGTGATGAAGGATGTTGAGTTTGCGGGCGACGAGACACACCTCGAGGAGGTTATCCCCATGGGTGGCTGGATCATCGGATGGCTCAACCGCTTCCTCACAATCCCTGTATTCCAGTGGTTGAATAGCTACGGCATGAGCTTCGGCCTTATCATCCTCATCCTCACCATCATGGTGAAGCTTCTCATCTTGCCTTTGACATATAAGAGCTATATGTCTACAGCCAAGATGCGTGCTGTACGCCCCGAGCTCGAGGAGATTGCTAAGAAGTACCCCAACCAGGAGGATGCAATGAAGAAGCAGCAGGCTACAATGGAGCTATACCGCAAGGCGGGCATCAGCCCCATGGGTGGTTGCTTGCCACTACTCATCCAGATGCCTATCCTCTGGGCTATGTTCCGCTTCTTCCCTGCAAGTATCGAGTTGCGTGGCGAGGGCTTCCTCTGGGCAGATGACCTCTCAGCGTACGATAGCGTTTGGGACTTCGGCTTCAACATCCCATTCTATGGTGACCACATGAGCCTCTTTGCGCTACTCATGGCGCTCTCGCTCTTCGCTTATTCATTCATGACATACAAGCAGCAGTCGGCAACAACCGCAGGTCAGCCCGGTGCTGGTGTTATGAAGTTTATGATGGTGTACTTCATGCCATTCATGATGCTTTGCTTCATGAACAGCTACGCATCAGGTCTCTGCTACTACTACTTCTTGTCGCAGCTCCTTACAATGCTTATCATGTTCATCATCCGTCGTTCTGTGAACGACCAGAAGGTACGTGAGCGTCTTCTTGCTAATGCTTCAAAGCCACGCAAGAAGTCTAAGTTCCAGGAGCGTTACGAGGAGGCGTTGCGTCAGCAGCAGGAGCAGTTAAACCGTGAACAGCGCAGACAGCGTCGATAGTTTTGCGTGATAGTGGCGCTACTTCGCCACCTCAATCCAAAGAGCGAATGGGAAATACGCTTAGTATGTCCCATCCGCTCTTTCTCTTTATCGGCGGTAAATTAGCACCACTCTGACACAAAACTCTATCGGGCTGGAGAGAGGGGGTGTGGTGAATTTAGTGAAATTAAGGAATTTAGGGAATTTAAGGAATTTAAGGAGTGGGTATGTTAGTTGCTAATACCTTAAACTCTCTAAATTCCCTAAACTCCTTAAACTCCCTAAACTCCTTAAAATCATTGCCCTCCTTAAACTTTAGCTCTCCTACTCCGCAATCTCCTTGGCGCAGTAGACTGCTACATTCGAGATGTTGGCCGTAGCTCTGCACTCGTTGATCGTAACCCTTAGGCGCTCGGCGGCGCACTCCTCGAAGCGTAGAAGTCTCTTATAGCCTATCGTCGTGCCCTCGGCAACAACGCTCCACGCGCCATCTACATAGGCCTCAACCGTGAAGCGCTCAACGCGCTGTCCGTGGCGTATATCCTCCTGCAGAAGCACCGTATTTACCATCTCGCCCTTAGCAACCTCTATCTCGCGGCTTGCGCCAGCCTCGGCATGCCATCTGCGCACTTTGCCAACTAACTTGCTCGCCGTAAAATTCTCGGCGATATAGCGACCAAACTCCTCGATGCGTGCTGCATCTATCTCGTGGATAAGGCCGCGCTGATCGGGTGGGATATTGAGTAGCAACACAGAGTTGCGGCCAACAGAGGTGTAGTATATATCTACAAGGTTGGCAAGCGAGCGCACCTTGTCGTCCTCCTCGGCGTGGTAGAACCATCCTGGGCGGATAGAGACATCGACCTCCGAGGGGTACCAATATATGCCATTAGATCTTGCAACAAGCTCTCGGCTGCCCAAGTCGCGTGTCATCTCCTCGAGGTCTAATGCTGCATTTGCCTCGGGGCCACCAACACATGATTGGGGAGTGTAGGGTGTTGCGCTCCACTCGGTCTCTCTGCCGCGGCCACCCTCGTTACCTACCCATCGTATGTCGTCGCCCATAATAGCCGTAACGGCATCGGGTTGGTAGCGTCGTACAGTGAGCATAATATTCTTCCAGTCGTACTCCTGGCGCTTGCCATTTGGGCCCTCGCCACATGCGCCATCGAACCATATCTCATCCACACGGCCATAGTTGGTAAGTAGCTCGGTTAGCTGCGCGATAAAGAGTGCATTATAGGCGGGAGAGTCGCCATACGATGGTGCGTTGCGATCCCAGGGTGAGAGGTAGAAGCCAAACTTCATGTTGTGCTTACGGCAAGCCTCGCTAAGCTCGCGCACAACGTCGCCCTTGCCGTCGCGCCATGGTGAGTGAACAACAGAGTGCTTGGTAGTTGCTGTGGGCCACAAGCAGAAGCCGTCGTGGTGCTTAGCGGTTAGGATAACCATCTTGAAGCCTCCCTTTTTCAGCGTTAGCACCCATTGCTCGCAGTCCAATGCTGTGGGGTTGAACATTGCGGGGTCCTCCTCGCCACTTCCCCACTCACTACCCGTAAAGGTGTTGATGCCGAAGTGGATAAAGGCCGTGAGCTCCAGCTCCTGCCATGCGAGTTGCTTCTTTGAGGGTACGACGCGCGCGGCGATATCTATCTTCTCTTCATGTGTAGCACCCTCGGGGAATGTGGCATGTTGGGTATAAAGAACCTCCTTAGTATGTGTACAGCCGAGAAGTGATAGCAAAAGAAGCGTTGTTAGTAGTCGTCTCATGGTATAACATATTTGAATAATGCCCCTAAGGTGCGACCTTTAGGGGCATTATGTCGTTACGAAGCCTTATTACTTCATCTCTGCGAAATACTTGTAGAAGTAGGGCAGAGTCTCCAGACCCTTGTCGAACTGGTCGAGGCCATAGCTCTCGTTAGGAGAGTGGATGGCATCCTTCGAGAGGCCGAAGCCCAACAAGATAGACTTGATGCCGAGGATGTTCTCGAAGCCCGAGATAATTGGAATAGAACCACCAGAGTAGAATGGAAGTGGTGTGATGCCAAAGGTAGTCTCCACAGCCTTCTCCGCAGCCTTGTATGCTGGAAGGTCGGTAGGCGATACGTAGGGAGCACCACCGTGCAAGAACTCAACCTTAACCTTCACACTCTTAGGAGCGATGCGGCGGAAGTGCTTCTCGAAGAGCTTAGCAATCTTCTTGAAGTCCTGGTTAGGCACAAGGCGCATAGAGATCTTTGCATATGCCTTAGAGGGGATAACAGTCTTGGTACCCTCGCCAGTATAGCCGCTCCAGATGCCGTTAACGTCGAGAGAGGGACGGATGCCTGTGCGCTCCAATGTGGTGTAGTCAACCTCGCCAGCTACGTCGCCGAGGTCGAGAGCCTTCTTATACTCGTCGAGTGAGAATGGAGCCTTGTTCATAGCCTTGCGCTCAGCATCTGTGAGGATGCGCACGTCGTCGTAGAAACCAGGGATGGTCACGCGACCGAACTCGTCGGTAAGCGATGCCACGAGCTTTGCAAGTACATTTGCGGGGTTAGCAACGGCGCCACCGAAGAGACCTGAGTGCAAATCCTTATCGGGACCAGTAACCTCCACCTGCATATATGTCAAACCGCGCAAACCTGCAGTGATGGTGGGGCAGTCGAGGCCCAACATAGAGGTGTCAGATACAAGGATGATATCTGCCTTGAGAAGTTTCTTATTATCAGCGCAGAACTTGTAGAGGCTGGGTGAGCCAATCTCCTCCTCGCCCTCGAGCATGAACTTAACGTTGCAGGGGAGGGTGTCGGTTGCTACCATGGCCTCGAAAGCCTTGGCATGCATGAAGAGCTGACCCTTGTCGTCGTCGGCACCACGGCACCAGATGCGGCCATCCTTAATCTCTGGCTCGAAGGGGTTGGTCTTCCACTCGTCGATGGGATCCTCGGGCATGACATCGTAGTGGCCATACACAAGGACAGTCTTAGCCTTGGGGTCGATAATCTTCTCGGCATAAACCACGGGGTTGCCCTCTGTGGGCATCACCTCGGCGCGGTCAGCACCCGCCTTAATGAGCGATGCTGCAAGCCACTCTGCGCAGCGCACCATATCCTGCTTGTGGAGTGATGGCTGTGCGCTGATTGAAGGTATGCGAAGTAGGTCGAAGAGCTCCTCTAAGAAGCGCTCACGATTCTCTTTGATGTAGCCGTTTGCAAGTTTCATAATGGTTAAGTTTTAGTATATTAATATATGTGTTTTAGGCTTTGCAAATTTGTTCTATTTCGGAAATAAAACGCTTTGCCAAGGCATCTGCTTCTGCCATAGTTTTTGCCTCGGTATAGACACGGATTATAGGCTCGGTATTAGACTTGCGAAGGTGTACCCAGTTCTCGGCAAAGTCAATCTTTACGCCGTCGATGTCGTTAACTTTTTCATTTGAGTATCTGTTCTTTATGGTCTCAAGGATGAGGTCTACGTTAATCTCGGGAGTAAGCTCAATCTTGTTCTTCGAAGCATAATAAGCGGGGTATGTCTTACGCAACTCTGACATGCTCATAGAGAGACCTGCAAAATAGGTCAAAAAGAGAGCAACGCCCACCAAAGCATCGCGGCCATAGTGCAACTCAGGGTAGATGACGCCGCCATTACCCTCGCCGCCAATCACGGCGCCCGTATCCTTCATCTTCTTAACCACGTTAACCTCGCCTACTGCCGCCGCAGCGTAGGTGCAGCCCTCATAGCGTGAGGTTACGTCGCTAAGTGCGCGCGACGATGAGAGGTTCGACACGGTATTTCCTTTTGTGTGCTTCAATACGTAGTCCGCAACAGCCACCAATGTGTACTCCTCAACAAACATCTCGCCATTCTCCATGACGAATGCTAAGCGGTCTACATCGGGGTCTACGACGATGCCGAGGTCGGCACCCTCTTTGCGTATCACCTCCGATATCTCGGTGAGGTTCTCGGGTAGTGGCTCGGGGTTGTGTGCAAACTCGCCTGTAGGATCACAGTTGAGTTCCACTACCTCGCAGCCCAACTCCTTTAGTAGGGCGGGGATAACTACGCCACCCACAGAGTTTACTGCATCCACCACAACCTTGAACTTGCGCTGGCGCACAGCCTCCACATTTACAAGGGGCAATGCCAATACCTGCTCAATATGCTTAGCGTTGAAGTCCTCGCGGCGGATAACCTTGCCGATATGGTCGATAGTTGGGTAGTTCCATGCCACATCCTCAGCCATGGCCAGCACCTCCTTGCCCTCGGCATCATCGAGGAACTCGCCACGCTCGTTGAGCAGCTTGAGGGCGTTCCACTGGCGGGGGTTGTGCGAGGCGGTGATGATGATGCCGCCATCAGCCTTATAGGTGATAATGGCCATCTCCGTGCCAGGGGTTGTGCATAGACCAACGTTGATAACATCTACGCCACAACCGAGCAGTGTTCCCTCAACCAACGAGTCGACCATAGAGCCCGAAATACGGGCGTCGCGACCTACAACGATGGTGATGCGCTTACCGGGGTTCTTATCTTTGATAAGACGTGAGTATGCTGTTGTGAACTTGACAATGTCAATGGGGGTGAGGTTGTCGGCGGGACGACCACCGATTGTACCTCGAATGCCAGATATCGATTTAATGAGTGTCATTATGGTTAAATTATTATTGTCGGTTATCTAAAAAATCGGTAAAAGATTTTGCTATTTCCTACAAAATTATTAATTTTACGCGAATATTAAAAATAAATTGAATATAAATTATTCCGAGATATGAGAACGATACCATCTTCTGAGCTGATTATCAATGCAGACGGCTCGATTTTCCATCTCCATCTTAAGCCCGAACAATTGGCCGATATCGTCATCCTTGTGGGTGATCCTGGCCGTGTGGCGATGATTGCCGAATATTTCGACACCAAGGAGTGTGAAGTGGCAAATCGTGAGTTTCTTACCGTGACGGGTACGTACAAGGGTAAGCGTATGACGGTCATGTCTACAGGTATCGGCATAGGTAATATAGATATCTGCGTTACGGAGCTCGATGCCCTCGCAAACGTGGACTTTGCAACGCGCCAGGCAAAGGAGGAGTTTCGTCAGTTGACCCTCGTGCGCCTCGGTACTTCTGGTGCTATACAGATGGATATCGAGGTGGGTGAGGTGGTCTTCGCGCGCACATCGCTTGGCTTTGATGGTCTTCTCTCGTACTATGCTGGTCGCGACGGCGTATGCGATCTCGCTCTCGAGGAGGCATTCTCCGAGCATACAGCATGGGATAAGAAGCTCCCTGCCCCCTACTTTGTGGATGCGGACAAAGAGCTCTTCGAACTCTTCAAGGACTCTACACGCGAGGGTATAGCTATCGCTGCCCCTGGCTTCTACGCGCCTCAGGGCCGCTGGGTGCGCCTCCAGCCCCACGATCTTAAGCTCAACGAGAAGATTGAGTCGTTCCGCTTTGGTGAGCGCCGCATCACGAACTTCGAGATGGAGGGCTCAGCACTTGCGGGTCTCGCAGCACTTATGGGTCACCGCGCAGCAACCATCTGCACAATCATCGCACAGCGCGTGGCGAAGAATGCATGCACCGATTACAAGCCCTTTGTGCGACGTATGATAGAGATGGCACTCGATAAGCTGGCTTCGTTGTGATAAGCGGTCATCTGCGGCATATGGCTTGACCGCGAAATGCTCATTTACGCTTTGGTAAACTCCGCTTTCTCGGTCTGCGACCATATGCCACATCTAACCCCTTCTGACAACGAAGAGTGAACAAGGATAAAATTAATTAAAACAAAAAATAGACTTTAGATTATGAAATTTACAGTATCAAGCTCAGCATTGCTGTCGCTACTCGCAACAACTGGTAAGGTTATCAGCAACAAGAACACTCTCCCCATCCTCGACTACTTCCTCATGGAACTTAAGGGCGAGGAGCTCACCGTTACAACATCTGACCTCGAGACAACAATCATCGGTCACCTCAAGGTGGAGAGCGTAGAGCGTGAGGGCGTTATCGCAGCACCTGCAAAGCTTATGCTCGACTCACTCAAGGAGTTTCCCGAGATGCCTCTCGAGTTCGAGGTGAACGACGCTACATGGGAGATTAAGGTTAAGTGGACAAGTGGTTCACTCTCTATCCCTGGTGCGAGCGCAGTTAGCTACCCTGCAATGCCCGCAATTGGCCCCGAGCACAAGGATATCCTCCTCGACGTAGATATGCTCATCGCAGGCATCAACAAGACCATCTTTGCAACTGCTGATGACGAGCTTCGTCCCGTGATGAATGGCGTCTACTTCAACTTCGAGCAGGGTAAGCTCACATTCGTGGCAACCGATGCACACAAGCTCGTGCGCTCGATGGTAGAGTGTCCCGATGTTGACTTCAACGCCTCATTCATCCTTCCTAAGAAGCCCGCAAACCTTCTTAAGGGCGTATTGCTCAAGGAGGAGGAACCTATCCGCGTGATGTTCGACGCAAAGAATGTTACATTTGAGCTCAAGAACCACAAGCTTGTATGCCGCCTTATCGAGGGTAACTACCCCAACTACAACGCCGTAATCCCCTCTGCAAACCCTAACAAGGTGCTTGTAGACCGCGTGGAGCTTGTAAATGGCATCAAGCGCGTAGCCGTTTGTTCGAACCCCACAACAAACCTCATCCGCATGGATATCGCATCAAACCGCATCTCACTCGCAGCACAGGATATCGACTTCTCAGTATCTGCTAACGAGACAATCTCTTGCAGCTACGATGGTAACCCCGTTACTATCGGCTTTAAGTCTACATTCCTCGTTGAGATTCTCAATAACATCGATACTCCTACCGTGATGATCGAGCTTGCTGACTCAACACGTGCAGGCGTCTTTAAGCCCGTATACGACGATAAGCACGCAGGTGAGGTGTTGATGTTGTTGATGCCAATGATGATCAACGCATAGTTTGTTGTGATAAGGGGTCGATTGCTGCCCCTAACAAAAATTTCAGCAATGGGACGTACGACAAAGTACTACCCATCGCTGAAATTTTCGCCGAGTGTTGCACTCGACACCCTTCTGACAACAAACTTGGGTGCAACCATCGTCGCCATTTTTGCCGAGCGTTGTATCTAATGCCTTCTATCTGCAAATTGCAGTGGCGGTTAGGAGAGGGTAGGGTTCAATTTCGACTTGACTCCACATCTACTCCCTTCTGACAACAAACCGAAGACGAAAGGTCATTTAGTGAGATTAGAGAATTTAGGGAGATTGGTGTGTTTCTATCTCGATTCCCTAAGTTCCTTAATTCCCCTAAATTCCCTAAAACAATAACCATAAACAGCCAACGGATTAAACTCACATTAATCATGAATCTGAAACTTAAGCGACCTATTATATTCTTTGACCTTGAGACTACTGGCGTGGATGCTGCGCACGACCGCATTGTCGAGATCTCCATGGTAAAGGTTGAGCCCGATGGCTCGAAGCAGGTTAAGACACGACGCATAAACCCAGAGATGCCAATCCCCGCAGAGGCAACAGCCGTGCATGGCATCAGCGATGAGGATGTTAAGGATGAGCCTACATTCAAGCAGATAGCTAAGTCGTTGGCGAAGTTTATCGAGGGCTGCGACTTTGGTGGCTTCAACTCTAACCGCTTCGACCTCCCTATGCTCGTAGAGGAGTTCATGCGCGCAGAGGTTGACGTAGACTTCCGCAAGCGCAAGTTCGTAGATGTGCAGAACATCTTCCATAAGAAGGAGCAGCGCACGTTGGTGGCAGCATACAAGTTCTACTGCGATAAGGACCTCGAAAATGCGCACTCTGCAGAGGCCGACACCCTCGCGACATACGAGGTACTCGAGGCGCAGATTGCACGCTACGGTGACATTGGAGATACTATCGAGGAGCTTGCAACGTTCTCTACACATGGCGAGGTGGTAGACTTCGCGGGACGCATAGCGCTGAACGACAAGGGTGAGGAGATATTCACCTTCGGTAAGTACAAGGGTCGCAAGGTGGAGGATATATTCCGTGACGAGCCCAGCTACTACTCGTGGATGATGCAGGGTGACTTCCCCCTCTACACCAAGAAGGTTATCACCGAGATACGCCTACGCATAAAGTAGCGAGGCTGCAGAACAAAACTTTAGATGCTTACAATGAAACGACTACGACTCATACTTGTTGTACTGGCTATGGTGCTTGTTACGGTGGCGATGGCGACAGAGCCCTCGAAGACCACGGTGAAGTATCATGGTAAGAAGTACTATGTCCACAAGGTTCAGGAGGGCGACACGCTCTACTCGCTCGCGACGGTCTATGGCGTGAGCCAGGAGTCTATAATCGAGATTAATGGCCTCTCGAGCAGCGACCTTATGTTGGGTGCTATGCTATATGTCCCCATTGCCGATGGTGCGGAGGATAAAAAGGGCGCGGCAAGGGGCGAATCGAAGCGTCATGCAGAGGGTAAGAAACGTCAGGTGGAGAAGGATGTGCACATCGTTGCGCCAGGCGAGACGATATACTCTTTGTCGCGTACATATGGCCTTACGCAGGATGAACTCCTCGAGCTAAATGGCCTCAGCGACGCCTCAGAACTTAAGGCAGGCATGGAGCTATGTGTGCAGAAGAGCGGCAATGCCCGTGGCAATAAGGCGGAGTGTGACGCGCGTAATGGTGACCTCAGCAGTCGCAACGACAATGAGGGTGAGATGTACTTGGGCGGTGAGGAGTTGGCTGCGGAGAGCGTAGCGTGCGACCTGCAGACTGAGATGGAGTTTCTGGAGGGCGAGGCCTCGACATCGCTATTTACTAAGGTGGAGCCAAATATGATGCTACAAGTGACGCTACTTCTGCCATTTCATGCTCGTGGTGAGTCGAAGGAGAATATCGTAGACTTCTACCGCGGTGTGCTCCTTGCGATGGAGGATCTCAAAAATAGCGGATACTCCATAGAACTCACGGTGCTCGACAGCGAGCGTAATGCAGAGCATATCAGCGATATGATACTCTATGGCGAGATCAATGCGCAGCTTATCATTGGTCCAGTATACAACGAGGAGTTTGCACCGCTACTCAGCTATGCAGTCGAGAATAACATCCCCATTGTATCGCCACTGCAGTATGTAGACTACGACTGCCCCGTGCTCTTCAATATGCCAGCCCCTGCGGAGCTTAAGGGTGCTCCCGTCGCTGGTCTGTTGGATGGTAGCCGCGAGGTGATAAAGATCTACGCTTCGAATAATGATACTACCTTTATCAACGAGGTTAACTCCATAGCTACGAATAGTTCCGAGGTGGCTCTAAATTTCCAGTTTAACCGCGGTTCATACTTCTACACACGCAACAGCAATGGCTCGAATGGCTCGTTGGTAAACATAGAGGAACTTATGCGCACTAAGAGCGAGAAGGTATTTGTGGTTATGGCATCGTCAGCAACAGATGTTGACCGCATCCTCACGACGCTGTCCTCTACAAAGTCCTCGATACGTGGTCGCGGACTCACGTATGGCGACTACACCGTTTTGGGTAATCGCGAGTGGCTTAAGATGACAAGCATCGACCACGACATCTTCTTCCACAACGATGTCGTATTTGTTGTGCCCTACTACGCTAACCGCATCGACGAGGTTGTACGCCTCTTCGATGGCAGATACATAGCAAGCTTTGGGGCTCTGCCTTCGCGCACCTCATATCGTGGCTACGATGCGGCGATGATCTTCTGTCGCATGATGTATGAGGGCTTCGACGGCTTCCTCGATGTGACACATACGCCATTGGCTACGCCCTACAAATTTGAGTATCGCGATGGCGCGTACACCAACACCAACTGGGTGCGACAGCACTATCGCCACGACTCAAAGATCGTTGTGGAGTAGTTCCAAATCAGAGATAACATGGCAAATAATAGTATAACATCTCCAATTCCGGAGAAGACCATCGAGCGTCTGAGCGAGTACCGCCGCACGCTTGTTAAGTGTCATGCCCAGGGTATCACCCACATCTTCTCGCACGTCTTGGCAGGTATGCACGGCATCACCGCTGTGCAGGTGCGTCGCGACCTTATGCTCATAGGCTTCTCGAGCGATACGAAGAAGGGCTACGACGTAAAGGTCTTGATAGACTTCATCAACAATATCCTCTATAGCGAGCAGCCCATGAATATGGCTATCATAGGCATGGGTCACCTCGGTCAGGCCGTCACGAAGTACTTCAACGGCAAGGGTCTCAAGCTGCGCATCACTGCGGCATTCGATGTAGACCCCAACAAAGTGGGTACGACGATTGACAACATCCCATGCTACCATATCGACGAGTTCGAGGAGAGGGTGGATGAGTTGGATATAAGCATCGCCATCGTGTCACTCCCCACGTCGCAGGCCTCATCGTTGGTATTGCCCATCATCAATGCAGGTATTAGAGGTGTCCTAAACTTCACCTCTGCACCCTTGAACTTCCCTCAGGGCATCGTCGTGGAGAACTACGATATCACAACACTCCTTGAGAAGGTGGCCTACTTCGTAAAGGTTGCCGAGGAGAGTAACAACTAATCGCAAACAGATGTTGCAGTACGGATTCGATACCCCCGAAGTTCGTTGCCGCTCGGTGGTCACCATAGGCTCGTTCGATGGTGTGCACCAGGGGCATCGTGCCCTTTTGGAGCACCTCAAGGCTATGGCCGAGAGGTTGGATGCCGAGAGTGTGGTTGTCACCTTCGACCCACACCCCCGCATCGCTATGGGGCGCGCCGAGGGGATGCAGCTGCTCACAACCATCGAGGAGCGTGCACGACTACTGGAGGAGGTCGGTATAGACCGCATGGTCGTTGCCCACTTCGACGAGAAGTTTCGTACACAGCCCTACGAGTGCTTTGTGCGCGATATACTTATCGAACGCCTCGGTATGGTGGGCATGATTGTGGGCTATAACCACCGTTTAGGTCGCGGTAGCGAGGGAAACTTTGATAGATTGCAACCTTTGGCTACGGAGTGTGGCTTTGAGTTGGAGTGCGTGGCACAACATAGGGAGGATGGCGAGGATAAGGTCAGCTCTACTGTGGTGCGTAATGTCATCGCCGAGGGCGATATGGAGCGTGCTGCACGCCTCTTGGGTGCACGCTATATGCTCTCGGGTGTGGCTCATGAGGGCGCCATCGCTGCTATTGATGAGTATAAGATGCTGCCCCCATCGGGCGAGTATCGTTGTAGTGTGAAGTGCGAGGGTGTTACCATCCCCGCAATCCTGAAAATCGTAGACCGCACCGCCACACTCTCGGCAAATATCTGCGGCCGCGTTGTCGTGATTTTTTAGTTTCTACCATATACAATTCCCATTATGAAGAGATTTATTACTTTGCTTTTTGCTTTGTTCATAACTTCTATAAGTGTCAGCGCACAGGTCTACGAGATTATGCTCACGCAGAATGGAGCGGTACTTTATAGTGATACTAACGGAGATTGGTTTACTCGTGAAGGATGGAATGAAAAATATGGTAGGAAGGACTTTAGAAAGCATTTCCCCCATCCATACTATTACGACCATGTTGTAGAGAGAGGTTATATCCGTACCTATTTCCTTGAAACATTCAAAACTGTTGTTGGGGGAGATATGGAGTGGTCGCGAGTCCTTGAGTCGAATCGTTCAATCGAAGATCTAAAGCGTGAAGCGGCCAGCAAGTTGAGCGATGTCATTTATGAGGATGATGGTAGCATCTCTGGTGTTATTAAAAACAGAGAATTTATTCCCGATCATAATGATAAATTTTATGGTATGATGACCGATGTTTGGCGCGCTAATGTTACTTATGAATTCAAAGAGGGAAAATATAGGGTGACAATGTCAAATATTGTTTGCGCTTCTACATATACAAGAACTGATACATATCTTTCCACCTCGACTTATTTTAATAGAACAAGTGGGCATGCCGTTACTATTAATAGAGGAAATAGTACTTGGTCCTTGGCTGACTTAATGTATAGGAAGCGTATTACATATGAGGGAAAAATATATGATGAGAGTTTATACTATCAAGTAGCAAACTTCTTCGATAGAAACTTTACTGCGGCGGTGATATTGTCTTCAATTGATATTGAGAACGACGCAGATAATGATTGGTAATCAGAATATTACAACTATGAAATTGGTAAAGTATATCGTTGCTGCGGTGGTTGCAGCAGTCGCATTTATGGGTGTTGAGGCTTCGGCGCAGTCGCTCTCAGAGTCAACAACATGGCATTGGGAGGGTGGCACCATCGTCGTAGACTGCCCCGAGCGACCAGAGGGTCAGGAGCATGTCGTGGGTCTCGCGGTAGAGCCCATCGAGACGTTGCGCGTGGGCTTTGTGGGTCTCGGTATGCGTGGCCCATGGGCTGTGATGCGTTTTGCACATATCCCTGGTGTTGAGGTTGTTGCATTGTGTGACTATGAGCGTGAGCGTGCCGATGCGTCGCAGCGCTTCCTCTATGAAGCGAATATGATGCCCGCGGATGTATATTATGGCGAGCATGGCTACGAGGCGTTGTGCGAGCGCGAGGATATAGACCTTGTATACATCGCTACCGACTGGAATCACCACTATCCCGTAGCGAAGCATGCGATGGAGCACGGCAAGCATGTGGCTATTGAGGTGCCCTCGGCGATGAATCTCGAGCAGTGCTGGACTCTTATTGACCTTGCAGAGCGCGAACGCCTACACTGCTTCATCCTCGAGAACTGCTGCTACGACTACTATGAACTTACTGCGCTCAATATGGCACAGCAGGGCCTATTTGGCGAGATTGTGCGTGCTGAGGGCGCTTACATACACACGCTCGACATCTACTGGGACTCATACTGGCACGACCCCAATGATAACGATACTGCGGAGCTTAACTGGCGCTTGAAATACAACATGGAGAATCGTGGCGACCTCTATGCAACGCATGGTCTCGGCCCCGTTGCGCAGTGCATGAACATACATCGTGGTGACCGCTTCACGACATTGGTGGCTATGGACACGGAGAGCTTTGTGGGTAAGGAGCTGGTAGAGACCCGCACGGGTGAGGAGTGTGCGGAGTTCCGCAATGGTGACCACACGACGACGCTTATGCGCACGGCACGCGGTAAGGTGGTTGAAATTCAGCACAATGTGATGACGCCACAGCCCTACAACCGCCTATTTAAGCTTACAGGCACCAAGGGCTATGCTACGAAGTACCCCACGCCAGAGTTTGCCCTCTCGGCGGAGGGTGCAAAGCTTGCTGGTGCGCCACAGATGGACAATCTCAATGCTCACGGCTTTGTTACGGCCGAGCAGCGCGAGATGCTTATGGAGGCGTATTGCCACCCTCTTATCACGAAGTTTGGCGAGATGGGTCGCGAGATGGGCCATGGCGGCATGGACTACATCATGGATGCGCGCCTTGTATACTGCTTGCAGAATGGCTTGCCACTCGATATGGATGTATACGACATGGCGGAGTGGTGCTGCTTGGCGGAGTTGGGTTCACTATCAATGGATAACAACTGCGCATCTGTTGCATTCCCCGACTTTACACGTGGTCACTGGAACGACATTCAGGGCTACCGCCACGCCTACTCTGATAGCGAGGCTTCAACAGCGGCAAAGGCTGAGGCCTACACCACTGCACAGCGCGAGGTCACCGTCGAGATGAAGCTATGGGCGTTGTATGGCGAAGTGATGGAGGCGCGTATAAATGGCGATACCAAGGCTGAAATAAAGGCTCAACGACGTCTCGATGCAGCTAAGGAGGCGGCGTGTAAGGCCATAGCAGAGAGATTAAAGTAAAGTATAGAATAACGAAATGTAGTATGGGCAAAAAACTACAAAACCCAGAGAATGGGGATAATAGCAAAGAGGCGCATATCACTCACTGCCTAAATTGTGGCACTGAGGTGACTGGCAAGTTCTGCCATGAGTGCGGTCAGCAGGTGATGGATACTTCTCCCACGGTAGGTAGCTTTATAATGGAGTATCTTAACAACGCCTTTATTTGGGATCCGCTATGCATCAAGACATTGTGGACGTTGGTGCGTCGCCCAGGTCAACTTACTAATGAGTTTTTGAAGGGTAAGATATTCTCGCAGGAGAACCCCTTGAAACTCAACATGTTCTTATTGTTTATCTTCATCACGCTCTTTATGCTCTTCTCGGGTACGGATGGGGCGAATAGGTCTGTGGATAACATGCTTACTGATGAGATGCTCTATCCTACCATGCAGTTGGACTCCTTTAAGGAGGATCGTGCATATGTAGCTAAAATGAAAAGCAGCCCACGCGATACTGTGCTTATGTATGCGCCGCTGAGTGTGGAGAGGGATCATCCCGATGTGTTGGATAAGATATCTGTGATAGATAATACGCACGGCCAGAGTCTCGATAAGTGGGAGGCGACAGTGCCTCGTGTGCTAATTGAGGATAAGATCTTGATTCTTAATGAGGAGGGCTACTACTTCTTCAATACAGATGAGGAGGTTATTGCGGATGGTCAGCGTGAATTCCAGCAGGTGTTATATACGCTGGTAGATATAGGTACGACATATTTCCCTATGATTATGCTGCTTACTGCACCATTCCTCGCGCTTGCGTTGGCGCTTATGCATGTGAGACGTAAGCAACCTCTTATCAACCACTTTATCTACTCGCTGCACTACACGGCGTTTGTCGAGATATTGATACTATTAATATACGTAATATACCTTACGACTGGTGCTTCGATGGATATGTTGCAGTGGATAATACGTATTGGTGCTACGATATATCTCGTCCTGGCGTATCACAAGGTATATGAGCCAAAATCATGGTTTAAGTCGATATTAAAGGCTCTGGTGACATACATGATATATCTGATAAATTGCGCGATACTGGCTATTATAGTCTTTGTGATTGCCTGCGCTATAATATTATTGTAACGAGCAATAAAGAGTCTGTCTAACAAGGCTCACTCTCAAAATAGACTTGTTACACATTTACGAAAATGGAGCTGTCCAACAATAAAGTGGACAGCCCCATTTCTTATATCTTTATTACTCTTTGAGATACCAGCGTACGGTGCGGCGTAGTCCCTCCTCGAAATCCATGGTGGGTCTCCAGCCTAAGTCGCGCTGCAGTTTTGAGGAGTCGATGGCGTAGCGTAGGTCGTGGCCCGCACGATCCTCGATGTGCGTAATAAGCGCGAAGCTCTCGCCCTCGGCGCGTCCCAACTCGCTATCCACAACGGCTATAAGGCGCTTGATAAGCTCGATATTGGTCCACTCGTTGTCGCCTCCGATGTTGTACGTCTCACCATCACAGCCGCGGTGGAAGACGCCATCGAGGGCTGCGGCATGGTCGCCAACATAGAGCCAGTCGCGCACATTACATCCCGAGCCATATACGGGCAAGGGGAGACGCTTTGCGATATTATTTATAAACAAAGGTATCAGCTTCTCGGGGTACTGTCTCTCGCCATAGTTGTTCGAGCAGTTTGTGATAACTACGGGAAGACCATATGTGTCGTGATAGGCGCGTACGAAGTGGTCGGATGAGGCCTTAGATGCCGAATAGGGCGAGTGGGGCTCGTAGCGTGATTCCTCGGTAAACTTACCGCCCTCGAGGGGTAGTGCGCCATAGACCTCGTCGGTTGATATGTGGTGGAAACGCTTGCCCGCATAGTTGCCTGCCCACGCCTTGCGCGCCGCCTCCAAGAGGGTTATGGTGCCGAGGATGTTGTTCATGGCAAAGAGCATGGGCGCACTAATGGAGCGGTCCACATGGCTCTCGGCGGCGAGGTGCATCACACCATCGATATGGTGCTCTGCAAAGATGCGCTCAACGAGCTCTCTGTCGCAGATGTCGCCCTCCACAAAGGTGTGGTTGGGGCGCTTGAGGGCCTCGGAGATGTTGTCGAGGCTACCCGCATAGGTCAGCTTGTCGAGTGTGACGATGTGGTAGTGGGGATACTTCGTGGTCATAAGCTCCACAACGTGGCTGCCAATAAATCCCGCTCCACCAGTGATAAGTATATTGCGCTTCTCCATAATTACTTGTTTAATAGTGAAATAACCTCGCGTAGTCGCTCCTGCCATGGGGCTATCTCTATGCCCTTGATGGCCTCAATACGCGCCGTGCCAAGCACCGAATATGTGGGGCGCGCGGCGCGCATATTGCGCTCGGCCGTTGTGCAGCGCTCTACGCGACACCCCAGCCCCGCCTGCATCATAATCTCGCATGCGAAGTCGTACCATGTGCACTGGCCACCATCGGTGTAGTGGTATATGCCGCACATGCCGTCTATTGCGCCGCTATCCACCAGTGCTACGAGCGCTCGCGCGAGACCCAATGCTGAGGTGGGCGTGCCACGCTGGTCGTCAACAACGCTTATAGCATCGCGCTCGCTGCCCAGACGTAGCATCGTGAGCACAAAATTCTTGCCCCAGGGGGCGTATAGCCACGAGGTGCGAATGACAATGCCGCCATGCTTCGTAACTGTCGCTTCACCCTTTGCCTTACTTGCTCCATAGACGCTAAGAGGTGCCGTCGGCTCCTCTTCGGTATAGGGTGTGCTACGCAGGGCCTCGCCACCAAAGACGTAGTCCGTGGATATGTGTATTAGCTTAATATTCTGTCTTTTACACGCCATGGCTAACTCGGCTACGGCGCTACTATTTATGGTGTATGCTGCCGCCTCGTTATCCTCTGCGCCCTCAACATCGGTATAGGCGGCGCAGTTGATAACCACATCGAATTTGTTTACGGTGATGTAGCGCTCCACATCGGCGCTATTGCAGATGTCCAACTCCTCGATTGTGGCAAAGGAGTAGCTATTGGCACTACCCTCCGCGGCGTAACGTATAGCCTCGCCGAGCTGTCCGTTGCCACCCGTAACCAGAACTCTATGCATAGTAGTCGCAGTTATAGTCAAAGAGTGTGCTACACTCCTCAAATAGAGGATTTGCCTTATCCTTTGCTGAGACGATAGCCTCGTTAGTGGCTATGTGCCAGTCTATTGCGAGTGTAGGGTCGTCCCAGCGTATTGCGCCCTCTGTCTCGGGGTTGTAGTAGTTGTCGCACTTATACTCCACAATGGCATCGCCCTCCAAGACGCTAAAGCCGTGGGCAAAGCCGCGAGGGATGAACAACATCCGATGGTTGTGCTCGCTAAGTACCACCGATATATGCTTGCCGTAAGTAGGGGATCCACGACGTATATCTACTGCAACATCGAGGATCTTACCACGCACTACGCGTACGAGCTTCGACTGCGCAAAGGGGGGTAGCTGGAAGTGTAGACCACGCACCACGCCCCTTATTGAGCGCGACTCGTTGTCCTGCACGAAGCGCGTAGCGATGCCCGTGAGCTCCGTAAATTTGCGCTCGCTGAAGGCCTCGAAGAAGTAGCCACGTTCATCCTCAAAGAGTCGTGGTTCGATGATATAAACGCCCTCTATGTCGGTGGTTATAAGCTTCATATTTTGAGTAGGTATTGTCCATATTGGTTTGCGCGCATGGGTTCTGCGAGGCGGTGTAGCTCCTCGCGTGTTATCCAGCCGTTGCGGTAGGCTATCTCCTCTATGCAGGCAATCTTCTGACCCTGGCGCTTCTCGATAACCTCCACGAAGATAGAGGCCTCGGCCAATGAGTCGTGCGTGCCGGTGTCGAGCCATGCGTAGCCGCGGTCGAGAATCTCGACGTTGAGCTCGCCACGCTCCAAGTAGGTGCTGTTTACGGTGGTAATCTCCAACTCGCCACGCGCCGAGGGTGTCACGCCCGCAGCGATGTCGACGACGCTGTTGGGATAGAAGTAGAGGCCCGTAACGGCATAGTTCGAGCGGGGTGCCGAGGGCTTCTCCTCGATAGATATCGCCCTGCCGCAGTCGTCAAACTCCACAACGCCATAGCGTTCGGGGCGGTCGACCTTGTAGCCGAAGACCGTGGCACGACCCTCCTCCATGGTGCGCTTTGCGGCGCTACGTAGACGCTCCTCGAAGCCAGCGCCATAGAAGATGTTGTCGCCAAGCACCAGACATGCCGCATCGTCGCCAATGAAGTCGCGACCGATGATGAATGCCTCGGCAAGGCCGTTGGGGTGGGGCTGCTCGGCATATGAGAAGGCCATGCCTAACTCCTCACCGCTGCCCAAAAGGCGACGGAAGGAGGGTAGGTCCTGGGGTGTGGAGATTATCAACACCTCGCGTATGCCCGCCATCATAAGCACTGAGATGGGGTAGTATACCATGGGCTTATCGAATATCGGGAGCAGCTGCTTGCTCACGCCCTTAGTGATAGGGTAGAGCCGCGTGCCACTACCACCTGCCAAGACAATACCTTTCATTGTTCAAACGCTTTGTGAGTTTATCATGCAAATATAACAATTTAAACGCAAAAAAACAAAATGTAGTGTGGTATAACTATACAAAAAAGGCGAGTTGTCTGGCTCTGAATGCTTCCATAAAGTAGTAATCATTATTGCGAAGTGCCTATAATCGGAGTCGCTGCCCATCGCTATTACTGCCATGGAGAGTGTCGACATCCGACACAAGCGTGGGCTTACTGAAAGTGATGCCAATCTCTCGATGTCCCTTTGTGATATGCCCAAAAAGTGGGGTTGCAAAACTTTTTGTTAGTGCTGCAAAACAAATGTTTTTAATATCTATTGATTTACAATGACTTACGGGTTGAAATTCGTATGTCGTTTTTTGTTTGCAAAACTTTTCCGCGCTAATTTTGTGATAGATAAAATCGCGAAATAGTAATAACCTATTGTTAAACCTATAGAACTTAGAACTATGAAAAAGAGTTTATTTATGTTGTTGATGCTTGCTGTAGCAGGTATGGCAGCGTCGTGCGAGAACGATGTTATTAATCGTACAAATCAAAATGAGGCTAACAACTCAACAAATGCTGTAAAGGATGCTGATGCTACTGAGATGGCAAAATTTATTGGATGCTGGGAGTATATATCAATAGCAGACGAGATTGATCAGCTCCATAGTCAGACGGATTACATCTTCTACTTCTACGAAAATGGCGATGGTTATCTAACCATAGATGCGTATGATAAGGCTGACCTCGTAAGATCAATGACGAGAAATTCGTTGACATATTGGGTGAAAAACGAGAAGTTGTATGTGAACTATGGTGACGACGACCCTATTGAGTGGGAGTATAGATTCCAGGACAACACCCTAACTATGCGTTCAACTTTGGATGGTGATACTTTTGTATTTACCAAGACCGAAGATGGTGATATGCGCTTCCTTGGTGACTGGAGTACAACGCGCAAAAGTGACGATAAATATTATGATGATCACATCCAATTTGTGACCCCAAGAGACGGATTTACATATTATAACGTATATGACAATCCAAATGCTGCGCCTATCGAGGGGCCCTCATATCCACAATGGTTTAAGTACACCTTCGATGGTGATATGCTCATTATGACAAACATCGACTCTGCTACATCAACAAAGAAGTATTATCGCTTTGAAGGTGGCAAACTATACTTGAGCAACTCAAAGGATGGCATTGAGACTTGCTACAGCACAATCAAGAAGGAGTAGGTATTTCCACGGTTAAGGCACTGGTTTACATTTTATCTATAAACATACGCAACTATGAAAAACATTATTTGCTGTCTTATGGCACTATTTGCAGTGTGTGCTATGACTTCGTGCGAAAAAGAAAGCGCGCCAACTAAAATCCCAGAGACTCAGTTGTCGGAGATAGATATGTCATCAGAGAAGGAGGATAAGTTTTATACCTATTTTCGATTTGTGAACGAAACAGGTGTTCCCATCTCAATTGAATATGTCAAGAATGGTAGCGACATA
>JAFYWG010000017.1 GCA_017558115.1 Alistipes sp.
CAACAGACTTTGGAGGATTGTGTACCTCGTCTAAAAATAGATGCACATCTTTATCCGATATCTCGGTATGCACCAACTCAAAATAGTCGTATATTACCCCAGGCAACAACAACTTCAATGGATCTTCTATCTTATCTTTATACTTAACCATAACACAAAGATAAAACTTTTTTACAATTTTCCCCACCGGAATTTACGACAGAGCCCAATTTTATCATCCCACAAAAAAGAGATTAGCAGACCACTCCACTAATCTCTAAATATCATCTTTCAGTAATACTACTTAAATAGCGCCACGAACTTTGTGAATATCTGCGCAAGAAATGGCACGTCCGAGCCGCCACCTCTAATCTTTGCACCACGCACAGCCTCGGCCAACCATGGGTATTCCTTGAATAGCCCAAGACGGTAAGATATTGAGTACCAACCCATCTGCATAATGATATCATCGAAGATACAAGCGATAGGATTCTCCTGGCTGGGTACGTCGCGGTACTTCTCATACAAATCGATGAAGTTGAGCGCATACTCACGCTTACGCTTACGGCGCCTATGACCTGTTAGAGCGTTGGGATTACCCTTACGGTAGTGGTAGACGAACTCATCGAGGTAGGCGATACTCTTTGAGTAACCCACAAGCTGGGTCGTAGTGTAGCAATCCTCGGCGTAGCCATACTTGGGGCAGTGGATCTTATGCTCTGTATATAGGCCACGGCGGAAACACTTATTACATAAGCTGGCAAAGGAGCGATGGTTGTACATGTTACGCACAAACTTAGCCTGGTCGTTAGCCTCGTAGACGCGGTCGCGCTTGAGCTTCGACTTTGTGGGATACTCCTTGACGAGGTTGAAGTAGATGACATCGGCCCCCGTCTCCTCAATCTTAGCTGCGATCTTGGCCACGGAACCCTCGGCGAGCCAGTCGTCGGAGTCTACATGGTAGACATAGTCGCCCGTGGCGTGGTCGAGGCCTGTGAAGCGTGCGGCGGGGAGGCCGCCATTGGTCTTGTGTACAATCTTGATTCTATTGCGCAAGTGGCTATACTTTCTGTCGATAAGCTCCTCAAGAATCTCTATTGAGCGATCCTTAGTGCCGTCGTTGACGAAGATAAACTCAATGTTTGGGTACGACTGCGAGAGCACCGACTCGGCAAACTCAGCAATGTAATTTTCAACACCATAGATAGGTGCTATAATAGATATGGTAATGTTACTCTGCATATTATGTATCTCTATTTTATGCGTCCGCTCTGCATTTTGTAGTTGTAGGAGTGGCGACCCTCGGCACGGAAGTCGGCATGGTAGCGCTCCAATACGGTCTTGAATATCTCGTCGTACTGCGGGATGAAGAGGTCATCCTTAGCCCATAGGTGCGTGAGTATCTCAGCTCCGAGCTGGCGTGTAATCGAGAGGTCGTTAGCGCCATTATAGAATGCTGTACCCTTTATCGAGCCGGGCGAGATGTTGAGTATTCTATTTGTTGTTCCCGCCATCTCGAGCTCCACGTTCACACTCTCGATGAATATCTTGAGCGCCGCTTTTGTAGCTCCGTATACAGCAAATAGTGGCGAGGACATAAACCCTGCGATGCTTCCCATCACGCCACAATAGAACTCCTCGGTGCTCTGCATGCGATCGTAGAAGTGGCGTATGATGCGTATCACGGCGGTACTGTTCACAGCAAAACTATCTATAATATGCTCGTCGTCGATGTCGCTAAAGTGTGCCAAGCGACCAAAGCCCGCAGTAATTATAAGGGTATTCACTTCGGTGAACGTGTCAAACAATGAGTAGTCCTCCGAGCGTAAATCGAACGTATGGCACCTAAACTTAGGGTGCTGGAACTCTGAGGCCACGGTCTGACGATCTACGATATGTATATTGTCGAAACGCTCATCCTCGGCAAGGAGTGTGGCTATGGCTAGTCCTATGCCATTCGCCCCTCCAATAACTAACGCATCACTCATTGTTTATAGGTTTATAATATCGAGCAAAGTTACAAATTATTTATAAATAAACAAAATAGTCCAGCCAAGACTCTGTTATCATGAACATCCGTACTCGCACGCCCAATTTTTAGTCAGAGGGGTGTAGATGTGGTGCAGCGCAAAATAAAACACCATAGGATAGTACACATTAGTACAGCCTATGGTGTTTTAGTTTGGGATGTGCCGCAGATGCACCACTATCACGAAAAATTATCGGCGTGACATATACTGCTTGATGACACCTCTCTTCGAGCCACGGATGAACTCGATAAGTTTGTTGCGCTCAGGAGTCTCGGACACCTCTGCCTCAGCCTTATCACAACCTGTCTGGTAGTTGAGCTCGCTCTGGAAGAGGATGCGGCAGGTGTTGTGAATAGATGCGATCTGCTCGTCGGTAAAACCACGACGTGAAAGACCAATCTTGTTGATACCAGCGTAGTGTGTCTCGCCATTTGTAGCGATGATGTAGGGAGGTATGTCCTGCGTTACGAGGGCGCCACCCTGAACCATGCAGTGGTCACCGATGTGTACCCACTGGTGGATTGCTGCGTGGCCACCGATAACTACCCAGTCACCAATCTCCACCTCACCAGCGAGAGATACGCGGTTAGCGATTACGCAGTGGCTACCCACAACGTCGTCGTGTGCCACGTGCACATATGCCATGAGGAGGTTGTTGTTGCCCACGATTGTTGTGCCACGTGAGGCAGTACCGCGTGCGATAGTCACACACTCGCGGATATCGTTGTAGTCACCAATTACGGCTGTAGTCTGCTCGCCCTCGAATTTGAGGTCCTGGGGGAGGCAAGCGATGCAGGCGCCGGGGTGCACCTTGTTGCCCTTGCCGAGGCGTGCACCATTGTAGATGCAAGCGTGGGGGCCTATCCAGCAATCGTCGCCGATTACTACGTCACCCTCGACGTATGCAAAAGGCTCGATAGTTACGTTATTACCGATCTTAGCATCGGGATGTACGTATGCCAAATTACTAATCATAAAAGTTTGTATTTGTTAGTGTCCAGAATTATCTATTCTTTGCGATCTGCGCTGTAAGCACCGCCTCACATACAAGCTGGCCACCTACGAATGCCTTAGCCTCCATAGAGCAGATGCCACGACGCATATCTGCGATATGACACTCGAGCTGCAAGGTATCGCCAGGCACCACCTTACGCTTCCACTTCACGCCATCTGCCTTGAGGAAGTATGTAGAGTAGCTTGATGGATCCTCCACACGGCTGAGTACCAAGATACCACCACACTGCGCCAATGCCTCGATGATGAGTACGCCAGGCATAACGGGCTCCTCGGGGAAGTGACCCACGAAGAAGGGCTCGTTCATTGTCACCTGCTTGATGCCGCCGATAGCATTCTCATCGATGTGGAACACACGGTCTACGAGCAAGAATGGAGGACGGTGAGGAAGCAACGCCTTAATCTGGTTGATGTCCATAAGAGGCTGGTTCTTTGCGCTATACTTAAACGCAGGCTTCTCGCCACTGCGACGGATTGCACGCGAAAGTTCCTTCATGAACTCTGTATTTGCGAAGTGGCCAGGACGTGTTGCCCATACGCGGCCCTTGATGCGCATGCCAAGCAATGCGAAGTCGCCAAGCACGTCAAGAAGCTTATGGCGAGCAAGCTCATTGTTTGCACGGAGCTGCTGGTTGTTGAGGTAGCCACCAGTGATGCGGATATCCTCCTTGCCGAAGATCTTCTTGAGGTGGTCGAGCTGGTCGTCAGTAACGGCATTCTCAACAACTACAATAGCGTTGTCGAGATCACCACCCTTGATGAGGTTCATCTTCATAAGGGGCTCGAGCTCGTGGAGGAAGACAAAGGTACGACACATAGCGATGTTCTGCGTGTAGTCCTCCATGTTTGCGTATGTAGCATACTGGTTGCCTACAACCTTCGAGTTGTAGTCTACGTGTACCGATACAGAGAACTCGTCGTCGGGGTACAACACGATAGCAACACCCTTCTCAGGAAGTGTGTATACCTGCTTCTCTGTCACCTCGTAGTAGCGACGCTCAGCGTTCTGCTCTACAGTACCCACCTCGGTGATGCGTGTAGCATACTCAAGTGCCGAGCCATCCATGATGGGTGTCTCAGGTGCGTCAATATCGATAGTGGCGTTGTCTACGCCGAGAGTCCAAAGTGCTGAAAGAATATGCTCGATGGTGCTCACCTTAGCAGCACCCTTCTCGATAGTTGTGCCACGTGATGTGTCTACTACATACTCACACAATGCGGGTACCTCTGGGGCATCCTCAAGATCAACACGACGGAATGTTATGCCATGATTCTCCTCTGCGGGATTAACTGTCATTGTCACCTGCAAGCCTGTGTGCAGACCCTTACCCTGAAACGAAATCGCTGCGGCAAGAGTACGTTGTTTGGTTGCCATAATTTGATATATTTTAGGTTTGTACCAAATGTTAAATTCACATTAATGGGACAAATATACTAAAAAAATTAAAAAAAATTACTACTTTTGCTCTGAAATATTGAACAAATGAGTGATATACCAAATAGACGCAGAGAGAATGGCGCGATGCCTCCCCGCCAGCGAGCACGTCGCCGCCCACATATAGACCTCGAAGATACGCGCTCCAAGAGCTTTGGAGAGTGGCTCTACAACCACCGCGTAGGCGTCATCGTGGCCGTGGTAAGCCTAGTCGTAGGCACGATACTTATTGCCACAGCGCGCATCCACGTAGAGGTACCCATCATAGAGCATTTCGTAGAGATAACACTTAACGATCCCACACCAGAGGAGGTGGAGAAACTCCGCGAGCAGCGCGACAAACTGCAAGAGGATATAGACCGCCGCATGGCTGCCCTACAGAAGGTTAAGAATGTGCAGTCGAATGAGTCTGCCGAGGAGGGTGGCGCCGAGAGTCAGAACTACGACAATGAGACCCAGGAACTTATGGATAAGATTGCCTCGGACATGGCCTCTAATCGTAGCGACTACGAGAGTGGCATGCGTGCCGCAAATGGTATCGGTCAGGGTGGCTCGGGCAATGGCTCAGGTAGCAAGAAGGGAGACGGTAAGGATAAGAACTTTAAGGGTGCTGTAACCGTGTCGTACAACATCAACTACGTCAGCGGCAAAGAGACGGTAGCACGTACAGCACGTACAAGCCTCTACAAGCCCGCATACCTCGGCAAGGAGGGTGGATATGTGGTTGTGGAGGTGAGAGTAAACCGCAACGGAACAGTGACAAGTGCTGTGGTTATAGAGTCGTCAAATAGCGCACTCAACGATGTAGCACGCAAGGCAGCACTCAACACCGGCACACTCTTTAATATCGACCCCAATGCCCCATCAAGCAATGTCGGTACTATAACCTATACATTTGTGGCACAGTAATGTATAGTGAGTAAATTTTAGAGTTAACGAATAATAGATATAGGCTATGTTGAATGAAAATTTCCTACTCATAACTGCCCTACTGCTTTTTGTCGCGGTGCTGGCTGGTAAGGCTGCATATCGTCTGGGAGCCCCCGCTTTGCTCCTATTCCTCTCCGTAGGCATGCTCTTTGGCAACTACAACTGGGTGAGCCTTGACTCCCCCGAGGCTGTGGGCATCACGGAGTTTGCGGGCATGGTAGCCCTGTGTATCATTCTCTTCTCGGGAGGTATGGATACACAGTACTCCGACATACGACCTATCATAGCCCCAGGCGTGGTAATGGCCACGGCGGGAGTTATACTCACGGCATTTATCGTCGGCACGTTTATCTATTTCGTGTCGCCACACATCGGCATAGCACTACCCTTCCCCCTTGCACTACTTTTGGCCTCTACGATGTCGTCAACAGACTCTGCATCAGTCTTTTCGATACTTAGAACTAAAAAGCAGGGACTACGCCAAAACCTCCGTCCATTGCTCGAGTTGGAGAGTGGTAGTAACGACCCTATGGCATATATCCTTACGGTAGTTCTTGTTAGCGTCACTACAGGCACTGACGGTGTAAGCTGGGGTACCGCTGTGGTTACGTTCATCATCCAGATGGTTGTCGGCGCAGCCCTCGGCTACGGCTTTGGACGCGCTACGGTGTGGATTATGAACCGCATCAACATCCGTAGCAATGCCTCGCTATACTCCGTGTTGCTCCTCGCCTGCGCATTCTTCACATACTCGTTTACCACGATTGCATATGGTAATGGCTACCTCGCAGTATATATCGCGGGCCTTGTGGTGGGCAACTTCCGCATTGTATATCGTAATATGTTGAGCACCTTCTTCGACTCCTTCACATGGTTGTTGCAGATCGTTCTCTTCCTTATCCTTGGCCTTATGGTCAACGTGCACGACCTCTTCGACCCACAGGTCTACCTCATGGCAGGCGCCGTAGGTCTCTTTATGATTATCATTGCGCGCCCCATATCTACGCTTATATGTATGTCACCCTTCCGCCAGTTCTCGAAGCGTGCACGCGTCTACGTGTCATGGGTGGGCCTGCGCGGTGCTGTGCCCATCATCTTCGCGCTATATGCTAAGACCCACGGCGTACCGATGGCCGACTATATATTTAATATAGTATTCCTCGTTACCATCATCTCGCTTGTAGTGCAAGGCACTACAGTCAGCGGCATGGCAAACTGGCTTAAGCTATCCTATGCCGAGCCACAGCCCACATTTAAGTTCACCGTGCCCGACCATATACGAAGCGAGTTCTCGGAGATTGAGGTCAACGAGTCTCTGCTCCAGAATGGTGATACACTCAAGGATATACGCCTACCGGGCCATACACTCGTTGTTATGGTCTGCCGCAACCAGAAGTACTTCGTGCCTAAAGGTCTAACACAGCTCCTTGTGGGCGATAAACTGCTTGTTGTCTCGGACAATAACGACGAGATGCTCCAGAAGATTAAAGATATGGGCATCGAAAATGTGATGAAGGTGTAACGCAAAAGACCGACTATAAAGTCGGTTTTTTATGTTGTATGCAAAGGCACTAATGAACATCTATACCGTCGAAATAGATCTCAGTAATAACCGTATCGTCATACTTATCGCCTGGATAAACCTCTAATATCTCAAACTTTATCGACCAAGCAGGCGCGCTATCTTTATCTTCATAACCTAAGACGCCTACATCGAAACTTTGTAAACCTATCGTATCCTGTAAGTTGAGTATCGCATAGGGCTCATCGTTGTAGTACATCAGCAGTTTCTTCACCCTGCCGTTATCGCGCCATACATCCCAATTCTTTACATATCCGTTGTGAATAAGCACCGTCGTGATGCGCGGACATGTGCCCGGGAAAGCGTATTTGATATACTCACCCACGCCATTGCCTTCAACACCCTCTACCCACGCTGTTACTATGCTAAAGTCGTGAGCCTTCTCTGCAGCATACCTATCCGCAAGCGCACTCGACGCCGTAACGGAGTCAATCTGTCCACCACAATACCAGCTGCAACCACAACCATAGAAATGACTAAGCACACGATCATCCTCTACAAAGCCAAGCAAAGCATATTCTAAATCAGTCAAAGAGTTGTAATCGATATTTGCCTTATGCGCCACCCTATCACATACCTCCAGATGGGTATTAGGCAACATTATGATCTCTTGCGGTTCAAGCACAGGTACATCTTCCTGAGCATATAGGTTTGAAGCGATCAGACAAAGCAGAGGTAGCAGAAAACTTCTCATTGCGCATAGAATTTAGAGTTGAGATGATGTGTGTCCTCAAACAAACGTCACACACAGCAACAAAGTTAAAGAAAAAAAATGACAAAGCAAAATTCTCCACCTCATACCCACTTTCTCCAGTACGCAACATCTCTTATGTCTCTTATGTCTCTTACATCTCCTACGACAGCAGGATTGCCCAAGACTGTAGTGGATGCTAAAGAGCAACAAAAAGCCTCCCTACAAAAGAAGATCTTCGGTCTATCAATTTTTATATTTGCACAGAATTTATGGCATGCCGTAATGAAGAATGGCGATTTGGATAGTACTCTCACCGCAGGTGAGGTAAGCCGATAGGCTTACAACAAGCCCCTCCTTTTCAAACGGAGGGGTTTGGGGAGGATTGTAAACATAATGGTTAAGCGAGGAATATGAGCTTAACTTGCCGAGGATTGCTACGCAATCTATTCTCGGCTTAAATCGGCGGCGTCTCGGCATAGTAAATATATTCACTCTGCGCTCTACTTGCACGATTTTCCTCTGTTACACAGAGTGTTAA
>JAFYWG010000018.1 GCA_017558115.1 Alistipes sp.
AAATTGTTTATCGTTAGCTCAAATCTCAAAGGTATTGTTTGAAATTATCTCATAGGATAGATTAAACTTTAGCTGCTCAATTTCTTCAAAGAACTATATTCTATTGCTAGAACTTCCTGTTGTTTACTTATCCACTTTTTAAGGCGGAAAAGCGGTGCAAAGATAAAGCATATTTTTGAAACTACCAAATTTTTTGGTGACTTTTTTTCAAAAATATTTCTAAGAACCATTATTTTGCTTATCGCCGTTTTAGAGGCGAAAGCGGGTGCAAAGATACAGCTTATTTCTTATTCTCCAAACTTTTCAATGACTTTTTTTCGATATTTTTTAAGCCTTTTTTGTTACTACTCGGAGTATCAATACGTTACGCAGAAAACTATTTTTTGGAGGGTGATTGAGGCCCTATTATATATAAATATAGGTATAAATTAATTAGTAGTAAGTAGTAAATAGTGAGTAATTAGTATTGTCGCTGAGGAGATCCTTCGCTCCGCTCAGGATGACATTGCGCTGTTGCAAAGCGAATGGACTGCGAGGAGACCCTTCGACAAGCAGACAAACAGACGAGCAGACAAACAGACGAACGACCAAACAGACGAACGACAAGCGGGTGAAAATGGAAGTGGTGGATATAGGACAGAGAACAGAGTAGCGATGGGGCAAAGAAAATTTTGTTGATAAAAGTTTGCTGTTTGGCCTAAATTTGCTATCTTTGTACTACACAATGGAACATAGAATACACCATTAATGGTCAATAATTCGGCACATATAACGCATATGTACCCTCTCCTACCGCATAGGGGGGGGGTATTTTGCTGTATATCAACGAGTTACGCAAATAGCCGAATAATCACACATTATACTATTTCACCATATAGGTCGATGCAGGCAACGCATGGACCTGCATTGTCGCGCACATAGGTCAACCACCTATGCGCGCTTGTATGTATATATATACGCGCGCGTACGTGCGCAATAAGACACCGTAAACAAAACTAATTTTATAACACTAAACAATTTATTAACTATGAAAAGATTTTTAGCTTTAGCGGCATTGGTGCTTGGCTTAGCATCATGTCAGACAGAGCCTGAAGGTCTAAATGTAAACGTGGGTGGTGAGGTTGATACCACCGTCTGCGTTTCACTTCCTGAGGCTACACGTGCAAACAGTGAAGTTGGTGCAATCGCCAACCTCGACCTTGCGAATAGCGACTTAACTATTCGCTACATCCTTCAGGTATTCTACGGTGAGACTGCTACACCTAAGCAGTACGCCTACAGCGATGGCACAAACGTAGCATTCGACGTTCGCCTCGTTCCTGGTCGTGATTACAAGTTCGTAGTTTGGGCTGATATCGTTGAGGGTGAGAATGCAGGCGATAACCACTACGACACTAACGACCTCACTGCAATTACTTTCAACGGTGATTGGAATGCTATGGACGAGACATTTGATGCATACACTGCTGTTTACGACACTGCAAAGGAGTTGGATAATGGCTACCAGGGTTCATCAAATATTAATATCTCTTTGACACGTCCTTTTGCAAAGCTTCGTGTTATCACAACTGATATGGTTGAGCTCGGCAACTTGTGTATTGTTCCTGAGGGTGTTAACGTTAAGTACACTGTACCTGTGTACAACACATTCAATGCACTTGCAGGCGCTGTTAATACTAACAATAATGTTACAGAGAAGACATTCTCTTATAACCTTTCTGACACTGACAATATTGAGCAGTATAACGATACATCTACCTCTAAGACACTCTTCACTAACTACCTCTTCGGTGCTGAGAATGGTGTTATCAAGTTCGAGATGTCTGTGAACGACAATACAGCTGCAAAAGAGTTGATCAAGTTCAACAACTTTAATACTGATATCCCAGTTCAGCGTAACTACTTGACTACTATCCAGGGTAATATCCTTACTGATGGTAACAACATCAAGGTTGATGTTCAGGATGCATTTGAGAACGCAGGCAACCTCGAGGACGAGCCTTACTATGTTGAGATTTGGGATGGTGAGACAATCAAGGTTCCTACGCAAAATGAGGCTGGCAACTACGTTATTGAGCGCGGTTCTGAGCTTGCATGGTTGGCAGCTGCCGTAAGCGGCACATTGGAGACTCGCGCTGTTACAGCTGACTCTTTTGCTGGCAAGACATTTGTACTTAACGCAGACATAGACCTTGGTGGCAACGAGTGGACTCCTATCGGCATGGGCGGTAAGCACTTCGAGGGTACATTCAATGGCCAGGGCCACACTATCAAGGGTCTTATGGTAAGCAAGCACCACGGTGCTGACCAGGCAGCTTTGTTCTGCTCACTTGCTGGCGACGCTACAATTAAGAATGTCGTTATTGACGACGCTTATATTAAGTACCCAGCTAATGGCGAGGACTTCTACGCTTCAGCAATCGCCGGTACAATTTACGGCACTGTTACATTTGAGAACATCACTGTAAAGAACTCTACTATCACCGGTAACAACAAGGTAGGTGCTATCTTTGCACACGATGGCTCTTCAACACAGATTACTATCAACAACTGTCACGTTGACAACTGCTACATCGCATCTGAGGATTTGAAGGATGGCGGTAATGTCGGCGGCTTGATTGGTTTGTATCAGACTGGTTCTGATAAGGTTAGCAAGATTAGCAATTCATCAGTAAAGAACTCTACTATTGTCGGTATCAACAGCACTAATAGTGGTAAGCGTGCAAACTCACAGTTCATTGGCGGTATCTATACAAAGGAGAAGACTAACCTCGTTATTGAG
The DNA here is from genome assembly GCA_017558115.1 of Alistipes sp. Lineage (GTDB taxonomy): Bacteria > Bacteroidota > Bacteroidia > Bacteroidales > Rikenellaceae > Alistipes. The sequence goes on from JAFYWG010000018.1 coordinate 2,783, forward strand.
AACTGCGTTATTGAGAACAACAACTTCTCTCAGACAATTGACGGCACTAATGCTGTATCATATGTTGGCACATTCAACCCTCAGTATATCGGTGGCGACCGCTATGAGAAACACCTCGGCATGGTTGTTATCGACGGCAGCGAGGCTATCTATGTTCGCAATGCAATGGAACTTCAGAGTGCTCTTAATACTGTAAAGGATGGTGTTACAATCCAATTTGCCTACGACATCGATGGCGATGTAACTGTTGTTCAGAAGCAGGGCGTTAAGATTACTATCGAGGGTGAGGGCAAGAAGTTTAACGGTGTAGTTAAGGTTCACAGCAACTCTGAGCACTATGCTGACGCTGCTCTTACTATCAAGAACGTTAACTTTGAGACTTCTGTAGCAAGCGTTAACGTTATCGAGGCTCTCGAGAATGGTTCAGAGCGTTACTCTACAAACATCACAGTTGAGAACTGTACTTTCACTGCTACTGGCGAGGCTGTTAACACATCTGTAGGTCTTCAGATTAAGTCTTCTAAGAATGCTAAGGTTTTGAACTGTACCGCTACTAACATGCACTCTCTTATCCAGGCACAGAGCTGCGATGAGACAGTTGTAGTTAATGGTTGTACTATCAACGGCAAGAATGGTGTTGCATTCAAGCAGGTTAAGGCTGCGACTGTAGAGGGCACTACTATCACCGCACTTGAGTATGGTATTCGTTTCGATGGTAACATTGACAACTATGGTATCGTTGTTAAGGATAACAATGTAACTGCTGTTCAGCCCCTTATCGTACGTAAGATGACTGGTAAGGATAACAAAATTGCTCTTGAGGGTACAAACACTTTGACTACCGATGCAGAGTACCAGATCGTAATCACTAACGGTAGCGACGATGAGGAGTATGCTAAGCCTACTGGTACTTACACATTGACAGGTACTGATACTTTCAAAGTATTCCCTGCACCCGTGCTGGCAAAGGTTGGTAACGTAGAGTACACATCAATTGACGAGGCTATCGCAAATTGGACTAATGGCTCTACACTTTCATTGATAGCTAACGTAACTCTAACCGATGTAATCACACTAAAGTCTACAGAGTACCATATCCTCGACCTCGGCACATATACAATGACTGCAGCAAAGAGTAAAGATGCCATCCAGATTACCGCAGAGGGTCGTACAAGTGCAAGCTATGCATTGGATATCAAGGCTGATGCAACTAATCCTGGCGGTATTACTGCAACAAGCAAGGCTGTTGTAAAGACTACTGGTAAGTCGGGAGTGCAGGATCGTCCTATTATTCGATTCTACAATGGCGTATTCAATGCAAGCAATGTCGTTAGTCATAGCGGAAGCAATGGCACAAAATGTCCCCAGTTCTGGTTCTACGGTGGAGTGTATAATGGTAGCATGAGTGCAAACCGTGCGCTTATTCAGATTTATGGTGGTACATTTAACGGTAAGTTCTATACATCTGTTGACTCTTCAGCATATATGCTAATTAGCGGTGGTAAATTCAAGTATTTGGACAATCTCTATGGCTCTGCACTCAATAGCGATAAGATTACCATTGGTTCTTCTAAGGGTAATTTTGATCGCGGTATTTATGTTGATGACGAGGGTTACTTCGTTGTAGGCGGTGCAGTAATTACCGAGTTCGGTGATATGTTCGCAGCTAAGGCAACAAATGCAAGCAAAGCTGGTTCATATTTGCCATACAGTAGCGCAGCAGAGCATGGTCTATACTACACAAACGCATCTTTAGCGATTCAAAAGCACGGCGAGGCTAATGTAGTGCTTAAATAAGCGCAGCAATAGCATATGAAACTCTATGCAATGTTAATCAGCATAACCTTGCTTTCATATTAAATGTTGATTAGCATTGCTTATGGAGCGCTCCGTTGGGGCGCTCCATTTTTTTGTTTGGGAGTGGAGAGTGATGAGAGTGATGAAACCATGAGGTGCAGAGGAGCGGACGAAACGACGAGCGGACGAACAGATGAACAGACGAACAGACGAAATGACAGTGCGAAGCCTCGGACACTATACGTTGTCATTCTGAACGAAGTGAAGAATCTCCTCAATTACAATACGTTATATGCGTGGTCGCTGGTCGGCTTTGAGGAGATCCTTGAGTTCCTCTACCTTGCTCCGCCATGGTAAAACAAGTGAACTTGTTCTACTCATGGCTTAATCGCAACGTTCGCTTTCGCTCAGGATGACATTCAGAGGGTGTTGAGGCGTGGCATTGACATAAAAAAAGCCCCGGATGGATAGTACGTGGTGTACGTTCCATTCGGGGCTTTGATAGAAGCGGCAGAAGATATCTGCCCTATCGTGAGAAATTACTTCGTGCGGTTGATATATGAGTTATAGCGCCACTTAGCATTCTCCTCAGCGGCCTCGAACAACTGCTCAGCCTCTGCGGGGAAGGCCTTCTTAAGTGATGTATAACGCACCTCCTTCATCAAGAAGTCGCGGAACTTGCTCCAGTCGGGCTCCTTAGAGTCCATAACGAAGGGGTTCTTGCCCTCAGCCTCGAGCTGGGGGTTGTAGTGCCACAAGTGCCAGTAGCCGCACTCAACAGCCTGCTTACCGATGGTCTGCGTACGTGTCATACCGCCCTTGATACCATGGTTGATACATGGTGCGTAGGCGATGATGAGTGATGGACCAGGGTATGCCTCAGCCTCCTTCAACACGTTGAAGAGCTGCTGCTGTGAAGCACCGATAGAGACCTGAGCAACATATACGTAGCCATAAGTCATGGCGATAGCGCCGATATCCTTCTTGCGGATACGCTTACCTGCAGAGGCAAACTTTGCAACAGCACCAATAGGAGTAGACTTAGATGACTGACCACCAGTATTAGAGTAAACCTCAGTATCTACGATAAGGATATTTACATCCTCACCCGATGCGAGAACGTGGTCTACACCGCCGAAGCCGATGTCGTAGCCCCAACCGTCACCACCGAAGATCCACTGTGACTTCTTAACAAGCCAATCCTTATACTCTACGATAGTCTTACATGCCTCGCACTGGCAAGCCTCAGCCATAGGCAAGAGTCGTGCGCTAATCTCGCGAGACTGCGCTGCAAGGTGGCGTGAGTCGATCCACTCCTGCATTACGCCCTTGAGCTCATTAGAGCAGCAGTTGCACTCGGCGATAGCCTTGCGCATAACATCTGCCAACGCCTCACGAATCTTCTCAACACCCACACGCATACCGAGACCAAACTCCGCGTTATCCTCGAAGAGTGAGTTAGCCCATGCGGGACCCTGACCCTTATCGTTTGTGCAGTAGGGAGTAGAAGGCGCCGAACCAGAGTAGATAGAGGTACAGCCAGTAGCGTTAGCAACCATCATACGGTCGCCAAAGAGCTGTGTGATAGCCTTGATGTAAGGAGTCTCACCACAACCAGCACATGCACCCGAGAACTCGAACATAGGCTGTGCAAACTGCAAGTTCTTAACAGACTTCGTCTTATCTACATGCTCGGCATAGCCGATATTCTTTGTTACATAATCCCAGTTCTTAGCCTGGCGAACCTGCTCGGCCAAAGGACGCATAACAAGTGCCTTATCCTTAGCTGGACATACGTCAACACAGTTGTTACAGCCTGTACAGTCCATAGGCGACACCTGGATGCGGAACTTGAGAGCCTTAGTCTCGCCCAAGCCCTGCTTCCACTCGAGGCCCGATGCTGCAGCCTGCTCCTCAGTAGCAAGGAAAGGACGAATAGCAGCGTGAGGACATACGTATGCACACTGGTTACACTGGATACAGTTCTCAATCTTCCACTCGGGAACTGAGGTAGCGATACCACGCTTCTCGTATGCTGCAGTGCCGTTATCCCAAGTACCATCCTCGCGGCCGTTGAATGCCGACACGGGAAGCATATCACCCTTGAGGGCGTCGATAGGCTTACATACCTCGCGTACGAAAGCGGGGATAGTCTCGTCAACTACAGCCTCAACCTTCTTGCACTCGATGTTTGCCCACGCAGCGGGAACCTCAACCTTAACCACAGCCTCGCAACCAGCGTCAACAGCAGCGTAGTTCATGTTAACGATATCCTCGCCCTTGTTGCCGTAAGATTTGTAGATAGCCTTCTTCATCTCCTCGACAGCCTTCTCGATAGGAATGATGTCGGCAATCTTGAAGAATGCTGACTGCATGATGGTGTTGGTACGTGAACCAAGGCCAAGCTCCGCAGCAATCTTTGTAGCATTGATAACGTAGAAGTTAATCTCGTTCTTTGCGAGGTATGCCTTCATGTGGTCGGGCAAAGTAGCGCATGTTGTCTCTGCGTCGTTCACAGAGTTCAAAAGGAACGAACCACCACGCTTCAAGCCCTTCAACACGTCGTACTTCTCTACGTATGATGGCACGTGGCATGCCACAAAGTCGGGAGTAGTAACGAGGTAGGGTGAAGTGATGGGGTTGTCACCAAAGCGCAAGTGCGATGATGTGTAACCACCCGACTTCTTAGAGTCGTATGCAAAGTAAGCCTGACAATACTTGTTTGTCGAGCCACCGATAATCTTGATAGAGTTCTTGTTCGCACCTACAGTACCGTCAGAGCCAAGACCAAAGAACAAAGCCTCGAAAGTACCCTCCTTAGCCATAGATACCTCCTCGCCTACGGGGAGTGAGAGCATTGTAACGTCGTCGTTGATACCTACAGTGAAGTGGTTCTTAGGCTGCGCTGACTCGAGATTAGCAAATACTGCCAACATCTGTGCAGGTGTGGTATCCTTTGAAGAGAGACCATAGCGACCACCGATAATCATAGGACGATTCTCGCACTCGTAGAACGCATCGCGGATGTCGAGGAACAAAGGCTCGCCATTTGCACCAGGTTCCTTAGTTCGGTCGAGAACACATACGCGCTTAACAGTTGCGGGCAACACGTTGAAGAGGTACTTCGCTGAGAAGGGACGGTAGAGGTGTACGGTGATAACACCCACCTTCTTGCCCTGAGTGCGGAGGTAGTCTACACACTCCTTGATAGTCTCGGTGATAGAACCCATCGCGATGATGATGTTCTCAGCCTCTGCGTCACCATAGTATGTGAAGGGCTTGTACTCGCGACCTGTGATAGCCGAAATCTTCTCCATCGCCTCAGCCACCATGTCGGGCACAGCGTTGTAGAACTTGTTTGAAGCCTCACGTGTCTGGAAGTAGATATCGGGATTCTGTGCAGTACCGCGTGTTACGGGGCGCTCGGGGTTGAGCGAACGCATGCGGAACTCCTTAAGAGCCTCGCGGTCGAACATTGCCGAGAGCGATGCCTCGTCAATAAGCTCAATCTTCTGAATCTCGTGTGAGGTGCGGAAGCCATCAAAGAAGTGTACGAAGGGGATGCGAGCCTTGAGCGCAACGATATGAGCAACACCTGCGAGGTCCATAACCTCCTGTACAGATGATGTAGCAAGCATTGCAAAGCCTGTCTGGCGTACTGCCATTACATCCTGGTGGTCACCAAAGATTGAGAGTGACTGCGCCGCGAGAGCACGCGCTGAAACGTGGAATACGCCGGGGAGCAACTCACCAGCGATCTTGTACATGTTGGGAACCATAAGGAGCAAGCCCTGTGATGCTGTGAATGTTGAAGTAAGCGCACCACTCTGCAATGAGCCGTGTACTGCACCTGCAGCACCTGCCTCCGACTGCATCTCAACCACCTTCACCGTGTCACCAAAGATGTTCTTCTTACCCTGTGCAGACCACTCGTCTACGAGCTCTGCCATGGTTGATGATGGTGTGATGGGATAGATGGCTGCTACCTCCGAGAACATATACGCGATATGCGCTGCGGCGTAGTTACCATCACAAGTAATAAATCTCTTCTCTGCCATATTTTTCATCATTAGATATTTGTTATTCACTCTAAAGTTCGTCGCCCGAAGTCTCGATTTTGTTGCGACCTCCGCGACCTTGTTGTTACCCCTACGGGGTATTATTCTATACGCCTCCACCAAGGAGCTTTTTGCGCCCTGCACTTTGGCATTAAGTACAACTCGGCAAAAATCGGGGCAAAGGTACTAATTTTATAGCAAACTTCATAAAAAATTCGTTGTTAACTTTTTAACACAACAAAACACCCCTCGCAACACGCCATCAAGAGCGCAATTTGCAAGGGATGAAATTGTTCCTTTTCTCGCATCAGAGAGGGATAAGCACCTGCTTTTAGCGGTTATATGTAGCGTTATTTCGCCTAAGTAGTCGGCTCCAGCCAGTTGCCTTATCGAAGGTCAACGCCTCGTAGTTGGCATCATCGAAGCCTAGTTCTGCCCACTCCTCGCCATTTACAAGCGCCAAGCCATAGTACACCTCATCCGAGTGACAGAGACTCTGACACACCTGTGCCTCCTGAGCAGCAAGTTTCACCTCTCGAGCACACAGCATAAGTTGGGGGTGATTGGTTCTCTCGGCTACCATGTTTACAATAGAGACGATGTCATGAGTATAGGTGCAACGATACCACTCCTCTGCCGAACTGGTCTTTCTCTCATTAAAATAGTAAGAGCCACCCAAAGCCTCATCAATATCTTTAGTGGTAAAGTTATATTTCTGCCGCATAGCCTCAGCACCAATCTCCGCCTCCTCATCGTAGAGTTGCACAACAATATCGACAAAGTTGCGTATCTCACCATTGAGTGCCGCTATGGATGAACTACGAGTTATAGAGATATCATACGAATAATCGTCGATGTATGGGTATACCATATCGCCATACTCCTTCAACGCATACTCACCAGCCATGAGCACAGCATCCTCTTGCTCATAGTTAAGCATAAGTCCATTAACCAGCAAGTATATTTCAGCATTTGTAGCAGGGAGGGCATGATTTGAGCCGTAGTAGTAATCGGTGTATGGTTCAAGTTCTGTTATATACTCAAGGGTGTTCATATAGCAACTGACAAACTCCGTAAGAACAAACTTCGCATCCACCATTTCAAATGCCTGGCGAATAGCGTCAACACCGAGATAGGCGGTGTACATATTATCGCGAAGCGTACCCCTTGTCACACCATCAAACGAGGGGTGATAGCCATTGCCATGACCAAAGAAGACCATTATATACTCCTCCGCAGGAGCTGTCTCGCGTGCCCATTCTATAAATTCTGCGAGGTTCTCAGCCTCATCAATCCTAAATTCGGGTCCGGCATACTCGCTGTAGTCCACCATGTTCGACCTATGATTATACTTGAAACGCGATACTCCGCCCCTGCCATTCGACACTTGAGATTTATACCCCTTGTTCCACTTGATCTGACCAACGATTTTAATATTTTCGGGTATGTCTGGAATAATTCTGACAACATCCATCAGACCCTCCGCACAGTCATCGAGCCCACCACCGCAGGCATAAAACATTATCGTATAACTATGTGGTTTCTCTGGAATAGGCTTAGGTTTTGGAGCCTCCTCCCGAGCACAAGAGCCCATCACAACAATAATAAGCACCATGAACAGATATTTCAGAAGCCACTTCATAAGCCCAAAGTATTGATTTGGAGCAAATTTAATAAATTAATTCGAATAATGCAAGCGCCATAAAACAAAACAATATACCAAGTTGTGTTCGCTTTTCTCGTTTTATTTTGTATCTTTGTCGCTATGAAACTAACATTTTTAGGCACTGGAACATCGCAGGGCGTACCCGTAATAGGCTGTCGATGCGAGGTATGTCGCTCCTCGGATAGGCGCGACAGGCGTCTGCGCACCTCGGCGATGGTCGAGGTCGAGGGCAAGCGCTTCATAATAGATGCGGGCCCCGACTTCCGCTATCAGATGCTGCGCGAGAATATCACGCACATAGATGCCATACTCCTTACGCACATGCACAAGGACCACACCGCGGGCATCGACGATGTGCGCGCCTTCAACTTTGTGGACTACCCCACCATTCACTCTACGCATATCTACGGTAACGAGGCCACCATCAACCGCGTAAAGATGGAGTACGACTACGCCTTTGCCGAGAATAAGTATCGCGGTGTGCCCGTCATCGAGTTGCACACCATAGATGTCAGCACCCCCTTCGTGGCGGCGGGCGTGGAGATAGTGCCAATATTGGGTCACCACTCCAACCGTTTTCGCTCTATTGGCTACCGCTTTGGCGATGTGGCATACATCACCGACTTTAGCCACATTGAACCTGAGGAGGAGGCAAAGCTTGAGGGCGTGAAGGTGTTAGTAATAAACGCCTTGCGCTGGGAGAGGCACGACTCACACTTCTCGGTGGGCGAGGCCATAGAGATTATCAACCGCATAGGCCCTGAGCGCGCCTACCTCACGCATATGTCGCACGGCATAGGCCTCTACGCGGAGGCACAGCAGCGACTACCCGAGGGTGTCGTGCTTGCCTACGACGGCCTTGTGGTGGAGATATAGAGAATTTAGAATCTAGTATAGGTATGAGAAAGAGATTAAATGGTAAGGTTGTCGTGGTGACAGGTGCATCGTCGGGTATCGGCGAGGCCATGGCACGCGAGTATGCCAAGATGGGAGCGATGGTAGTGATGGGAGCACGCCGCGAGGAGGAGCTACAGCGCATCGCCCAAGAGATAGAGGCCGAGGGTGGCAAGGTGGCATATGCCGCTTGCGACGTGGTCAAGGAGGAGGATTGCAAACGTCTCATCGACACCGCCGTGGAGGCTTTCGGTGGCATTGACGTCATGATATGCAACGCAGGACTATCTATGCGTGCGCTGTTTGACGACTGCGACCTTAAGGTGTTACATAGACTGATGGACGTAAACTTTTGGGGCACAGTGAACTGCACGAAGTATGCTCTACCATGGCTTCAGAAGTCGCGCGGCTCGTTAGTGGGCATATCCTCGGTTGCGGGCATACATGGCCTACCTGGCCGCACAGGTTACTCAGCATCGAAGTACGCCATGACGGGATTCCTCGACACCATCCGCGTGGAGAACCTCAAGAAGGGGGTGCACGTTATGACCGCATGCCCAGGCTTCACCGCCTCGAATGTACGCTTCTCAGCACTCACAGCCGACGGCACACAGCAGGGCGAGACACCGCGCAACGAGGCTAAGATGATGACACCCGAAGAGGTGGCACACATCGTGGCTAAGGGCATCTGCCGCCGTAAGCGCCTCTGCCTGATGGAGTGGGAGGGTCGCGCAACACACTTCTTAAAGAAGTTCTTCCCTGGCTTGGTGGACAAGCTCTTCTACGCCGTAATGGCCAAAGAGCCCGACTCACCACTAAAAAGATAGTAGATAGACCTTAGAGACTAAAATGCCGAGAGACCATAACGAATTCGCGAACACGTTGATAGCGACTTTATTTTGGTCTCTCGGCCTTTCCGTGCATTTTTACTCATAGATACTATACAAAATAAAACAGACGACTTTTCAGTCGTCTGCTCTGCATATTGCTATTAAAAGCGGAGGGCACTTTGCTATTCAATATAACTCAAAGGGTTATTTAGCGACACCCTTCTTGAATACTCTCCATCTCTTGATGAAATGACCTAATCCAATAGCACCGAATAACAAACCTATTACATAATGAGCCATTCCCATAGAAGAGCCTTGACCTTCTACAAACGCCAACAATAGAACCCCCGTTATTGATACTGCCAAGAAGAGTATGGTTACAAGCATTGTTATCTTGCTTTTGAGAGCAAGACTACTTGCCTTAAATAGGGTCTTATACCATCCCCAATGTTGCTTAATATGAACGATTGCTGTTACCAAGAGGGCAATATTCACGAAGAAATGTATCACAGACCAAGTATGCCAAATATCGTGGGTCTGAAAATCATTGGCATAATGAATCTGTATGCCCGTAAAAAGGGATGCTACAAATAAAATGACCATACAAAGGTCTGTTCTAAAAATAGGTTTCATATATATTCTGATTAGATGTTGGCAAAGATAACGATAATTCTACAATAATTATTGTTCTGTAGTCCTCAAAAAAACAACCACCATAATGTATTAACATTATGATGGCTGCATATGAAGATAGTTTTATGTATTGAAGGTGCTTATTCCTCTTCGGGTTCGTGGTCTGATTGTTTTCGTCAATGAAGTAGAGGAATTTGAAAAACGCCCGTAGAAGTGCGTAGAAACGGGGTCGGTGCATTTTTGGTGCATTTTTTTGGGTACAAAAAAAGTCTACAAGATTGAAAATCAAATCTTTGTAGACTATTCATTGCGGAGGGCACTGGATTCGAATGGCTTTAGCCATAGAGCCGATACCTTACGATAAAAGCGCAGACGCTTGCGTCGAGCAATAAACCTCTATCATATCGGCTCAACCAGCCATAAGTGAGAGTCAGTGACAGCGAGCAATATAGCAGTGAAATGCCAAGGCATTTTTTTGTTTTATAAGGTGTCGTAGTGCTTGTACTTAAGGCAACCTTATAAAACAAAAAAAACAGACGACCGAAGTCGTCTGTTCTGCATATTGCTCTTAAAAGCGGAGGGCACTGGATTCGAACCAGCGGATACCTTACGATATCGGCAGTTTAGCAAACTGCTGGTTTAAGCCACTCACCCAACCCTCCTTAAACCACCTTTTTTGTAAAAGAGCGGTGCAAATATACTACTTATTTTGGTTTCTGCAAAATTTTACCCAATAAAATAGCCTAAATTTACATTATTGACCCGCATAAGTGGTCTACCATCAGCTCGCCAACTTGTCATCTACGACTATCAACACGCAGCGTTTGTGGCCAAGGGCATCGAGCAGGGTGCGTAGATGCTGCTCCAGATCGGCACCCTTGTCGATGCGGGGCTCTTCAACTATTTGTGGGGTACACTCCTGGTCGCGCTCCAGCTCGCGACGTATATCATCGGCCGTTATGCCGTAGCCAAACAGCGCCTGCGACGTTAGCGTCGTCTCGTCCATCACCACAGCGTAGAGCAGGTGCGCTGTTGTCACCTCCGCGGGGGCTAACATCGCCATTAGCGAGGCACACATATCACCGTAGTGGCACTCAGGCGCAAGAGACTCACCGCGCGTATCCTCTACGATGCCACCTATTATGCGGCGCATAAGCGCATATATACCCTCCTCGCCAGCAAGACGTTGCACCATGCGATAGGCATACGTAGTCTCATCGCCAAGCAGCTCTATTGCAAGTCTATCGCTAAAAGATGTGGTTATTGCCTCATCCTGGAACATCGCCTGAGTACGCGCAAGCAACGCCTCAACTCTCTCTGAAATTACAATCTGCTTCATCATTCTCATTAAACCATTTTATTCGCATATTTAACGAGAATAATAATCGTATATTGTATTGCGATGAACTTTTATGATAATAGACATTAACAATTCTTAACAGAGTCCTTAACATTGTTTAACCTAAAAAATTTTGAAATAAGCACATGGTGCAGGACCTTTGTAGTGAGAAAAAAGATAATCTATGAAACCGTTACTAATAATCGTTGCATTGTTTGCAACCGTTTGTGCCTCAGCCCAGGTTGTTATATATGGTCATGTGCGTGCTGCAAGCACAAAGGAGAGTGTGGCAGATGCCAACATCATGTTGCAGGACGAGCAAGGCAGAGTGCTCTACGACTACTGCATAAGCGACAGCAAGGGTAACTACTCGTTGGAGTATAGCGGCGACAGAGAGAAAATCAGAGTTGTAGTAACAGGATTCAACATACAACCCCAGTCAAGAGATATTGAGGCACGCGCACAGCGTATCGACTTTGATGTAGAGTACTCTGACCTTGAGATTAGGGAGGTGGTGGTGCGGGCATCATCCGTTGAGCGCCACTCCGACACCATTACCTACAATGTTGCGACATTCATCAATGCCACAGACCACAGCATAGGCGACGTACTGCGTAAAATGCCAGGACTCACCGTTGGCGAAGCGGGAGACATTAAATATAATGGTAGGGCTATCAGCAAGCTCTACATCGAGGGCATGGATATGCTCAATGGCAGATATGGCATAACTACAAACAACATTCAAGCTCGGGATATTGCGCGCGTGGAAGTACTCGAAAACCACGAACCTATAAAGGCGTTAAAAGGCTTAACCATACCCGATCAAGCGGCATTAAACCTACGTCTCAAGGAGAGCGCCAAGGGGACATGGAATGGTAGTGCAGAGCTGGGTGGCGGTTACAAGCCCTGGATGTGGAGTGGTGAGTTTAGCGCCATGTACTTCTCCAAGAGGTTTCAAACCATAAGCATGTATAAGACAAACAATATGGGTAACGATGTGTCGCGTGAGTTCACATCACACTATGGAGGTCTTGGAGGCGTGTCATCAATGTTGGGCATCCACCATCCCACAACACCCAACATAACACAAAGCCGCTATCTCGACAACAACATACACGCTGTTTCGGTAAATGCGATTACCAAACTGAACGAAGATATGGAGTTAAGCCTCAACGCCAATTATGTCCACGATATGCGGCAGGCAGATGGAGCAGCAGTAACGACATACTATATACCCAATGGTGCACCGCTTACCATCACCGAGACGACATCTGCAAGCCACCTCGTCGATAAGTGCGACCTTATGCTTAACCTGCACTCCAACACCCAGAGCCACTATATCGAGGAGAAGCTGTCGCTTGGCGGCGTATGGAACAGAGATAGCGGCATCGTGAATAGCGACGGGGAGTTGGTATCACAATACTTCAAGTTACCCAATATCTCGCTGAACAACAACTTATACAATGTCCGCAGATGGGATAAGTGGGTACTTGACTTCGGGTCGGACATAAACTTTGACACCCAACCAGCACAACTCGAGATACGCCCGATGCTCTACAACACCGTGTTAGGCAACGATGACAACCACCCCAATGCCATCCAGACACTCTATGGCAAGCGATTCAGAACCTACAACCATCTAAAAACAGGTTACAAACTTAAGCGCTGGCATGTGATGCTCTCGGCACAACTCAATGCCGATGTGGAGAGTATGGAGTCTTCGCTTAACGCTATTGGCAAGGATGGGAATATCGTGGCTACAACTACCGAGTTTCAAAACGACATACTCTACTCGCGCCTCGACTTTGTGGTTACCCCATCGGTGCAATACGCAATAGGCAGCAAGTTCGTGATGCAGGCAGACCTTCCTATCGACTTGATGTGGCTATATATCGAGGATAGGGCAAGGTATAGCACCACAGCCAACAAACTAAAAGTGCTATGTCAGCCCGCCATAAACATCAGCAGCGCTCTCACACCCAACCTCAAGCTCACAGCGAAGGCATCGTATAACGAGTATTATGGCGATTTCTACGACTACTATGAGGGGTATATCATGACCGACTACCGCATCATACAGCGCAAGGCGGGCGATATGAACAACATTCGCAGCCAGATGTATGGCATACAACTATCATACGGCAACGCCATAGATGCCATATTTGCAGGCGTCGAAGCCAACTACTCCATCAACCACGCCAACCTGATGTACAACACCCGCTACACAGGTTCGCTCAGCGAGATAGAGGCTGCCGAAATGCCCAATCGCAGCGACTCATACAACATCAAAGCCAACATAAGCAAGCGCTTTGATGCCATCGCGACCACCGCGACCCTATCGGGAGGCTATATGCAGTTATGGTCGGAGATATTGCGAGAGGGATGCCATATACCCTCGGAGTATGGACTCATCACATCCGAGTTGAGCCTCAACACCCGCATCACAAAGACTGTGAGGGTCAACTACAACGCCCTCTACAACCGTAGTCTCTCGATAATAGGCAACGGCACACAATCCGCCATCGACCTCTTGAGACAGAGGGTAAGCGTAGACTTCATCATCGCCGAGAGGGTTATATGCCGCGTGGGTGCAGAACACTTCCTTAATAGCGCCATTGAGGGTAAGAACCGCAATACGGTATTTATTGATGCAAGCGTGAGAGTGAAACACAAGCGCATGGAGTATGCCATCGAGGCAGATAACCTGCTAAACAACATCGCCTTTGCAAATGCTACAAACAGCAATAGCATGAGCTACGCATATACCTACACATTGCGCCCCGCATCCATAGTTTTCAGAGTTAAATTCAGCCTAAAGTAGACCATTATGAAGAGAGTAACCCTTTTAGTTCTGTCATTCGCACTCATCATCCCGACATTTGCACAGAGGGCACACATCACACTCAAGGGCGATGATGTCTCGGGCATGGCGTATGTCCAGGGCTACGAGTCAGACAAGATGTGCGAGTTTGTATTCAAGGATAGTTGCAGCCTGGAGCATGGTCGCGGCGAATTGTACTTCGACATGGGTGAGGATACCTTTGTAAACCTCCTTATTATCACAGATACGAGGCGATATCTTCAGCAGGTCGTGATGGGTCCTGGCGACACCATTGAACTGTACCTCGGCGAGAAGATAGAGATTAGAGAGGATAGAAGAAGATTCCGAGAGCAGTATGCGAAGTTCGACAGAATGAAGGATAGTATCAAGCGTCGCTACAACGCCCTCGACAATAGGCTATGCAGCGAGCGAGTGGGGAGCAAAAGATACAAGCAACTTAAAGATAGCATAGCGATATTAGAGAGCTTCTACTACAATGAGTTTCCCTACACCATCTTTGCCGACTCGGAGTTGACACAAAGCGCATATATAGTTCACAGCGCTATTGCCATCAGGTCGCTGGCACGCGCCACACCCCGAGAGCTCGACTCGCTACGCACGACATATGCCCAGAGACTTCCGCACGCCAAGTGTCTGACTGCGGTGGGCGACAAGATTACCGAGCGCTCGGAGAGAGACTCAAAGAGATTTCATCAGTTACTAAACACAAAATAGCTATGAGAAGACTACTTACAACCATGATCGCCATAACCGCGATATTTACAACAACAGCACAGCACCACTCGTTACAGGAGGCGCGACTCTTTGCCTATAGTAGAACAGATAGATTGATTATAGGCTCGTGCGACATCCACGCCGACTACGATGTAGTGGACACATCGAGGATTGCAGTAGGCTACAAGGCTATCTATCGCAACTCGCCCAATTCGCATCTTGAAGTAAGATACAAGCTGCTGTGTGGCGAAGCTACCTCGCTCTTTTATAGCGTAGCACAACACTACACAAATATGGCACGCTACAAAAACGGTTGGAGCGAAGAGGAACTCGAGGAGTTTTACGCTGCTGGCGATTGTACCATCGTCATACCCACCGAGATATATACTACAAAGGAGGAGATACGCATACGCCACAACATACCCTTTGCCGATGATATCATCTACGAATACACCCTTTCCACCGCCGATATCAAGTGGCAACTTACGGATGAGACCTGCGAGATACATGGCTACAACTGCGCCAAGGCGAGCGCCATATTTGAGGGTCGCAAATGGAATGTATGGTTTACGATGGAGATACCCATCTCAGAGGGACCATGGCTGCTGCGCGGACTGCCAGGACTAATACTCCTTGCCGAGGAGAGCGAAGGCGATTTTCGCTTCGAGATGGAGGGCATAGTCAAGGAGAGCGAGGAGATGAGACTCTATAAGTGGAGCACGAAGCAGATTACGAAGAAGCAGTGGATGAAGTATGAGAGGGGAGCGCTCCAAAATCCCTACTCTCAATTTAGTCAGGGCGGCAAGGTGCAATTCTTCAACTCCAACGACATGAGCGAGCTGAAGGATGAGTGGACCATACCATACTATCCTATATATAAGTAGGTATATAGGGAGATTAAAGAGTTTAGGGAATTTGGGAGATAAGGTTCTTGCGAAACCCTAAACTCCTTAAATTCCCTAAACCTTCTAAATAAGAAAAACCACCCAGGCGAACCGGTGGTTAACATTCTGGGATGTGCCGCTAACGCGCCACTATCACAAGGTGTAATTTCGAAATGAATTTGTCGTCAGAGTGGTGTGGTAGTGTTATATCGCAAAAGAAGAACCCCACGGGATAGTACTTTGACGTACAGCCCGTGAAGTAACAATACCCCCTATAGCGGTAGGCCGCACACCTTGTCAGAGTGGTGCAGATGTGGCGCTGACATGAGAAAACCCCGGATGGGTAGTACTGGCGTACGTCCCATTCGGGGTTTTGATTGAAGCGTCGCAGATGCGCCGCTATCACAAGGTGTGATTACTTGTTCTCAA
>JAFYWG010000019.1 GCA_017558115.1 Alistipes sp.
TCAATGACAATACGTTATGTGCGTTGTCTCTGGTCGGCTTCGAGGAGATGCTTCGACAAGCTCAGCATGACATTCAGAGTATGTTGTCGCTATAAGTTGTCATTCTGAACGTAGTGAAGAATCTCCTCAATGACAATACGTTATGTGCGTTGTCTCTGGTCGGCTTCGAGGAGATGCTTCGACAAGCTCAGCATGACATTCAGAGTATGTTGTCGCTATACGTTGTCATTCTGAACGAAGTGAAGAATCTCTCAGACAGTACTACCGTCGGCCCTCTTGAAACTGGGAGATCCTTCGCTTGCGCTCAGGATGACATTCAGAGTATGTTGTCGCTATACGTTGTCATTCTGAACGAAGTGAAGAATCTCCTCGTTGGTAATACGTTATGTGCGTTGTCGCTGGTCGGCTTCGAGGAGATGCTTCAACAAGCTCAGCATGACATTGCGCTGATGTAGAGAGTCCAAAAGACCGAGAGACCCTGAGACCGAGGGAGGATGAGGACGAACAGACAAAACGACGACCGGACGAGCAGCCAATGTAGTGAGTAGACTAATAGCGCGCAGAGCGAGTGGACAATGAGGAGATCCTTTACTCCGTTCAGGATGACATTGTGATTTCGCAGAGAGTGAGTACAGAGAGACAGGAGACCTTTAGTTGCTAAATGCTTCCGCCTGAAGCATTTCGTTAAAATAGCGAAATAATACCTATTTATTTCTGTGTAGTGCGAAACCATTTTTTTATCTAATGTTTCTAAACGGTGCTATTCTGCTTTAAAGTTATAGAATTTAAAAATATGAACAAAAACGTGTAAAGTCCATGAAATCAATAATATAAGAAAAATTTATAGGGGGGGGGTAATTTTATAAGTGAAAATTTGTTTTTAGCTTTTTAATATGCTATATTTGTGAAAATGGGATAGTTATGCCATAAGTTCTATAGTTGTATTAAAAGACTATATCTTATGGTATAATGCGAAAACATTAACCTTAAAACCTTATTATTATGAAAAAGTACGTTAAATTTTTGTTGATGCTTGCTGTAGTGGGCGTGGCAATGTCGTGCGAGAGGGAAGTTGCTTCTAATGAGTCTAAGAAGCCTGTGGATGAAACTCCTTCAGATGTGCAGTCAAATGTAAGCGCATTGAGGAGTGATATTGTGGGTTTGTGGGTGCATGATGGCGAAATCGATAGCTTTCTCGGCGATTTAGTATATGAGTCTACATTCCGTTTTGTGGAGGATGGTACTGGTTATCGTACAACTGATGAATATGAAGTATCTTCTGGTCGCAGAATATCAATGAGCCGTTGTGGTCTAACTTATGAGTGTGATGGTGATATTTTACGCATTACTTATACTGGCGAAGAGCCCTGCGAAGTAAAATACCGCGTGGAGTCAAATGCGATTACTTTCTATGTCGAAGAAGCTGAGAATGGCATGGTTGTGTACCACAAGAGGCCTGATGCTGACCGCCGCTTTATTGGTGACTGGAGTACAACTCGCAAAGATGATGAGTATTACTACGATGACCACATTAAGTTTGTGACACCTACGGATGGTTTTATGTATTATAGCAAATATGATAATCCCAATGCAGCACCCATTGAGGGTCCTTCGTATTCACAATGGTTTAAGTACACTTTCGATGATGATGTTCTATACATCTCAAGTGCAGAAAACATGAATGCTGTTCCATCGAAAAAGTACTATCGCTTTGCGGATGGCAAGCTCTATTTGAGCAATTCAAAGGATGGTATCGAGACTTGTTACAGAACGATTAAGTAGTAGATATCTTTCAAGTATTAGTTATAATAGTTGCAGTTCAGCCCGGCCATAAGGTCGGGCTATTTTATTTGGCATGGTGACATTATGGTAATGTAAAATGGAAGTTGGCTGACAAAATGTCATGTACGATGTGTGCAAATGGCAGTGGTGGCAGTGTGCCAGAGATATTTATGCCACTTTTTGTGAGTTTTTTTGTTTGGTACATCGTTTGCCTATTATCATATCGTCGAGCGCTACTAATGGCTCGGCCCCCAAAAGTGTAAAATAAGTAACAAACAAATAAAACAATTAAAACTATGAGCAAGATTATTGGTATTGATTTAGGTACAACAAACTCATGTGTATCTGTAATGGAGGGTAACGAGCCCGTTGTAATTCCAAACGCTGAGGGTCATCGTACAACTCCCTCAGTAGTGGCATTCACAGAGGGTGGCGAGCGTAAGGTAGGTGATCCAGCAAAGCGTCAGGCGATCACAAACCCCAAGCGTACAGTATTCTCTATCAAGCGCTTCATGGGTGAGCGTTACGACAACGTTGCATCAGACATCGCGCGTGCTCCCTACACAATCGTTAAGGGTGATAACAACACTCCTCGCGTAGAGATTGATGGCCGTCAGTACACTCCACAGGAGATTTCGGCTATCACACTCCAGAAGATGAAGAAGACAGCTGAGGATTACCTCGGTCAGGAGGTGACAGAGGCCGTTATCACCGTTCCTGCATACTTCTCTGACTCACAGCGTCAGGCAACTAAGGAGGCTGGTGAGATTGCAGGTTTGAAGGTGCGTCGTATCATCAACGAGCCTACAGCGGCAGCGTTGGCATACGGTCTCGACAAGAAGCAGGATGATATGAAGATTGCGGTATACGACCTCGGTGGTGGTACATTCGATATCTCTATCCTCGAGCTTGGTGATGGCGTATTCGAGGTTAAGTCTACAAATGGTGATACTCACCTCGGTGGTGATGACTTTGACCACGTGCTCATCGACTACATGGCAGAGGCATTCAAGGCTGAGCACCACATCGACCTTCGCCAGGATCCTATGGCACTTCAGCGCTTGAAGGAGGCTGCTGAGAAGGCTAAGATTGAACTCTCTTCGGCTACAACAACCGACATCAATCTCCCATACATCATGCCTGTAAACGGCATTCCTCAGCATCTTGTGATGACACTCACACGTGCTAAGTTTGAGCAGCTCTGCGACCATCTCGTACAGAAGACTATCGAGCCTTGTCGCATTGCACTTCGTGATGCAGGTCTCCAGGCTGGTCAGATTGATGAGGTTATCCTCGTAGGTGGTTCAACACGTATTCCTGCAATTCAGCGCGTAGTAGAGGAGTTCTTCGGTAAGACCCCTAACCGCTCAGTAAATCCCGATGAGGTGGTTGCTGTAGGTGCTGCAATCCAGGGTGGTGTGCTCACAGGTGAGGTTAAGGACGTTCTCCTCCTCGACGTTACTCCCCTCTCACTCGGTATTGAGACTCTTGGTGGTGTGATGACAAAGCTCATCGAGGCAAACACTACAATTCCTACACGTAAGAGCCAGGTGTTCTCTACAGCTGCGGACAACCAGCCTTCAGTAGATATCAACGTATGTCAGGGTGAGCGTGCTATGGCTGCTGACAACAAGTCTATCGGTCGCTTCCACCTCGATGGCATCCCTGCCGCACCACGTGGCGTGCCACAGATTGAGGTCTCTTTCGATATCGACGCTAACGGTATCCTTAACGTATCGGCTAAGGACCTCGGCACAGGTAAGGAGCAGAAGATTCGCATTGAGGCTTCAAGCGGTCTTACTGACGCAGAGATCCAGCGCATGCGTGACGAGGCTAAGGCTAACGAGGAGAAGGATAAGAAGGAGAAGGAGCGCATTGAGAAGATCAACGCTGCAGACTCTAACATCTTCGCAACAGAGAAGCAGCTCAAGGAGTATGGCGACAAGTTGCCTGCAGATAAGAAGGCTGCTATCGAGGATGCTCTCGGCAAGCTTAAGGAGGCACACAAGGCTCAGGATATCGCAGCTATCGACACTGCTATTGAGGCACTTAACGCCGCATGGCAGGCTGCATCTCAGGACATCTACGCTCAGCAGCAGGCGCAGCAGCAGGCACAGGGCAACCCTAACGCAGGTCAGGGTGCCGGCCAGCAGCAGGCGCAGCCTGAGGATGTGGAGTTTGAGGAGGTGAAATAATTTCTTGTGATAAGGGGTCATCTGCGACCCATCCCAAAAGTAAGACCCCTCGGGCTGTACTATTAGTACTATCCCGAGGGGATCTTCTTTTGCGATAGACCACATCTAACCCCTTCCGACAAGAAATTGGGTCTCAGTTCTAATTGATGTTGCCGCTTTGTGGAATTTAGAGAGTTTAGGGTATGGTGTCTCTCCTTAAATTCCTTAAACTCCTCTAATTCTCTAAATTTCTAAACTCCTTAACCGTGTTCTCGATTTTTTTCGTAACTTTACCACGAATATAGCCATATCTAAAGTTATTGGTGTGGCATGAGGTAATTTAGATAGTAAAAATAAAATACAATAGTATGAAATGTGCAATTATAGGCCATGGTAAGATGGGACGTGAGATTGAGCGTATACTCGAGGAGCGTGGTCATAGTGTAGCCCTTATTATTGACGAGGCGAATGCAGAAGAGCTTATTGCTGAGAATCTTAAGGGTATTGATGTGTGCTTCGAGTTTACGACGCCCGACACTGCAACACAGAATGTGCGTACGGTGCTTGAGGCGGGTGGTAGAGTTGTATGTGGCACTACGGGTTGGCTCGAGAACCTTGCAGAGATGAAGCAGAAGGCGGCAACAATGGGTGGCGCACTCTTCTACGCCTCTAACTTCTCGATAGGTGTAAACATGATGTTTAAGCTCAACAAGCGTCTTGCCGAGTTGATGAATCCCCACAAGGAGTATGACGTGCGCATAGAGGAGACACACCATATGTGGAAGAAGGATGCCCCCAGCGGTACTGCAATAACACTTGCCGAGGGTATCATCGAAAACCTCGACCGCAAGAGCGAGTGGGTAAATAGCAAACCAGAGTGTGACGCTCAGCTCGAGATAGAGTCGTTCCGCGAGGGCATGGTGCCAGGCATTCACACCATTACATATACCTCTGTGGATGACTTCTTGCAACTTAAGCACTCTATTGTCAATCGCCGCGCCTTGGCTATGGGTGCCGTTGTCGCGGGTGAGTACTTGGCCGATAAGCAGGGTGTTCACACCATGGATGACCTATTGTAGTGCAAACGTTAACATATAGGCTTATGAAGAAAATTAAGGAGATATACGGTAAGGTAAGGGATTGTGTGACAAATCGTTGGGTGTTGTTTAGCTGTGTGGCGATTATCGTTACACTCTTCGCAATATGGTATGGTGCATGGTGGTCGCTATTTGTGACATTGCCACTCATCTACGACTACTACATTTCGAAGCGCATCGCGGGCTTGCACCACAAGATGGTGACGAGGTACTCATGGTGGCGTATAGCCTGGGGTGTGTGGTGTGCCCTTGTCTTTGCAATTATCGTGGGCGTACTTGTCTACATGCTCTTCTTTAGGTGGAACAGCTCGGAGGTGGTTCTCTGGTTCGTTGTGGCATTGGTATTTGGCTATGCGCTATGGAATGAGATTAAGGAGGAGACGACAATCTATAAGTGGCTATACAGTTGGGTGCATGCCATTATCTTTGCTACGGTGGTGGCTACGCTTATCCAGTTGTACTGGTTCCAGATGTTCGTAATCCCCACAGGATCAATGGAGAGCACGCTTATGGCGGGAGACTATATCCTTGTAAATAAGGTATCGTATGGCCCTCGTGTGCCCATGACGCCCTTGTCGTTCCCCTTTGTGCACAACACCATGCCTTTGAACGATACTAAGCCTTCATTCTCAACTGCTTGGGAGCGTTCATATCGCCGTCTTGCGGGAACTGACCAGGTTAAGCGAGGCGATGTCGTGGTGTTTAACTTCCCCGAGGGAGATACTGTAGTTATGGAGCAGCCAGCAATGAGCTACTACGAGTTGTTGCGTAACGATGATTTTGGCTCTACAGCGGAGGAGCGTCGCGAGTATCTAAAAAAGAACTACACTATCGCTGTGCGCCCCTTGGATAAGAAGGAGAACTATATCAAGCGTTGTGTTGCAGTTGCGGGTGACTCACTCGTAGTTGTTGATGGCGTGGTATATACCGATGGTGTTAAGGAGCGTGCCGTGGCTACGCGCCAGTATATCTATGCTAATGGTGATACTGGTAGAGCTATCGCGTTGGAGCGCCCTATTATGGATAGCGAGATTGCCAACTATGCTGATCAGAACCCCGTTAAGGCAGGTAAGCTGAGCGAGGGCGATCGTGGTATGCTCATTCCCCATTTGACTGTGGGTGAGGTATCTAAGTGGGATCTCGATAATTTCGGCCCCGTATGGGTGCCTAAGGCGGGTGCTACCATTGAGCTTACGCCCGAGAATATGGCTATGTATGGCCGTTGTATCGCGGTCTACGAGCAGCGTGCCGTGAAGCAGCAGGATGGTAAGGTGTTTATAGATGGCAAGGAGGCTACCGAGTACACATTCCTTATGGACTACTACTTCATGATGGGTGACAACCGTCACGAGTCGCTCGACTCACGCTTCTGGGGCTTTGTGCCCGAGGATCATATCGTGGGTAAGGCTGCATTTGTATGGTTCTCGGTAGACCCCAATGGTGGCGGCATTCGTTGGGATCGTATTTTTACAAGAATTGAGTAAAGGAAATCGATTGTGGCATCAGATAGCTATAAAACCATAGCCCGCGCGGCGGAGACGACCTATCGTCAGCTTAGTAGTAAGTTCTTGGTCTATGCCTATCCAGTTGAGACTGAGGGCGAGATCAAGGAACACCTCGACGCACTGCGTAAGAGGTGGTTTGATGCTACGCACCACTGCTATGCTTGGCGCTTAGGCCCTCATGGCGAGCAGTTTAGAGCAAATGACGATGGCGAGCCCTCATCAACTGCGGGTAAGCCCATTCTCGGTCAGCTGCTCTCGAACGAGGTGACCAATATTTTGGTCGTTGTAGTGCGCTACTTTGGTGGCACCAAACTCGGTGTGCCAGGTCTTATCGCGGCATATAAGGAGTCTACGGCACAGGTTTTGGCCGAGTGTGAGATAATCGAGAAGACGGTGGATGTGACTGTCGATGTGGAGTTTTCCTACTTCGTTATGAACGACGTTATGCGCATTGTCAAGGATCTGCAGCCACGCGTAGTGAGTCAGGAGTTTGACAACGCCTGCAAAATGCGCCTCTTGGTGCGCGAGTCTGAGTCGGCAGAGTTAATTGGTAGGCTTGGTAAGGTAGATAGCGCAATTATAGAGGTGACAGAGCCTTAGATGTCATTCTGAACAAAGTGAAGAATCTCCTTGAAGCCGACTATTGACAATGTAAATTTGGTATACGGAATAATATAAAATACGTGGATAACAAAATAGTCATAAAGGGTGCGAGGGTGCATAACCTTAAGAATGTTGATGTCGAAATTCCCCACAACAACCTCGTCGTGGTGACAGGTTTGTCGGGCTCGGGAAAGTCGACATTGGCCTTCGATACCATCTTTGCGGAGGGTCAGCGTCGCTACGTAGAGAGCCTATCGGCATATGCACGTCAGTTCTTGGGACGTGTCGAGAAGCCCGATGTAGATATGATTGAGGGCATTGCCCCCGCTATTGCCATCGAGCAGAAGGTCATCTCGCGCAACCCACGCTCTACGGTAGGCACTACGACCGAGATTTATGACTACCTCAAACTTCTCTTTGCGCGCGTAGGTCGCACCTATTCGCCCACCACGGGCCTTGAGATTCGTTGCTACGAGGTTGACGACGTGGTAGATCGGGTGCTTGCGATGCAGGATGGTGAGAGACTCATTGTGGCTGCGCCACTACTTTTGAAACACTCCGAGGGCATCGTGGAGCGCATCCTCACGCTTATGGAGGATGGTGTAAACCGCGTGCGCTATCGTGGCGAGGTGATGCTTGTCGAGGAGTTTATGCCCCAGGTGAGTGCCGATATGTCGCTCGACGATTTGATGATTGTCGTCGACCGCATCATCATTAGCCACGAGCAGGATGTGGTGTCGCGTATTACAGACTCTGTGGCACGCGCCATGGGCTATGGCTCGGGCGTTGTGCATATCATAACCGATAGGGTTCAAACTTACTCGTCTCGCTATGATGAGGAGGGTGTTGTCTTTGAGCGCCCTACGGAGCATCTATTCTCATTCAACAACCCTGTTGGCGCATGCCCCGTGTGCGAGGGTTATGGCAAGGTTATGGGCATCGACGAAAACCTTGTTGTGCCCGATAAGTCGAAGAGCGTCTACGAGGGTGCTGTGGTGTGCTGGAATGGTGTTACTATGAGCAAGTGGAAGCAGGATGTGGTGCTCAATGCCGCAAAGTGCAACTTCCCCATTCATACCCCATACCATGCACTAACCGATGCCGAGCGCGATATGTTATGGCATGGCACAGATGCCTTCTATGGCATAGATGCCTTTTTTGACTATGTTGATACACAGCGTCATAAGGTGCAGTATAGGGTGCTAAAGTCGCGATATATGGGTAAGACGCTCTGCCCCGAGTGTCATGGCAACCGCCTACGTCGTGAGGCGATGTTTGTAAAGGTGGGCGGGCGCAATATTGCCGAACTCGTGCAGATGACCGTGGGTGAGTTGTCGCGCTTTTTTGCCGAGTTGCAGCTCGACGAGCACGACACAAAGACTGCGGAGCGCGTGCTTAAAGAGATTCGTAGCCGTTTGGGCTACCTTATGGAGGTGGGACTTCACTACCTGACTCTCGACCGCTTGTCGGTGACCTTGTCGGGTGGCGAGTCGCAGCGCATAAACCTCTCTACGTCGTTGGGTAGCAACCTTGTAGGTTCGATGTATATCCTCGATGAGCCGAGCATTGGCCTACATCCAAGAGATACAAACCGCCTAATTGGTGTGTTAAAGCAGTTGCGCGACTTGGACAACACGGTAATCGTCGTGGAGCATGAGGAGGAGGTGATGCGTGCTGCCGACTGGATTGTCGACATCGGCCCTGAGGCGGGTGTTGGCGGTGGTGAGGTTGTATATAGCGGCCCCGCGGAGAAGATCGGCGAGGCTAAGCACTCATTGACTGCGGAGTACCTTACGGGTAAGCGCACTATAGAGGTGCCACAGCGCCGACGTGCCCATGCGGGTGTTGTCAGGGTGCGAGGTGCACGACATAATAACCTAAAAAACATTGACGTAGATATTCCGCTCGGCGTGCTTACTTGCATTACGGGTGTTTCGGGTTCGGGTAAGTCGTCGTTGGCTGACGATGTGCTCTTTCCCGCGCTAAAGCGTAAGATATCCGAGACGACGCTCACACCTGGCGACCACGACGGCATAGATGTAGACAGCCGACAGTTGCAGAGTGTGGAGATGGTGTCGCAGTCGCCCATCGGCAAGTCTACGCGCTCAAATCCCGTGACCTACATCAAGGCCTACGACGAGATACGCAAGCTGTTTGCTGACCAGCCCTACTCTAAGCATACGGGTATCGCTGCCACGGCCTTCTCCTTCAATATGCCTGGTGGCCGTTGCGAGGAGTGCGAGGGAGAGGGTGTCATCAAGGTGGGCATGCAGTTTATGGCAGATGTAGAGTTGCAGTGCGAGGCGTGCCGTGGCATGCGTTTTAAGCCCGAAATCCTTGAGGTTAAATACCGCGGAAAGAATATATATGACATACTCAATATGTCTGTGGATGAGGCTGTTGAGTTCTTTGCTGAGGATAAGTCGAATAACACGTGCAAGCGTATCGTCGAGCGCATCTTGCCTCTGCAGCAGGTAGGTCTCGGTTACGTGAAGCTCGGACAATCCTCTTCAACACTATCGGGTGGCGAGTCGCAGCGCGTTAAGCTCGCGTCGTTCCTCACGAAGGATAAGTCTTCGGAGCGCGTTATGTTTATCTTCGACGAGCCCACTACGGGCCTTCATTTCCACGATATACGCCGTCTGTTGGGTGCCTTTGATGCGCTTATCGAGCGCGGCCACACGGTGGTAGTTGTGGAGCACAATATGGATGTCATCAAGTGCGCCGACTGGGTTATCGATCTCGGCCCCGAGGCGGGCTCGGAGGGCGGTAGGGTAGTTGTCTCGGGCACTCCCGAGAGGGTTATGGAGTGTGAGGAGAGCTACACAGGCCAATATTTACGAAAGCATCAGAATGAAAGAGTTTGAGACATATACACTCTCTAATGGCATTAGAGGCATACACCGCCAGGTACGTAGTGGTGTTACCCACTGTGCTATGGTTGTAAATGCTGGCTCGCGCGATGAGTTACGTGGCGAGTATGGCATTGCGCACTTTGTGGAGCACGCCCTATTCAAGGGCACCGCACGCCGCAAGGCGCACCAGGTGAACTGTCGCCTCGAAAACCTTGGAGGTGAGCTCAATGCCTACACTACGAAGGAGGATACGACGCTGCACGCTACGGTGATGCGTCGCGATCTGTCGCGCGCCGTAGAACTCATTGGCGATGTGATATTTAACTCTACGTTTCCGGAGCGAGAGCTTGCTAAGGAGCGCGAGGTTATCGCCGACGAGATTAACTCATATAAGGACTCTCCCTCAGAGCGTATCTACGACGACTTCGAGGACTTGATATTTAAGGGCTCGGAGCTCGGTCATAACATTCTTGGCTCGAAGGCTACCATTGCGCGTATCACAACAGAAAATATGCGCTTGTTTGTGGGTCGCACCTACACCACCGACCAGATGGTCTTCTCCTCCATCGGTAACTTCTCTGCCGCCACTGCACAGAGCGTTGCGGAGCGCTTCATCGGCTCTGTTGCGCCCACGAAGCGAGAGTTTGAGCGCGTAGCCCCTGCGCCATACGAGGCATTCGACCAGCGTCTATCGCGCCATACGCATCAGGCTCATGGCATCATCGGCACGCGTGGCTATAGCATACGCGATGAGCGCCGCTTGCCCCTCGCCTTGGCGCTAAATATCCTGGGTGGTCCTTCGGCTAACTCGCTGCTTAACATTCTATTAAGAGAGAAGCATGGCCTGTCTTATAACGTCGAAGCAACCTACACGCCCTACTCCGATACTGGTATTGTGGGCATATACTTCTCGTCGGATCATGACAATGCTGCGCAGTGTGTGGAACTTATCGAGAGGGAGGTGTATCGCCTCTGTCGCGAGCATATCACACCCCGCCGCCTTGCTATTGCTAAGCGCCAGTTTGTTGCACAGATGGCCATCGCCATGGAGGCCAATGAGGGATATATGTTAGGTGCGGGCAAGAGCTATTTGTTGTATAAGGATATTGACACGTTGGAGGAGGCCTACAAGAAGGTTATGGCAATCACAGCCACACAGATTTGCGACGTAGCCGCCGACTGCCTCGGCAACCTCTCAAGGCTCATATATAAGTAATGATGCTCCATCTCTACCAGAAGGTATAGGTATTAGGAGTGTCTTAAGGTGCAATTCTTAGCAATGACGATTTATATGGATAAGTTAGAACAATACATTTTAGACAACACCAAGCCCGAGGATGACCTTATGCATCGCCTCGAGCGTGAGACATATCTGCGCGTTATCAACCCTCGCATGATTTCAGGGCACCTGCAGGGCAAGCTCCTCGAGATGCTCGTGCGTATGATGCGCCCCAAGCGAGTCTTGGAGATTGGCACATTTACTGGCTACTCGGCACTGAGCATCGCGCGAGGCTTGGAGGATGACGCTATCCTTGATACTATTGAGGTAGATGATGAGTTGGAGGATATTGCCGCCAAGTACTTCGAGCAGTCGGGATATGGCCACCGCATACGTCAGCATGTAGGTTCGGCACTCGACGTTGTACCCCAGCTCGGTGAGGTCTACGACATGGTGTTTATTGATGGCGATAAGCGCGAGTACCCTGCATACTACAATATGCTTATGGATGGTGGCTATGTGCGTAGCGGTTCGGTGATGCTTGCCGACAACATCCTATGGTATGGCAAGGTGGCAGAGCCCATTGCTCACAACGACCGCCACACGGAGGCTATTGTGGAGTTCAACCGCATGGTGGCAGATGATGCACGCGTGGATAATGTCATTGTACCCATCCGCGACGGCATCAATATGATACGCGTAAAGTAGTATAAGCTACGATATACAAGAAGTTGTCTAACAAGGCTACTTTGTCGTTACGCTCGCTCTCAAAATGCTCATTTACGTAGAGTAAACTCCGCTTTTTCGAGCTTCGCAAGCCTAAAATTAGCTCTTGTTATACAACTTCTCACAAATATGGGGTTGTCCACTTTATTGTTGGACAGCCCCTCCTTTTTATGTTGTAATTACTCTACTTTTTTAATTACTAAACGCTCGGTGCTATTAGCAATATCCAACACCATATACTTTTCCGACTCAAACTCCATATATGCCACTATGGTTGCTACAAAATCTGTGTTGTACTCATCGTAGTTGATGGTTAGAACTCTTGTCTCAGGGTCAAATTCCCAGATAAATGTCATATTTACATGCTCATCCGGACCTGTGGTAGAGGGGTGATATTGGTTTCCACTACCCTCGGCGTTGAATGTGTAGTCAGAGATGGGGTAACCCTCGCAATACATCTCATCCATCCAAGCATAAAGGTCCTCGATATATCTGCGTGTCTCATCGTAGTAGCCAACATATCCGCACTCACGCCACATGCTGTTGGTAAGTTCCTCGGCAATAGCATTAGCATCAAAGTCGCTGTTGTAGAGGAGTATCTCCTCCAACTGCTGCTCCACGTCGCATAGCGTACGTAGGTACTCATATGTGTAGCTCATGGCATAATCCTCGGTAGATTTTTTGCCATCCTCACCGAATTTAAGATGGTGGAGCTCAAACTCAGTGTATACATCGCTACCACCCTTTATGCCAGTTGCTGTATTAGAGATTCCCGCAATCTGACCCACCATAACGGCCTGGCTGCCATCAAAGTATAGCAACTGTGCTGTCATTTTCTCGCTTGTTTTGTTGTACGATGATATAAGGATGTTGCTATCTGCATTATACTCCCAATAGTAGGTTGTGTAGAAGCCCTTGATACCTATTAGTGACATGTGGTATTCAACTTCTATCTCATGCTCTGCAGGACCATAGAATGATGTAATCGTGCCATCCTCGTTTGCCTGTATGATGCCACCATATGATATTCCTACGTAATCATATATGCCATACCACTCCATATTTTCGCCTCCCCACACATCTGCCATAAATATATCCTCTGTCATAAGCGGGTTAGATGTGAGCATTTCGACAAAGAGCTTGTCGTCAATAGCCCCCTGCTGTGTTGAGGCAAGGTTCAACAACCCCATCATTCTATTGTAGGTATCCTCTGCCAAGGGCATTGGGTGTCCCATGTATGATGTGTAGCTCTCGCCAGTTTCGGAGTCTTTGTTATTCTCGAGGCCTGGCACATTATCCATCCAACTCTCCCAACGGCTTTCTGCCTCATTGTTACATGCTGCAAGCGAAAGTGCCGCTATCGCTACCATAATATAAAAGCGTCTCATAGTTGTAGTTTTTTGTTGTTTTCGTTATTGCAAAGTTACTGCCTGTGCGTTGCAAAACCAAATTTTTAGCGCAAATATTTTTCCGAGATAGTGGTTGATTGGTTCTGATTATCAGTGTGTTACGATTTGTGATTTTGTTAGTTTTTCATAGTGTTGATAATCAGGTAGTTACGAGTGTGATAAGATTCTAAGGTTGTAATACTCTGTGTAATAGCGATTTACGGTGATGTTTGTTTTCATTTTGTGTTTTAGCACGCAAATTGCACTGCAAGCGAGCAAACATAAAACTTAGTGTGATATGCAGAGTAATACAACAAACACAACAAAGAGTGGTTTGAGCGTCATGACGCTCGCCATTATGAACATCACGGCGGTGGTGAGCCTGCGTGGCCTCGCGACAGAGGCTATATATGGTCCAGCCTCGGCATTCTACTACCTCTTTGCCGCCATCGTATTCCTAATCCCTACGGCGATGGTTGCGGCGGAGCTTGCGGCGATGTTTTCGGCAAAGCAAGGTGGTGTATTTCGTTGGGTGGGCGAGGCCTTTGGTGCGCGCACGGGCTTCCTCGCGATATGGTTGCAGTGGATACAGTCGACGATATGGTATCCCACGGTGCTGACGTTTGGTGCTGTGAGCATTGCCTACATAGGTGTAGACCCTTCGACAGATGCAGCACTCGCCTCGAATCGTATCTTTACGCTCGTGGTGGTTTTGGCTATATACTGGGCTGCGACATTTATCTCGTTGCGTGGCATTGGCTGGGTAGGTAAGGTGAGTAAGTGGGGTGGTATCATAGGCACTATCATTCCCGCGGCACTCCTCATCATCCTCGCTATTGTCTATCTCTCTATGGGTGGTCAGAACAACCTCAATATGAAGGAGAGCTTCTTCCCCGACCTTACGAACTTCAATAATCTTGTGTTGGCAAGTAGCATCTTCCTCTTCTATGCCGGCATGGAGATGATGGGTATTCACGTTATGGAGGTAGACAACCCCAAGCGCAACTATCCTCGTGCCATCATCATCGGCTCGCTCGTTACGGTGCTTATCTTCATCCTCGGCACATTCTCGCTCGGTATCATTGTGCCAGCGAAGGATATTAGCCTCACGCAGACGCTGCTTATAGGTTTCGATAGCTACTTCAAATTTGTTAAGCTTTCGTGGATGGGACCTATCATTGCCATTGCCTTAGTGTTTGGTGTCTTGGCAGGCGTGTTGACATGGGTGGCAGGCCCCTCGAAGGGTATCTTTACCGTGGGTCGTGCAGGATATCTGCCCCCATTCTTCCAGAAGACAAACAAGCGCGGCGTGCAGCGTAACATCCTTATGGTGCAGGGTGTGATTGTGACAATCCTCGGAATGCTCTTCGTGGTAATGCCCTCAGTGCAGAGTTTTTATCAGATTTTGTCGCAGCTCACTGTGCTTTTGTACCTTATAATGTATATGTTGATGTTTGCCTCGGCCATCAAGCTACGCTACACACTTCCCAAGATTGAGCGTCCCTTCCGTCTCGGTGCTAAGGGCAACGGCCTGATGTGGTTGTTGGGAGGCTTGGGCTTCTGTGGCTCGTTGCTGGCATTCGTGTTGAGTTTCATTCCACCCTCGCAGATTGCCGTGGGTAGCAACACAGTGTGGTTTAGCGTGCTGATTATAGGTGCTATCGTCTTTGTGGTTATACCTTATATTATATATGGTATGCGCAAGCCATCGTGGAAGGCACCCGATGCCAACATCGAAAAGTTCGAGTGGGAGAAATAAAAGGGAAGGCGCAATGATTCGATGAGATAAATTTCTTGTCAGAAGGCTGCAGATACAATGCTCGACAAAAATCCCGACGATGGGCTGTACTAATGCGTACTGCTCATTGTCGGGACTTTTTGTTAGCGGCAGTAGATGTCCGCCTTATCACAAGAAATTACTCAACGTAGAATGCCTTAGAGTAGTCTCTCTCTGGAGCCTCGGGATTCTCACCTGCGGGATAGCCAAAGGCGATGGCTAACTGCAAGTGGTAACCCTCGGGGAGGTTCAAACGCTCTACATAGGGCTTTGCCGCCTCCGAGTTCATAACGGGAATGACGCTACCCAAGCAGCACGAGCCGATGCCCATGCTCCATGCCGAGAGCATCATGTTCTGGGCCAAGAGACCTGAGTCGAACTCACCGCTATAGCTCTCATCTGGAACAGCAATAAACGCTACGGTGGGAGCATTGCGGAAGAAGTTGCGGAAGCCAGGCTGCTCACACATCTGGGGCATCATCTCCTTTGCGATAGCTGTAACGCCCTCAATGAAGTCGGGAGAATCCACCACGCGCACTGCCCACGCCTGCATATTCATGGCGCTGGGGGCGTAGATGCCGCATTCGAGCACCTTTGCCATCTGCTCACGGCATACGGGCTCCTCCTTATAGTCGCGCACCGAGCGACGTGTCATGATATTCTCGATTACTACCTGCTCGGTTGAGGCCGCATCACATGTCGTTGCCTCGCACTCCTTGTCGTTGCACTCGTTGCAGCAGCAACCAGTCATCGCAGCGGCACCAAGCATTGCAACCATATATTTAGCAATCTTCATAACTATTATGAATTTCTAAATTCTTATTACTAATTATTTAACCACCTCGCCCTTAAGCACTACCTTACGTATAATGGGTGTCTGGTGGGCGTAGGGCAACCATGCAAGCGATGGAAGAGGCTTAGTGATGTAGAAGTTAGCCACCTTGCCGCGTGTGATAGAGCCATAGTCGCGGCTCTCACCCATTGCGCATGCGCTGTTGAGCGTTGCGGCATTAAGTGCCTCGGCAGGGGTCATCTTCATCTTTATAGAGCCCAACGACACCACGAAGCGCATATTACCCGATGGTGCAGTGCCTGGGTTGAAGTCCGAGGCCAGGGCAACGGCGAGGCCTGCATCAATCATCTTGCGTGCGGGAGGGTAGGTGATACCGAGGAAGAAGGCACAACCAGGCAACATGGTAGGCATAGTCTCGCTGCCGCGCAATGCCTCAATCTGCTCGTCGCCCATAGACTCCAGGTGGTCAACAGAGAGTGCCTTATGCTCCACGCCAATCTCCACACCACCAGATATGGCGAGCTCATTAGCGTGAATCTTAGCACGTAGGCCATACTTGGCTCCCACCTTCATAATCTTCGCAGTCTCCTCCACGGTGAAGAAGCCCTTGTCGCAGAATACATCTACGAAGTCGGCAAGGCACTCCTTCGCAACGGCGGGAATCATGTCGTTGCACACGTGGTCCACGTACTCCGCCTGGCGACCTCTATAGGCGCGACCCACGGCGTGAGCACCCAAGAACGTAGCACGCACAGCGATGGGCGATGTCTCGCGGATGCGCTTGATGACGCGTAATATCTTGAGCTCGTCCTCCAACGTGAGGCCGTAGCCCGACTTAATCTCCACAAGGCCTGTGCCCATGGCGATAATCTCATCCACGCGCTCCATAGCCTGACGATATAGTTCATCCTCCGAAGTGTCGTGCAAGCGGTCGGCAGAGTTTAGGATGCCACCTCCGCGCTTTGCAATCTCCTCATACGAGAGGCCGTTAATCTTATCTAAGAACTCCTGCTCGCGGCTACCCGCAAAGACGATATGTGTGTGCGAGTCGCAGAACGAGGGGAAGAGCCAGCCGCCCTCGGCATCGAGGATGTCGCATCCCTCACCTGAGGGACACGACTCCATCGAGCCATACTCCTTGATACGCTCGCCATCGGTGAGTAGCCATGCATTCTCCAAAGTTGCGATGTCGGCCATAGCCTTACCCTCAACCTTGAGGCGACCACTCTCGTCGATGCCGACGAGCATACCTATATTTTTAACGAGCAAGTTCATAGTCGTTAAGGAA
>JAFYWG010000020.1 GCA_017558115.1 Alistipes sp.
CTTGTGATAAGCCGCAATCTGCGGCACATCCCTAAAAGTAGACCACCCAGGGCTGTACTACTTCGTACTATCCCTGGGCGGTCTCTTTTGTGATGCGTCACATCTAACCCCTTCTGACAAGAAATTGGTAGAAGTGCTAATCGTGGTTGTGGTTAGTGTGATTAAGGAATTTAGGGAGTTTGGGGTGGTGCAGTGCGCTGGGCATATATTATCCTTAAACTCTCTAAATTCCCTAATCTCCCTAATCTCCTTAATATCCTTATTCTCCCTAATTTCGTGAATTACCGCAAATTATTGGCATGAGATTTTATACTCTCGTAAAAAATACCTATATTTGCAGACTAAATTTATTATATAGAATATTAAGTTGTCGCGACAGATGAAGAACATTCGCAACTTTTGCATTATAGCACACATCGACCACGGTAAGAGTACCCTTGCCGACCGTCTCTTGGAGAAGACAAACACCTTGAACCAGCGTGAGATGCAGGCACAGGTGCTCGACGACATGGACCTTGAGCGCGAGAAGGGTATCACCATCAAGAGCCACGCCATCCAGATGGAGTACAACGCTCGTAGTGGTCAGAAGTACACGCTCAACCTTATCGACACCCCAGGACACGTTGACTTCTCGTACGAGGTGTCGCGTGCCATCGCATCATGCGAGGGTGCACTCCTCGTTGTGGATGCCACACAGGGCATTCAGGCACAGACAATCTCGAACCTCTACCTTGCACTTGGTCAGGATCTCGAGATTATTCCCGTGCTCAATAAGATCGACTGCGAGTCGGCCATGATTGACGAGGTTAAGGATCAGATTATCGACCTTATCGGCTGCAAGGAGGAGGATATTCTATTGGCATCGGGTAAGACGGGTCAGGGCGTTGAGGATGTCCTCGAGGCTATCGTGGAGCGTATCCCCGCACCTGAGGGTGATGATAACGCACCACTTCAGGCCCTCATCTTCGACTCTGTGTTCAACCCCTTCCGTGGTGTCATCGCCTATTTCCGTGTTATGAACGGCACAATACGCAAGGGTGACCACGTTAAGTTCTTCAACACCGGTAGTGAGTACGACGCCGACGAGATTGGTGTGTTGAAACTCAAGATGTCGGAGCGCAGCGAGATCAAAGCGGGTGACGTAGGTTACATCTGCTCGGGTATCAAGAACTCTACCGACGTTAAGGTGGGTGATACTATCACCTCTGTTTCAAATCCATGTAGCGAGGCTATCGCCGGATTTGAGGATGTAAAGCCTATGGTTTTTGCGGGTGTTTACCCCGTTGAGGCTGACCAGTATGAAGACCTTCGTGCATCGCTCGAGAAGCTCAAGCTTAACGACGCATCGCTTACGTTCGAGCCAGAGAGCTCACTTGCCCTCGGCTTCGGCTTCCGTTGTGGCTTCCTTGGCCTTCTCCACATGGAGATTATCCAGGAGCGTCTATACCGCGAGTTCGACATGGATGTTATCACTACTGTGCCCAACGTGTCGTACCACATCACAACTACTCAGGGCGAGGAGCTCGAGGTGCACAACCCCTCTGGCCTCCCCGAGATTACTAAGGTTGCAAAGATTGAGGAACCTTATATCCTCGCACAGATAATCACCAAGGCCGACTTCCTCGGCAACGTGCTTAAGCTCTGTATCGACAAGCGTGGCGTGATGAAGAACCAGACGTTCATCACTCAGGATCGTGTTGAGGTAAACTTCGAGATGCCACTCTCGGAGATTGTCTTCGACTTCTACGATAAACTTAAGAGTATCTCTAAGGGCTATGCATCGTTCGACTACCATCGTACTGGCTATCAGCTCAGTAAGCTTGCGAAACTTGATATTTTGCTCAACGGTGAGGCTGTCGATGCTCTCTCGTCACTTATCTACGCTGACCACGCCTACGATTTTGGCCGCAAGATGTGCGAGAAGCTTAAGGAACTCATCCCTCGCCAGCAGTTCGATATCGCTATTCAGGCTGCTATCGGTGCTAAGATTATCGCTCGCGAGACCGTGAAGGCTGTGCGTAAGGATGTTACCGCGAAGTGTTATGGTGGTGATATCTCACGTAAGCGTAAGCTTCTCGAGAAGCAGAAGGCTGGTAAGAAGCGTATGCGCCAGATTGGCTCTGTTCAGGTGCCTCAGTCAGCCTTCCTTGCAGTATTGAAGATGGACTAATTTTTTTTTTGGAGAGTTTAAGGAACTTAGGGAGTTTAAGGAGAGATGGTAAACGAGTCGATTTAGTTCTCCCTAAGCTCCCTAAATTCTCAAAATTCCCTAATAACAATCTATTACAAAACTAACTAAAACTTATAACTATGAAACGTTTAACACTTGTTCTCCTTATGGCGTTTGCTCTTTGCAGTCTCTCGGCGCAGGGCTACCAGCCATCTGAGGAGGTGCGTCGCTCGCAGCAGGAGTTCTCCGAGGATCGCTTCGGTATCTTCATTCACTGGGGTATCTACAGCATGTATGCCCAGGGTGAGTGGTACTTGCAGAATGCTCAGGGCATCAACCGCGATGAGTATGCTAAGGCTGCCGATGCCTTCTATCCCCACCGCTTCGATGCTGAGAAGTGGGTGGCAGCAATCAAGGCTTCGGGTGCTAAGTACGTATGTTTTACCACACGTCACCACGATAGTTTTTCGATGTGGGATACCGCAGAGTCGGATTTTAACATTGTGGATGCAACACCTTTTAAGCGCGATGTGCTTAAGGAGTTGACCGACGAGTGCCACAAGCAGGGCATCGCCGTGCACCTCTACTACTCGCATGCCGACTGGTCGCGCGACGACTATCCTCATGGTCGCACTGGCTGGGGCGTTGCAGGACGCAACTATAAGCTTATCAGTTGGGATAGCTACTTCAACTTCATGAACAACCAGATTACAGAGTTGCTTACAAACTATGGCCCTATTCGTGCCATGTGGTTTGATGGCTGGTGGGATCATGAGGAGGATGCTACGCCCTTTGACTGGCACCTCGACGAGCAGTATGCTCTTGTGCACTCATTGCAGCCCTCATGTATGGTGGCAAACAACCACCACGTGACACCTTTCGAGGGTGAGGATATTCAGATTTTCGAGCGTGACCTTCCTGGTGAGAATACTCATGGCCTCTCGGGTCAGGATATTAGTAAGCTCCCTCTCGAGACTTGTCAGACAATGAATGGTATGTGGGGTTATAAGGTTGTAGATCAGAACTATAAGTCGACTGAGACCCTTATCCGCTACCTCGTAAGTACAGCGAGCAAGGGTGCTAACTTGCTTCTTAATGTAGGTCCTCAGCCCAATGGTGAGCTCCCCGCAGTTGCTGTTGAGCGCATGTATGAGATGGGTGAGTGGATGGCAGTAAATGGTGAGTCGGTATATGGCACTACGGCGGGTGACATTCCACAGCAGGATTGGGGTTGCACAACACGTAAGGGCGACCGCCTCTATGTTCACGTCTTCGAGCTCGGCTACGACATGTTGTACCTCCCCTTGGATTGTAAAGTGCTATCGGCTAAGGCTCTCGAGGATGGTAAGGAGTTGAAGTTCCAGCGCGTAAAGGGTGGCATACTTTTGGAGGTAGGCAAGGTCGAGGATAAGGCAGACTACGTAGTAGAGCTTATCACAAAGTAGTGCAATAAATAGTGAAAAATATTAATAATTATCGCAGTCTACGGTTGTAGATTGCGATTTTTTTTATATCTTTGCGCGATTAACGCGCTATTGCACAATGGGCCTTTGGTGCGTGAAACGGAAAATTACATAAACAACAATAACTAAACTTTTTAACAATGCAGATTAAAGGTATTATTAAATGGCTGGTGTTGATCTTAGGTCTCGCCTGCATTTGGCAGTTGTCATTTACCTTTGTTACTCGCAACATCGAGGCAGAGGCAGAGGCACAGCCCGATCCCAAGGCATATCTTGATGCTAAGTGGGATGAGAACGTTTGGATGGGTTACACCTACGGTGAGTGTAAGGCTAAGGAGTTGAACCTCGGTCTTGACCTCAAGGGTGGTATGAACGTAACCCTCGAGATCCAGGCTCCCGACGCAATTCGCGTTCACGCTTTGGATGGTATCGACAAGAAGGATGCAACTCTTGTTGCAAACATCGAGGCTGCTGTAGCAGCATCTAAGGGTAAGTCTTCAGACGAGGATGCTATCAAGGCATACCTCTCTAAGCTCACAGCTGAGGAGCTTCAGACTATCTATGGTACAGCCAACACAGAGGAGATTACTGAGACTATCACTAGCTACATCGAGAGCTCAGTAGAGAACATGGATCGCGTTCTTCGTGAGCGTATCGACCTTCTCGGTGTTATCCAGCCCAATATTCAGCGCATCAGCAACACAAACCGTATCTTGGTTGAGTTGCCCGGTGTTGACGACCCTGAGAGCGCAGCTAAGCTTCTTGCTTCAACTGCATCGCTCGAGTTCTGGGAGGTTGTAGTAGACACTTACATGCTCAACGAGCTCAACAGCTTCTTCTATGGTGGCGCTGCTGACGCTCTCGTAGCAGCTACTCTTGCTGAGGAGGCTGAGGAGACTGAGACTGATGAGGTTAAGGAGGTTGAGCTTCGCCCATTTTCTTCACTTCTCGTTGCAGAGTACCCCTACAAGGATCGTGAGGGTAAGACTCAGACTGCTCGCGTAGGTGGTTACATCGCTGCAGCTGCAAGCAAGCAGAACATGGCTCTCATCAACGAGTACCTCGAGTACGAGGCTGTTAAGGAGGCTTTGAACGAGATCACTGATGGTGAGGTTAAGTTCGCTTGGTCAAACAAGAACTCAATGGATGGCTCACGTGGTGGTATCTTCACTCTCTACACACTCCAGGGCAATGGTGGTATGCTTCCCGCAATGGATGGTTCAGGCATTGTTGAGGCTAAGGCTGAGGCTGGCCAGTTCGGCGGTTTCGAGGTATCTATGACCATGAACAGCAAGGCTTCTGTAGAGTGGGGTAACCTCACTGAGAAGAACATCGGTAAGCCTCTCGCTATCGTAATGGATAACGTGGTATACTCTGCTCCTAACGTAAACGGTCGTATCGACGGCGGTCGCTCATCAATCACTGGTGGCTTCACTGCACAGGAGGCTGAGGACCTTGCAAACGTTTTGAACTCTGGTAAGGTGCCTGCACCTGCAACAATCATCTCTCAGGAGGTTGTTGGTCCATCACTCGGTGCTGACTCTATCATGGCGGGTCTTATCTCATTCGCTATCGCATTTGTGCTTGTACTCATCTACATGGCATTCTTCTACAGAACAGCTGGTTGGATGGCAAACATCGCACTTTTGTTCAACGTATTGTTGCTCATGGGTGTGCTCGTATCTACAGGCGCAGTATTGACACTTCCTGGTATCGCCGGTATCGTACTTACTATGGGTATGGCTGTGGATGCTAACGTTATCATCTTCGAGCGTATCAAGGAGGAGTTGCGTGGTGGTAAGGGCTTGATGCTCGCTATCAAGGATGGTTTCAAGAACGCTTACTCTGCGATCATCGACGGTAACCTCACTACAATCATCACTGGTGCGGTACTCTTCTTCTTCGGTACAGGTCCTGTTAAGGGCTTCGCTACAACCCTCGTGCTTGGTATCATCACTTCACTCTTCTGCTCTATCCTTGTAACTCGCGTATTGATCGAGTGGCGTGCTGAGCGTCGTGGTGTTTGCTCATTCTCATCTAAGTTCTCTGACAACTTCTTGCAGAATGTTAAGTTCTCATTCATCGAGAATCGTAAGTACTCATACATCATCTCAGGTGTCCTCATTCTTGCATCTATCATCTCTATCGTAGTTCGCGAGAATAGCTTCAACCTCGGTATTGACTTCACTGGTGGTCGCCACTATGTTGTTGTGTTCGACCAGAATGTAAGCGAGGATGATGTACGTGACGCTATCGAGGCTGCATTTGAGGGCGAGAGCGCTGCAAACAAGTCAGTAGATGTTGCTCGTATCGGTAACGCAGACGAAAACAAATTCCGTATCAAGACTCAGTTCGAGCCTACTGTTCCCGTACTCGACGATACAGCTACACCCGAGCAGATCGCTAACAACAATGCTAACTACATCCTCGAGGAGACTCTCTACAACGCATTGAAGGGCCTCTATGCAAATCAGGAGATGGAGTTGAACGACTTCCGTACTATCACTAAGGAGCATCAGTATGGTATCGAGAGCAGCCAGCAGGTAGGTAGCTCTATCTCTGGTGAGATGACTCGCAACTCTGTAGTTGCAGTTATTATCTCGCTCCTCGCAATCGGTATCTACATCGCTATCCGTTTCCGCCGTTGGCAGTGGGCTTTGGGTGCTACAGCAGCCCTCGCACACAACGCATTCCTCGTAATCGGTATCTTCTCTATGCTTTATAGCGTGATGCCTTTTGCAATGGAGGTTAACCAGGCGTTCATCGCAGCGATCCTTACAATCATTGGTTACTCTATCAACGATACTGTGGTTATCTTCGACCGTATTCGTGAGTACATTGGTCTCTATCCTAAGCGTGATATCAAGACCAACATCGATAACGCTATCTGCGCTACATTGTCACGTACCGTGAATACATCAATGACTACTTTGGTTACGCTCTTGGCTATCTTCTTCTTCGGTGGTGAGACCATCCGTGGTTTCGTCTTCGCGTTGATCTTGGGTGTTGTAATCGGTACATACTCTTCAGTATTTATCGCTACACCTATCGCATACGATTGCCAGCGTAAGAAGGCTGCTAAGGCTATCGAGGAGTAATTTGATATGATAGTGGCGCGTTAGCGACACATCCTAAAAGAAACCACCCAGGGATGTACTATCCCTGGGTGGTTTCTTTTACAATTCCTAAAACTCCTTATAGCCCCCGTTCTCATCCTCCATCTTCCCTTATAGACCTCTCATTTCATACAGAAAATCGCATATTTTATACATTATATATAAAATAATTTTGCAGTAACACTTTCGCGTGCTACCTTTGTTGTAACAAAACCGAGAAATGGCAAAGCAACTAATCATATCGACAGCAAACGATCTGGTGCAGATAGCACCCGAGCACATCGTCTATATCTCCTCCGACGGCAACTACTCCACACTCGTGCAGGCCGATGGAGAGATGCGCATGGTGTCGTATCAGCTTGGCCAGGTAGAGAAGATGATATCAGACCAGCTCGGTAAAGATGCTGGCAAGTTGTTCATCCGTATCGGTAAGAGTATCATCATCAATCGCTCCTATGTCTACTACATCAACGTCTCAAGGCAGAAGCTAACCCTCTCCGACATCCGCACATTCAGCCACACGGTGTCGGCGTCGAAGGAGGCGCTGAAGCAGCTAAAGGAGGAGATTGAAAAGAGCATAAAATAGTTATGAGTAATAAGCAGAGATATGACGATATCAGTGATGACGAGATTCGCATCATTGGTGACTCGAAGGAGCCTCGCAACATCAAGCGCCTTGTGATATTGGCACTTGTCGTGGTTGCTGTGGTGGCGGGTGTTGTAGCCCTTGTGGTTGCTCGCCCAAATACAGCGCTTACCGAGAATAACGAAACTGAGGAGCAGATACCTATATATGGTGAGGAGTCTGAACCAGTAGTTGAGGATGTTGTCGATACAGAGCACTTCTCGCGCATTAAGGTAGCAGAGGGTGAGCGTGCATTTACCGAGTTGCGCGATACCACGATTAATGATGTCCCCTTGCGCCTGTACATCCCCCATAACGCCGAGCTTTCGCTACATGTGGGTAAGATGGATAGGGAGGATGAGGATGTTGTCTACACCGCTGAGGCAGCTTTCATACGCGCCGACAACCATGCTATCCTCGGAGCCTTTGTCCTCAAGGGTGAGCCCTTGGCTTGGGGTCTATCTATGCGCGGCTACTGCGCCTCTATCGATGGTGAGGTTACGGTGGGCGTTGCGGACAATTCGCCACTCTTCGAAGAGGCTATAAATAGCGGTGGCTACTTCTTCCGCCAGTACCCCTTGGTCGATAATGGAGTATTCGTCGCTAACGAGCCAAAAAATAAGTCTGTGCGCCGTGCCATCTGTGAGCGTCGCGGTGAGATATTCATGATAGAGAGCCTCACGAAGGAGTCCTTCCACGACTTCACGCAGGCACTCGTAGACCTTGGTGTGGACAATGCCGTAAACCTCGCTGGTAGTGAGGCATATGGCTGGGCTATAGACCGCGATGGCGTGAAGCATGAGTTTGGCACGCCCAACTTCTACACGGGTCGTGGCAAGATGCCCAAGAACACCAACTACCTCGTGTGGAGGGTCAAGGATAGTGGGGTAGAGGCCTCGGTCGCAGAGTAGCAAATTGCATCGCAACGAGTAATTCATACACCCCGAAATAGGTTTCATACAGTCGAGCTCAAAAGGCTCGGCTGTATTGTTTTTTTATAGCATATTTGTGTAACGAATAAACATTAAAACTCAAATACCATGAAACATCGTCTTACACATTTTGCCGCTATGGGCATGATGCTCATTGCGGCTATCGCGTGCAACGCGACGCAGGGTAGTGGTGGCACCAAGAGGGAGAAAGTGGAGGCTACCAATGCTATCTACCACTGGAAGGGCGTCTACAACCCAACCGCCGAAGAGTCGGCATTTATGGAGAACCACAACATTGGTCGCCTCTACATCCGTCTCTTCGACATTGCCGCCGAGTATAACACCATCGAGCAGTACATGGAGGCTGTGCCCATTGCCACTACGCGCTTCGATAGTGCCGTGCCCTACAATGTAGAGGTGATCCCCGTCACCTACATCACCGTCGAAGCTCTCCGCCAGATGGAGGGTAGCGAGCAGTCCTATGCCAACATTATTATCGAGCGTATCGAGGCCATGGCATCCTACAATGAGCTTGGCGAGATAAAGGAGATACAATACGATTGCGACTGGACAGAGAGCACACGCCATATCTTCTTCGAGCTCTGCGAGCATACGCGCCTTATGCTCCACGAGCGCGGCATGAAGCTAAGCGTTACGGTACGCCTGCACCAGATGCGTGAGGAGGCGCCCTCGGCAGACCGCGGTGTGCTGATGCTCTACAATACGGGCAACCTCCGCAACCCTGATACGCGCAACTCTATCCTCGACATCAGCGACATAGAGCCATACCTCAAAAACTGCAACTACCCCTTCCCTTTGGACTATGCTTATCCCACATTTGGCTGGGGCGTGGTCTTCAATAAGGGGCGCTTTAGCCACCTTGTTACCGACTATGATTGTGCTACGCTCGGTGATGACGAGACTATGCGTGTTGAGCGCGCCACGACCGAGGAGATTTTGGAGGTCAAGCGCCGTGTGACAAAGGCCTTTGGCAAGCCCTACCAGTCAAATATTATCTATCACCTTGATTCTACACAACTCAATAACTACACTGACGATGAAATCGATGAGATATTTGCTCGCAATTAGTCTTGCTATCGTGCCTCTTGTGGCTAATGCCTGTTGGCACCCCTGGACACTATATAATAGCACTACGCTCTTTCGCTTAGACACCACAAAGAGCGAGAAGCACAACATAAGGGAGACCAACTGCCGCCATTGGCAGAGCCTCACGCATAAGGATATTCCCTTGAGCGACATCGAGTATGTGGTCTACACCATGTCCCTCAAGGAGTATGAGACATTCTACGCCAGTGCTGTCTACTATGGTAGTAACACCTTTGCGCACTGGATCAAGCGCAACGACCGCGAGATTATGGACTTCTTGCTCTTGGCCAAGCGCAATGAGGAGCTACGCTTTAGATATAGCTCTAAGTGGTACTATCCCACGATGAAGGTCGGAGGCCCTATCACCCTTGAGGAGGTTGTCGAGGAGTCGCTCTCGAGCACCTCATCACGCCTTCGCGACCGCTATCTGTTGCAGGCTGTACGTGCG
This sequence comes from Alistipes sp., assembly GCA_017558115.1. Classification (GTDB taxonomy): domain Bacteria; phylum Bacteroidota; class Bacteroidia; order Bacteroidales; family Rikenellaceae; genus Alistipes. The sequence goes on from JAFYWG010000020.1 coordinate 9,862, forward strand.
CTAACCACGCTTAATCGCTACGACGACTGCCTTAAGTTGTGGAACGACGAGATTTCACTCCTGCCAGAGGACAACTTCATGCGCCGCCTCTGCTACGACTATGTTGCTGGTGCCTACTACCATACGGGCGATACCGATACTGCGATGATGATATATGCCTCACGCGGTGATACTAACTCGATGTACTACATTGCGCGGCTCGAGGATATGGATCTCACCAATGTAGATATTATAGACTATAGCTATCGTAGTGGTGCCCCCTTGTCGGAGTATAGTGGCTATATCCGTAAGATTATCGTCGATGCCGAGACCTTCCCCAATGTCGATGATGTGGGTGATAAGCCCGTGATTACGGATGAGCTTATCGCCGTGCGCGATCTCGCCATCGCGGCTGGTAACAACCCAAATTGTGCTGACCGCGCACAGTGGCTCTATATCGCTGCCTACATCTATGCGCAGCAGGGTAGACTTACCCATGCTAAGAGATATGTCGAGATGGCTGAGGCACAGCCCGCGTCGGACTATATGAAGGAGTCTATCGGGGTGCTTAAGTTCTATTTGGACGCGCAGACTGCCACCTATAACGATGCGTTCGAAGTCTACCTCTATCAGCAACTTAAGTGGCTCGATGATAACCTGTGCCAGGAGTGTAAGAGTAAGGGTGAAATAAGCTCGTACTACTGGGGTGACTTCTCTGACTACTACTGGTTTAGCACTATGAAGCGCATTATCTCGTTTACTGTGGCTCCTCGCTATTTCGATATGGGTAACCCCGCGCGTGCGCTGCAGCTTCTAAATTTTGTCGAGTACCTGCCCTATAAGTATGCACCTACTATCGAGTATGGCTTCTATGTCTACTTCGATGACTATGGCTATGGGGATGGCTACTATAATTGCTGTGAGGGAAGCCTCGATGACTACCGTAAGGAGCGCCGTATATTCAACTATATCGACTACTCGACAGACTTCTTCAATAAGTTCGAGTCGCAGACTCCCGATGCCGCTATCGCATACGTCGAGCGTGCCCTGAACCCCATTACCGAGTTCGACCGCTACCTCAATGCTGTGGGCTACACCTCGAGCGACTTCCTCTACGATGTTGTGGGCACTATCTGCCTGCGTCATATGCGCTACCAGGAGGCCGAGCACTACTTCACCCTTGTGAGCCTCGACTACGAGTATATGCTCAACGTTTCGCTCAATCGCGACCCCTTCGACGCTCTCAATACCAGTGGTAGGAGAATCATGGACTTCCGCTATAGCTTTGCCACTACTATGGCGTCCCTCGAGCGCGGCATGGCCATTACTACCGACCCCAACCGCCGTGCGAAGCTGCAGTTTAAGTTTGGCATCGGCATGGGTAACTCGATTAAGGACTGCTGGCCTCTCACTCACTATGGCCTTAGCTATGGCAATGACTGGACGGCTGATTCCATCACCACCGAGGTGCAAAATAGGGCTATCAGCTATATCAATGAGGCGCTACTAATGTTTACCGACCCCGAGCTCGAGGCTCAGGCACACTACGCTTTGGGTCACCTTAAGACCGTTGCCGAGGACTACTATTTTACCGAGACCTCAAGGTACGTGCGCCGCCATTGCGACAACTACGTGGACTACACCCCCTCGCTGTTTAAGCGCAGATAGCGGCTACGGACTTAAAGCATAAGATACTAAATACCGATAGGTTCTGGTGAGTTCTATGGGCTTGATGCGGATCTACTTCCCACCATAAGCTATAGAACTCGCCAGAACCTATTTTTTATCCCTTTCAAATATGCGTCATTGCGAGGGCGTGAGGATAGAGTCAACGTCATTGCGAGGAGGTCTCTGCCCGACGTGGCAATCTCTCGCCAGGCAAAAGGAGATCCCCACGTCGCTTCGCTCCTCGGGATGACGGTGAATGCATCCCCCATGAATTCTATCAGACCCCTGAGACCAAAACGATGTCGCGGAGTGGGTTCTGGTGGGGATGACGGTTTGCTGGGTGTGTCGTCATTGTGAGGGCGTGAGGATAGAGTCAACGTCATTGCGAGGAAGGCTCTGCCCGACGTGGCAATCTCTCGCCATGCAAAAGGAGATCCCCACGTCGCTTTGCTCCTCGGGATGACGGTGTATGCATCCCCCATGAATCCTATCAGACCCCTGAGATCCCTGAGACCAAAACGAGGTTTCGGACAACGGTTGATACGATCTTCTCTTTGGTCACTTGGGTCTTTTCGGTCACCCTGCCCCAAAAAAACAAATAAGGGGCTGTCCCCGGATATGGACAGCCCCAGTAGCAACACCCTTAACATTTATGAAAGCGAGTATGTTTTTTTGTGTTGCTTAGTTTACTATTTATTAACGGATATACTCACTTGAACCACCTGCGTAGAATACACGTACGCTTGAGAATGAGTTGTTAGCAATCAATGTTCGCAAGTAAGCCAAATCATCCTCAGTTACAGCATCCTTAGCGCGGTTAATCTCGAAAGTCACGCTACTCAACTTTGTAGTGCCGCTCATTGTCACGTTAGTCAATGGGCATGCAGCAGCAAACATGATGTTAGGAGTCTTGTTGTTGAAGTTACAGTCTTTAAACTCTATTGATCCTGTAGCTGACAATGAATTTAAATAAACCTGCTTCTTGTATGGACTATTCTTGAACTCACACTTCTCAAACTTCAAATTGCTGCTACCACCCTCGAATGAAAGAGGCTTGGTCTGTGAACCAGAAACTGATGTTGGAGAGAACAAACAATCCTTTACATACAAGTTACAACCACCCTGAATTGCCATATGACCCTCTGTTGAGAGGTTGTCGCTTACAGCACCACTGAATGTTACGTTATCGAAGGTAACATTAGAGTTATTGCGAACATATACCTTACCATTAATAGTACCATTCTTAATAGTTGCTATTGAGTGAACATTAATCATAGGCAATGTCATAGACTTACCATTAAGATCGATAGTTACATCCTTCTGCAACTGGTAGTTAGCATCGTATGTGATATCCTCAGCCAACAAGAAGAATGTCTTGCCGTCAGCCAAAGCTGTAGTGAACTCGCTCCAGCTGCTAACAACATCGCGTGGGTATACGATGAAGTTATCAGCACCAGTCAATGTGTATGTGCCAGTAGGAGCAACATATGCTGCATCATCGCTACCGTTAGTGATAACAATCTGATATGCCTCACGAGTAGATGTAAGAGTATTCTCACCCTCCAACTCGATGGTGTTATTCTTGCCAGTCATCTTGCGTACGATGAAAGGCTGAGCGGCAGAAATCTCGTTGTTCTTAACTACGATACCGTAGTTGTCAATGTTACCATCGAAACGAATACCATACTCAAGAGCAGTGATAGTAGTACCCTCAACAGTTGCAGCCTTAACCTGCTTGAATGCAACGCCATTCTTGCCGTTGATAGTACAACCATTAACTACAACTGTCTCGTCGCAGCTCTGTGCCTGAATCAATGAGTGCATGTCAGTTGCAGTACAGTTCAATACCTTAGCGTTCTTTGAAGCCTTAATCTGAAGACCAACTGCAATGTTAACAGCAGCATCAGTAGCAGTGAAAGTACAATCCTCTACAGTGATATTTGTAGAGTAACGCTCTGAACCATTCTCGAGAGCCTCGATAAAGTTGAAGCATGGATCTCCATCTTTGTCTGGACGTGTTGAGCTAGTCTCGAAGTTAACGTTCTTGATAGTAAGAGCAGCGTCAGCATAGTGGTTAGAGTTGCTGTGAACCTTGATATAACCATTAAACTTGTAATTAGCTCCATCAATAGTAATCTTAACGCCAGACTTCTGAATTACCTCGATATTACCCTCTACATTGCCAGTAAGAGTAAATACGTTAGGCTCGCCTACCTTAGCGTTTTTGATTGCGCGCTTAAGATCATCTGCAGATTGGCTACCTACGATAGCACCCTCGCCGTTCTCGATGGCATTGTCATGTACGTCACCGCCGTTAACGTTTGCCTGACCGTTGTTCTCAACAGCGCCCTCGTTAAGAGTAGAACCAGTGATAGTAGCGTCACCGTTGTTCTCAACAGAACCCTCGTTAAGAGTTGAACCCTCGATGTTAGCCTGACCATTCTCGTTGTTTACCAACGCGCCATCGTAAAGAGTAGAATCCTCGATGTTAGCCACATTGTTGTTCTCGATTACAGCACCATTAGACTCGCTCTGAAGAGCAACGCCCTCGATGTTCAATGAACCATTGTTCTCGATAGCAGCACCTGTACCCTCACCAGTAACAATGATACCACCCTCGTTAGAGTCGTTTACAAGAGTGAGTTCAGAACCTGCGGGAAGGGTGATAACTGGCTCGCCATTATTGCTTACGAATGTAACTGTGAAACCATTGAGGTTGATAGTTACAGAACCAAATGCTGTGCTTGCAGCGCGTGTCGCAGCAAGAGTGCTAATGAGAGAGTAATCAACAGTAAGAGGAGCAATAACGATATACTTGTAGTTTGCACCTGGTTCCTGAAGTTTAGCAAGAGCAGCAAGCAACTCAACATCGCTACTGATAGTCTCCTGATAGTAAGGAGCATCACCTGGGTTAGGAGTGTTCTCGAAGTCCTTAGTAACCTCAACAGTGATGTTGTTACCCTCAGTAAGTGTGTTACCAGAGATAGTAGTCAAGTTGTTGCGGTGTGCAGGGATAGGAGTGTTGAAGTTGTTAGTCTTGATAATGTAGTCGTCCTGAACATCCTGCTCAGTGCAACGCTGATCGTAAACAGTCAAGGTGAAGTTAACAACATCCTGGTCATCCTTAGCAAAGAAGTAGTCAGTGAACAAAACCTTTGACTTATCATTTACGTTGTCGTCATACGCCTTAATTGCAAAGTTTGTGTGAGTCTTTGACATTTTGTCATTCTCATTTACACCACCTGCAAATGCGTTGAATGAAGCATAGTGCTGAGTAGTGTACTGAACTGTTGCACGAGTAGGGATGATGTTGAGGTCGTTAAGCTGCTCCATATCAGTAGTGATAACACGAAGCTTAGCAAAAGGACGTGTCAAAACGAGGTTGATAGATGAAGCGCTTGTGTACTTCTCACCATTGCCATCAACAGCTGTGTCGTAGTGACCAGTGAATGCATCACGAGTCTCATCCATAGCTACCCAGCTATTGTCAATAATAGCAACGCTCTTAAGGTCTGCAGTGTTGTAGTGGTAATCAGCAGTAGCGTCATAGTCAACAATTGTGTTCATAGTCTTGTCGCCCTGAGGAACAACATCTGCCCAAACAACGAAGTTGTAGTGACGACCAGGAACAAGGCGAACAGGGAAGCTTACCTGTTCATAGTCAGTGTAAATAACCTGACGAGCTGCCTGTGACTCTATACCATTGTAGAATACCTGGAAGATGTAACGGATAGTGTACTCATCAGATGCTACAACATTCTCAAATGCACCAAGTGCACTGTTTGCACGAGTCTCAGTGTCAGGAAGTGAAACGGTGATGATTGTGTCAACCTCACCACCCACGTTCACATTAAGACCCTCAGGCTCTGTCTGACATGATGCTAAGCCAAGCACCAATGCCGCTAAAGCTAAAAATCTTGCTTTCATAGTAATAAATTGTTTGTGTTAATAAAAAGTTGTTTGAAAAATTTGTCATAAGTATTGAGTCATGCACTCGCTGCGATCACATTTTCGCAGTTGATATATGGACATGACGAATCGTGCCTATTGCATCTCGCAAAGGCATATGTGGAAAAATAGAATAATGGGATTTTACAATGCTATTTGTGTAACTTGTTGATATACAACAAAATCCCCCCCCCTATGCGGTAGGAGAGGGAACATATATGCTATATGTGCCGAATTATAGATCACTACTTAGTTCGTGTTAACTGCATTGTGTAATGCAAAGATAGCAAATTTAGGCTAAACAGCAAACTTTTATCAACAAAATTTTCTTTGCCCCCATCGCTACACTGTTCTCTGTCCTATATCCACCACTTCCATTTTCGCCAGCTTGTCGTTTGTCTGTTCGGTCGTTCGTCTGTTTGTCTGCTCGTCGTTTTGTCCGCTTGTCCGCTCGCCCGTTCGTCCTCCCCCTCGCTTGGTCTCTCGGTCTCTCGGTCTTTTGGTCTCCACTCTTAATGTCATGCTGAGCTTGTCGAAGGATCTCCTCGCAGCCCACCAGCTCTGCACGCTCCTCATCGTTTTGTCTGATCGTCTGTTCGTCTTTTCATCCGCCCCCTCGCTCGGTCTCTCGGTCTCTCGGTCTCTCGGTCTCTCGGTCTCCCGCTCTCCCGCTCTCCCGGTCCCTCAATCATTACTAATTACTAATTACCCACTATTTACTATGAATTAATGTATACCTATATTTATATATATAAGCCATGTTTCACC
>JAFYWG010000021.1 GCA_017558115.1 Alistipes sp.
CAAGGCCCTCAAAAGATCCTCCAACTGCCAAAGGTAGAGGATGTATTCGGCGATGTTTTCTCTGCGTTTTTGCTGTGCGATGTACATATCTCGGTCTTCTATTTTCGGCAAAGATACAACTAAATGGAGGTTTTACACAACAAACCGAGGTTGCTTTTGCAAAATCTTTCATATATTTGTAGTGCCTAACTGCCTAATAGCTTTGGGCGTACATATTTATTGATGAAAGTGTATTAGCTTTTGTCCTTGAACGAAAATGTGGAAGTTTTCAGAACACAGGGATGGCAACACACTCGTCACTTCGTATTGTTTAGTCTGAGGTCTTCTATGCCTCATGCTCAATACGAGTGTGGGGTATTGTTTATTTGTGTTCAGGTCTTTCCACAACCTTCGTTCAGATAAACAAATAGACTCCACACTTTCTTTTTTTTACAAAATCCACTGATAGGCATACCATGGAATACTACTCTTAATACTACAAACACAAATAACAACTTTAAACTTTTAACACTATGGCACTTGTTACATGTCCGGAATGCGGTCAGAGCATTTCAAGTTTAGCGGACAAATGTCCACACTGCGGTCTTCCTCAATCCCATTTCAATATACAACACACAGGCATACAACCCAACATTCAGCAGCAAGGTATCGCTCAACCATATCAACAGCAGCAAATGCCACAGCAGCAAATATATGTATCCGACAACCGTTTAGGTGACGAAAGAGCAAAAATTGCAAAGCCAAACAACTATCTTGCGCTCTCAATCATAGCTCTTTTAGGCGGAATATTTGGCATTATCTCTTTAATTTACTCATCAAAGGTAGATACCCTCTACGCTAATGGAAGTTACACAGAGGCTATCTCAGCATCCAATAGTGCCAAAACATGGGCAATTGTCAGCATTGTCCTCGGAGTCCTATTTACAACTGGATTGTTTATACTCTTATTCGCTTTATAATTATTTTTGTGTCAAATCATGTAACACTTTTTTAGGACGACACACTTAACAAATATTCACTATGCAACAAACATCAGTAGGTCTGCACCAAGCCATCGAGGCACACTTCGCAGAGGTAGAAAGAGTTGGTATACGCAACGGACGCAATGCCATTGTCGTAACTAATATATATATCGACAATGTAAAGGCGTTTTGTCTTAAATCGTCAAAATCAAAGATTGGAGAGTGCAAGATTTTGGACAAGCGCCTAAAGGCTGTATTAAACAATCATCCCAAGGGCTATATATTCCTAAACTCTAAATACAACTATATCTTTGGAGATTCGTGTTCCATTATAATTAACACACTCCATGAGCTATGTGCTTCAGCTATACTCGACTATAATGAAAACCGCGTCAGATTCACAAATATAATCAACAAATGGTCCTGGCTGTTATTCATGGCCGAGATAGTAGTTTCTACAATTATTACATTAAGCTACTTTGCTCTAATTGAAGAGAAATGTAGCAATATGTGGGAGATCATTTTTGGACTTATATCTCTGTCCGTAGTATTAGCAATCATTATATCGTTAATACACAAGGCTATAACTATTAGATATAGTAAATTAACTTCAATCATATCTTTTACGGTCGCACTGATTGCTGAAACTGTGACATTCTTCATAGCTATGTTCTGATTAATAACCCCACTATTATACTCTTGCCGGCTATTACGACAAGCAGACGCACGACAAAACGACAAGCAGACAACGCTGTCGTTTTGTCGTTTTATTATGGGAGGTTCATAATATATCTTGAAAATCACCCACACAGCCCACCACCCTATTTTGAGTTTTCAACTTTTATTATTACCTTTGCCAATTATTATATATAAATATATAAACTATGGCACACCGCAGTGGTTTTGTAAATATCATCGGCAACCCCAACGTGGGTAAGTCGACGCTGATGAATCAGCTTGTCGGCGAGAAGCTCTCGATTATCACATCTAAGGCGCAGACTACGCGCCACCGCATCATGGGCATCGTCAATGGCGACGACTTCCAGATCGTCTACTCCGACACCCCAGGTATCCTTAAGCCCAACTATAAGCTTCAGGAGAAGATGATGAAGTTTGTGCGCGGCGCAATCACCGATGCCGACGTACTACTCTACGTCACCGACACCGTGGAGGATAGCGACCGCTCGGCGGAGATCATCGAGAAGGTGCGCCTCTCACAGATTCCCACTATCGTGGTTATCAACAAGGTGGACCTCACCACTCCCGAGAAGCTTACAGCACTTGTGGAGAAGTGGCAGGCATTGCTGCCCGATGCTATCATCGCCCCCTGCTCGGCAAAGGAAAACTTCAACGTCGAGGGCGTCTTCAACCTTATCCTCGAGCGCTTGCCCGAGGGCGAGGCATTTTATCCCAAGGATACGCTTACAGATAAGACCCTTCGATTCTTCGCTTCGGAGATTATCCGCGAGAAGATACTCCTAAACTACGACAAGGAGATACCATACTCGTGCGAGATTGCCATCGAGGCATACAAGGAGGAGCCTACCATCGACCGCATATCTGCCACCATCTATGTGGCACGCACCTCACAGAAGGGCATCGTCATTGGACACAAGGGTGAGCGCCTTAAGAAGGTGGGTCAGGCAGCACGCCACGACCTTGAGGCCTTCCTCGGCAAGAAGGTGTTCTTGGAACTCTACGTCAAGGTGAACGAGGATTGGCGTAATAACGACAACCAGCTCAAGCGCTTCGGCTACGAACTCGACTAAGAGGCAATAAAAGGCGAGATTTAGTCGTTTTGAGGGCAAGTAGAACCACAATGAGAAGGTTGTTCATAATCATAATCGCTGTTTTCGCAGTCGTCTGCACACTACCCCAGAGGGTGGCGGCGCAGTACGACCGCAACTACATCTACTGGATGGGACAACAGCGCATGGTACAGAACAACTACCCCGAGGCAATCGAGGTGCTCAACGTGCTACTACGCCACGACCCCAAGGATTTCGACGCCTACTTCCTACGTGGCATCGCCAAGTACAACATGGACGATCTACTGGGCGCCGATGCCGACTTCTCGGAGGCCGTAGAGCTAAACCCCGTGTTCACGGGCGCCTTCTACTACCGCGCCATAACACGCTCACGCCTTGGCAACTACGACGATGCACTCAACGACTTCGAGCAGGCTATAGACCTACGTCCCGACCTTGCCGACCCCTACTATAGTCGTGGCGTCACACTACTTCTAAATCAGCAGTTTAAGGATGCCATTGCCGACTTCGACCGCTACATACGCTTCGAGAAGCGCCACGTGGCGGCATACCTCAATCGCGGCACAAGCTACCTCTACCTCAAAGATACGACCAAGGCCTACGAGAACTACAACCTCGCCATAAGTACCAACCGCGAAGACCCCGACGGCTACAATCGCCGTGGCTCGCTACTTATGCAGCAGAGGCGCTACGAGGAGGCATGCACCGATTTCGACAAGGCCGTGGAGTGCGATAGCAGCTACCTACCAGGCTTCTTTAATCGCGCCATCGTGCATAGCTACATGCACCGTCCCATGCTCTCGTTGCGCGACTTCGACCGCGTATTGGAACTCGACTCTACAAGCTCGCTCGGCTACTTCAACCGCGCCATCGTGCGCACGGAGATTGGCGACTACAACCGCGCCTTGGAGGATTTCAACAGCGTGGCACACTACTCGCCAAACAATGTATTGGTATACTACAACCGTGCGCAGATACATATTCAGTTGGGCGATATAAATGCCGCCATTGCCGACTACACACGCGCCATAGAGCTATATCCCGACTTTGCAAACGCCTACCTCGGCCGTAGCATCCTGCGCCGCTCGCAGCGCGACGTGCGTGGTGCCGAGAGCGACGAGCGTACGGCACAGCGCAAAATTGCGGAGTACCGCTCACGCCTTAAGGACTCTACATACTCAATCTTTGCCGACACGGCACAGCGCTTCGACCAGCTCCTCTCGTTCGAGAGTAAGCTCATGGAGCGTAACTTCGAGCGCATAGCCTCAATATCTTCGAGCGAGGACGACTTGATGCTTATCCCCATGTTCCGCTTCACGCTCCTCGATGCCGACACCGTAGTGGTAGACCGCCGTGCTAAGCGCTTCAACACGCAGCGCATCAAGGACTTCCATGCTAAGGTGGACAACGACCGCATGCGCTTTGACTGCCGCGCTACGAACATCGACGCCGACACGCTCATTGCCATCGACCGCCGCCTCGCTGCAGAGATACACGCAACAGCGCAGCCTACGTGGATCATGCACTTCGAGCGAGGCATAAGCCAGTCGCTAATCAAGCAGTATACAAATGCCGTGAATAGCTACACCGAGGCTATACACCTCAACCCCTCGAACCCATTCCTATACATCAACCGCGCAACGACACGCGCCGAGATGATAGACTTCATATCGTCGATAGACAACTCCTATCAGACCATATCGTTCGACTCCGACCCTGCAAAGCGCCTGCATAATAGCGGCACACGCACCTACAGTTACGACGAGGCAATAGAGGATATGAACAAGGCGATAAAGCTATACCCCGACCTTGCTGAGGCGTACTACAACCGTGGTAACCTCATGGCTATCTCGGGCAAACTACCCGAGGCCTACGACGACTACACCAAGGCGATAGAATTAAACCCCAACCTCGGTGAGGCATACTACAACCGCGGCCTGGTGCAGATATTTATGAAGGATACGCGCAAGGGCTGCATGGACCTCTCGAAGGCGGGAGAGCTGGGCATAGCCTCGGCATACGACATCCTACGCCAGTTCCGCATCGCGGAGCACAACTAACGCAAAACTAACAACTAAACAATTTTATAAACCTAAACTAAGTTATTATGACTCAAACAATTCAACGCAAACTCAACGACTCGGCGTTTGCACGCTGGGCGGCGGTGATCCTCATCTCGCTGATGATGTTCTTCGCCTACATGTTCGTGGACATGATGTCACCATTGCAGAGCCTCATCGAGGGTCAGCGTGGCTGGTCACCCGACGTTTTTGGCGCATACGGCTCTTCGGAGTACCTTCTTAACGTCTTTGGCTTCCTCATCATCGCAGGTATCATCCTCGACAAGATGGGCATCCGCTTCACAGGTACACTCTCTGCATCGTTGATGGTTATCGGTGCTGCTATCAAGTTCTACGCCGTTAGCGACTGGTTCGTGGGCTCGGAGCTCGACGCAACACTCACAAGCTGGCAGTTTATGGATCTCCCTGGCTCGGCTCTCTTGGCATGCTTGGGCTTCATGATCTTCGGTTGTGGTTGCGAGATGGCTGGTATCACCGTGTCACGCGCTATCGCTAAGTGGTTCAAAGGCAAGGAGATGGCTATGGCTATGGGCCTTGAGATGGCTATCGCACGTATCGGTGTATTCGCTATCTTTACACTCTCTCCCGCTGTGGCAAACTCTGAGATGTTCGCATTCATCCCCACAAGCGTAGTTAAGCCCGTATTCCTCTGCACAGCGCTGCTCATCGTAGGTCTCTTGTGCTTCTTGGTATTCAACGTTATGGACAAGAAGCTCGACAACCAGCTCCGCGCTGCAGGTGAGGCTGACGACGCTGCTGGCGAGGAGGAGTTCAAGATTGGAGACGTTAAGGTTATCCTCTCAAGCAAGATCTTCTGGTTGGTAGCTATGCTCTGCGTGCTCTACTACTCTGCAATCTTCCCCTTCCAGAAGTATGCTGTAAACATGTTCGAGAACAACCTCAATCTTACAGCTGAGGAGGCTTCAAGCATCTTCCGTTGGTTCCCCATTGGTGCTGCTCTTATCACTCCATTCCTTGGTGGTTTCCTCGACAAGCGCGGTAAGGGTGCGACAATGCTTATCTTGGGTGCGATCCTTATGATCTCTTGCCACCTCGTATTCGCATTGGTATTGCCTAAGCACCCCAACTTGTTGCTTGCATACGCAGCAATCGTTGTTCTTGGCGTGTCATTCTCATTGGTTCCCGCAGCGTTGTGGCCCTCAGTACCCAAGCTCATGCCTGAGCGTTACTTGGGTTCTGCATACTCACTCATCTTCTGGGTTCAGAACGTAGGTTTGTGCCTCGTACCATACATCATCGGCGTGGTTTTGAACTCTACCAACCCTGGTGTATCTGACGCATTCCAGAACAAGAACGAGATCGAGACACTCGAGAAGAAGGTTGACTACGTTGCTGACATCAAGACTCACGAGGCAGAAATCGCCCTCTACTATGAGCTAGAGGCTGCTAAGGCTAAGGCTCCTGTGCTTGAGGTAAATGTAGAGGAGACAGTTGCTGAGGTTGCTGAGGCTGCTGAGGCTGCTGAGGCTGCTGAGGTTGCTGAGGTTGCTGAGGAGGTTGAGGCACCTGCAATTAATACTCTTCCCGAGGACTTCGACATCGCGAAGTGGGAGAGCGAGCTTAAGAAGTTGAATAACGAGAAGGCTGCACAGGGTATCAGCAAGGACTTCAACTACGAGATCGCAGTTGCCCAGCTTGAGGCATTGAAGGTAGAGAAGGCTGAGAAGGGTTATGTTGACAACCCACGCTACGACTATACTGCAACAATGTTGTTGTTCGTATCGTTCGGCGTATTGGCACTCTTGTTCGGCTTCTGGCTCAAGATCGAGGACAAGCGCAAGGGCTACGGCTTGGAGCTTCCCAACATCAAGGAGTAGTATTTGACTCTGACGATAATTCATGGGCTGTTCGACTACTCGGACAGCCCTATTTTATTGTCATATGGGAATAGCCTAAACTTTTTGTTAAAAAAATAACGCACGCCTATTGTTTGAGTGAGATTTTTTCATTAATTTTGTGCGCAACATGAACAAGAAGACTGTTGCACTCTTTTTTATGCGGTGTGGCAGTCGTAATAAAAACTGATTGCTATGTCATTTTTAGATGAAAGAGTACAGACAACAGGTCTCACATTCGACGATGTGTTGCTCGTACCTGCCTATTCTGAGGTTCTACCTCGCGAAGTGTCGACCGAGGGTCGCTTCTCTCGCAATATCAAACTAAACATCCCTATCGTGTCTGCCGCTATGGACACCGTAACCGAGGCTAACTTGGCGATTGCCTTGGCACGCGAAGGCGGTATCGGCGTTATCCACAAGAACATGTCTATCGCAGCTCAGGCATCGCACGTACGCCGCGTGAAGCGTGCTGAGAGCGGCATGATCTACGACCCCGTGACTATCCTCAAGGATAACACCGTGGGCGACGCCTTGGCACTCATGCAGGAGAACAAGATCGGTGGCATCCCCGTTGTTGACGACAAGGGCATGCTCATCGGCATCGTAACAAACCGCGACCTCCGCTTCCAGAGCGACATGGAGCGCAAGATTGAGGAGGTGATGACTAAGGAGAACATTGTGACAACTCACGAGACCGACCTTAAGAGCGCGGCAGAGGTGCTCCTCGCAAACAAGATTGAGAAGCTCCCCGTAGTTGACGACAATGGCAAGCTCGTGGGTCTTATCACCTACCGCGATATCACTAAGCTCAAGGACAACCCCAACGCATGTAAGGATGGCAAGGGTCGCCTCCGCGTAGCTGCTGGCGTGGGTATCACTCCCGACGCCATGGACCGCGTATCAGCGCTCGTAGCTGAAGAGGTGGATGCCGTAGTTCTCGACTCTGCACACGGCCACACTAAGGGCGTTGTGGACCTTCTCCGCAAAATTAAGGAGACATTCCCCCACCTCGACGTTGTTGTGGGCAACATCGCAACTGCTGAGGCTGCAAAGTACCTCATCGATAATGGCGCAGACGGTATTAAGGTTGGTATCGGCCCAGGCTCTATCTGTACTACACGTATCATCGCGGGCGTGGGTGTTCCCCAGCTCTCGGCTATCTACGACGCTTCGACAGAGGCAAAGAAGGCAGGTGTGCCCATCATCGCTGACGGTGGCTTGCGCTACTCTGGCGACATCGTGAAGGCATTGGCTGCTGGCGGTAACTGCGTGATGGTAGGTTCTATGTTCGCAGGTACTGAGGAGTCTCCTGGCGAGACTATCATCTACAATGGCCGTAAGTTCAAGGCATATCGTGGCATGGGCTCTATCGATGCTATGAAGGCTGGCTCGGCTGACCGCTACTTCCAGAAGGGTGAGGTTAACGTCATGAAGCTCGTACCCGAGGGTATCGTAGGTCGTGTACCTTTCAAGGGTAAGCTCGCGGAGACTGTTTACCAGCTTGTAGGTGGTATTCGCGCGGGTATGGGCTACTGCGGTGCTAAGGATATCGAGACATTGCAGACAGCACGTTTCATCCGCATCACTTCGAGTGGCGTAACGGAGAACCACCCCCACGATATTACTATCACAAGCGAGACTCCTAACTACTCAAGAGGAGAATAGGCGTTTTGCTGTGCATGATTTGTTGTCAGAAGATGTTAGATGTGGCAGATGCTCGCAGACTGACAAAGCGGAGTTTACTGAAGCGTAAATGAGCATTTGGCAGGCAAGGCAGATGGCGCAGATAGTGTCTTAACAGCAGAGAGAGGTTTGTTGTCAGAAGATGTTAGATGTGACAGATGCTCGCAGACTGACAAAGCGGAGTTTACTGAAGCGTAAATGAGCATTTGGCAGGCAAGGCAGATGGCGCAGATGGCATCTTATCACAACAAACAAAAGAAAATTTTTGTAAAAAATATATGACAGAGAAGATTTTAATCATCGATTTTGGATCGCAGTACACGCAGCTCATCGCGCGACGCATTCGCGAGATGCAGGTATATTGCGAAATCCACCCCTTCAACAACGTCCCCGCGCTCGACGAGTCGATCAAGGGTGTTGTGATGTCGGGATCGCCACGCTCTGTACGCGAGGAGGGTGCTCCACGCATCGACCTTGACGCAATCAAGGGTAAGCTACCCCTCTTGGGTGTATGCTACGGTGCGCAGTACCTCGCCCACTTCTTCGGAGGTAAGGTCGAGGCGTCGCCCAGCCGCGAGTACGGTCGCGCGCGCATGATAGTAAAGAACGGTGATGACCCCCTTATGGCGAAGCTTAGCCCCTCGTCTCAGGTGTGGATGTCACACGGCGATACAATCACCACAATCCCCGAGGGCTACAGCATCATCGCTTCAACCGAGGATGTCCCCGTAGCAGCTTACCGCATCGAGGGTGAGCAGACTTGGGGTATTCAGTTCCACCCCGAGGTGTACCACTCTGAGGAGGGCTTCACCATGATCGAGAACTTCGTGAAGGGCATCTGCGGTTGCGCAGGCACATGGACCCCCGCAGGCTTCGTGGAGAGCACCGTTAAGGAGCTCAAGGAGAAGCTCGGCGACGATAAGGTTGTCCTCGGTCTCTCTGGTGGCGTAGACTCATCAGTTGCAGCATTGCTCTTGCACAAGGCTATCGGCCCCAACCTCTACTGTATCTTCGTAGACTCGGGTCTCTTGCGCAAGGATGAGTTTGCCGAGGTTATCGAGTCATACCGCGGTATGGGCCTCAATGTTAAGGGTGTGGACGCTTCGGAGAAGTTCCTTGGCGACTTGGCAGGTGTCACAGATCCCGAGACTAAGCGTAAGATTATCGGCCGCGACTTCGTCGAGGTATTCGAGGCTGAGGCAAAGCAGTTGCAGGGCGTTAAGTGGCTCGGTCAGGGTACCATCTACCCCGATGTTGTTGAGTCGGCACAGGTGAACGGCACAGCCGTAGTCATCAAGTCGCACCACAACGTGGGTGGCCTTCCCGAGAAGATGGGCTTGAAGGTTGTTGAGCCCTTGCGCCTACTCTTCAAGGACGAGGTACGTCGCGTAGGTCGCTCTATGGGCATGCCCGAGCGCCTTATCAGCCGTCACCCCTTTCCCGGCCCAGGCTTGGCCATCCGTATCCTCGGAGAGATCACACGCGAGAAGGTGGAGATCTTGCAGAACGTGGATAAGATCTATATCGACATCTTGCGCGAGACAGGCTGGTACGACAAGATTTGGCAGGCAGGTGCCATCTTGTTGCCCGTGCAGTCTGTAGGCGTTATGGGTGACGAGCGTACATACGAGCGCTGCGTGGCGTTGCGTGCTGTGCAGTCAACCGACGGCATGACAGCCGACTGGGTGCACATCCCCTACGAGATCTTGGCTCGCTTGTCTAACGAGATTATAAATAAGGTACGTGGCGTAAACCGCGTAGTCTACGACATCTCGTCAAAGCCACCAGCAACAATTGAGTGGGAGTAATCCTTTGATGTGATAAGCGGTCATTCTCGACCTCTCAATCATTAGCCCGAATAGGAAATACGCCAAGTATGTCCTATCCGGGCTAATTTCATGTCGAGGCCAAGCCTAACCCCTTCTGACATCAAACAAGGTCACGCTAATTAAATATTGAATCCACTCATCCATGAGCATCACCAAGATATACCTCAGACTATTGTTGAGGCATTGGAGAAAAACGATTATATCACCAATGTATCACCAGTTCGTAAGGATGGTGAAGTTGTCGGTTACACAATCACATTTGCTCACAGTGACACTATTACTATCTATAACGGAGAAGATGGTACGGATGGTTATGTACCCAATATCGGTGTGATGAAGGATACTGATGGTATCTATTATTGGACAATAGATGGAGAGTGGTTGCTCGACGGCAAGGGAAACAAGATACAAGCCAATGGCATAGATGGAGGGGATGGTATAGATGGCATTACACCACGATTGAAGATAGAGAATGACTATTGGTATGTGTCATACGATAATGGTGTTACTTGGACTGAGGTTGGTAAAGCAATAGATAATCCTACTAATAGTTGTCCAATCATACAAGTTCAAGAAACTGAGAATGAAGTAATTTTCACACTTGCAGATGGGTCACAAATTATAATTAGCAAAAAGGAGGATTTCTCAAATGCGAATAATGTTATACTATACACAACGGCAAATAATACTAAAATTACACCAAATGCATGGCCATCAGACACCTTTGGGGCTGTATTAATATCAAACAGATACGTTGATGGACAAGGTGTGATGGTATTTGATGATGATGTAACAAAGATAGGTGATAAAGCATTCGAAGGGAACTATTTCAGTACTCTTGTTATCCCCAGCACTGTAACAGATATACATGTAAATTTTGCACCGTGGATGTTAAATAATGATACAATCATATACTGCAAACCGACAGAGGCACCCTGGTTAGGCAGCAACGCATTTACCAAAGTAGCTGCAATATATGTTCCAATGGAATCTGTAGACAACTATAAAAATGCACATGGATGGAGTAATTTAGCAGATTGTATAATTAAATATTTAATACTACAAAGTTGCACGTAATTATTCAGACAAGCAAATTTTGCAACCAATCATTTACTATTAATTATCAACAGTTTACAAACAAAAAATAAAAACATTGGTAAAACAAACTTAACTTTTATGTTAATTTTGCAAAATTTGTATTATATTTGTATCGTAATTAAAGTCGCGACTATGACACAAGCAAAATTAGAAATCATCGAGCAGTCAGAGCTAGTAAGTCTTTACTCTATCAAATTTAACGGTGAAGACGTAACTGAGTTCGAGAAGTTCCTTCAGAAGTTTAAGGATAACGCTGAGTTGAACAAGGACTTTCAGCGTATTGTATATGCTATAAGCGTGATTCTTGGCAGAGGTGCACTAGAACGATACTTCAGACCCGAAGGAAGGATGAACGACAATGTATGCGCTGTACCTATTGAGTCTGGGAAGCTGAGGTTGTATTGCTTGCGTATGTCTGACCAGATTTTGATTGTTGGTAATGGTGGAGTAAAGTCAACTCGCACCTACAACGAGGACCCAATACTAAGTGGTTACGTTCTCGACCTTCAGAAATTTGAAAAGCTGATTAATGCGGGAATCAAGGATGGCTCGATAAGTGTTCAGGAGAAAGAGTTTATAGGAGTAGAAGACAAATCGTTTGAGTTA
>JAFYWG010000003.1 GCA_017558115.1 Alistipes sp.
AACCCTCAATGGTAATTGGGATGCAATGGATGAGAGCCGTGATGCATTTACTGGTTACTTCAACGTTCAGAAGTACTCTGCTTCATCATCAATCAACATCCCATTGACACGTCCTTTTGCGAAGTTGCGCGTTATCACTACTGATGTTGCAGACCTTGCAAAGCTTGGTCTTGAGGCTAAGACTGCAAAGGTGGTGTACACAACTCCTTACCGCGCAGGCTTTAATGCTGCAACTGGTACTGCTGTTGCAGCTAACGAGGGTACTTGCAAGACTCACGAGACATTTGCGATTGCTCCATATGGAGATAACAATGATATCAAGCAGGTATTATTTACAGACTACTTCTTCGCTACTGAGGATGTAGTAAAGTTTGAGTTGGCTGTTTACGATCAGAACAATAACTACTTTGGTTCTGAGGAGTACATTAAGTTTAATACTGATATCCCAGTTAAGCGCAACTATTTGACTACTATTCAGGGTAACGTATTGACTGATGGTAACAATATCACTGTTGAGGTTAAGGATGCATTTGAGGGCAACGTTGACTATGATGCTGATGAGAATAAGACTACTACAACTGTAAACACAGCTGAGGAGTTTGCTGCAGCATTTGACAATGATAGCACTGTAGATGTTGTTGTTTTGAACGGTGACATCAACCTTAACGACTTGATTACTCGTGCTGCCTATACAGCATTGACAATCAAAAATGGTAAGACTCTTACAATTGACCTTAACGGTAACAAGTTGTTAGCTAACACATATGAGAACTCTGGCAACCAGGAGTTGTTCTTGGTAAAGGGTACTCTTACCGTAAAGAATGGTACTATTGAGTATGAGCATCTTGGTGACAACATGGGTTGGGGTGCTATGACCACAATCTTTGATGTAACTGCTGGTGGTGTTCTTAATCTTGAGGGTGTTACTGCAACCAACAAGGGTGGCTCAGATATGAACTTTGTTGCTCACTTGAACAACTGGGGTAAGGTTACTTTGAATGTTGAGAATTGTACACTTGAGTCTACTTATGTTCCTGTTCGTGTATTCAACAGCGGTCCTGACATGAACAATGTAACTATCAAGAACTCTACATTGAAGGGTGTTAGTGCTGCATTCTGGGTACACAACTACACTGCTGAGGACTTTGGTTCAGAGGCTAAGGCTGAGGCTCAGAAGGCATTGCTCAACCTCAACATCTACAACCAGGGTAACACATTCTCTCCAGATTTGAATGGTCTTCGTTACGGTTTCACTAACTCTGTAAGAACTGATGCTTATGGTATCATTAAGACTGTTAGCGAGGATGGCACAGAGGTAACTTTGGGTTCAATCATCGAGAACGGTCTTATCCGTCGTGGTGTTGCAGGTGCAGAGGAGAACACAACTATTAAGAAGGTTGTAGTTGAGGAGGGTGTAGGTGTATTGTACGACCGTACTTTCCGCCGCTTCTACGCACTTGAGGAGGTTGTATTGCCAAGCACTCTTACAACTATTGGTGCTGCTGGTTCTGGCGTATTCCAGTCTTGTACTAACTTGAAGAAGGTTGTTCTTCCTGAGTCTCTAACTGTTCTTGGTAAGGGTTCTTTCCAGGAGTGTACTTCACTCGAGTCTATCAACATTCCCGCTGGCGTAACTCGTATCGAGTCTGACGCTTTGCGTAATACTGGCTTGAAGAAGGTCGAGTTCCACGCAGGTGTAACATACTTCGGTGCACAGGCATTCCGCGATTGCAAGCAGTTGACAGAGGTAGTTATCAACGCTTCTGAGTTTACAATGGAGGGTAACACTTTCGGCATCATGGCTGCTCCTTATACTCCTATGACTATCTATGTTGCTAACGCAGAGATGAAGGCTTATGTTGAGAGCAAGTTGACTGCTCACTGTAAGACTTATATCACTGTTGTAGCTCCTGAGGTGGCAAGCACCACAGCAGCCCTTCAGGCAGCTTTGGCTAACGGCGAGCGTGTTATACTTGCAAACGATTTAACAATTTCTCCTGAAGAGATGACGACTGCACCTTATGGCAATAAGATGGCTCTTTCACAGAATGGTGGTATCTTCGATGGTAATGGCAAGAATATCTCTGTAACTGCTGGTGGCGATAACTATGTAGTTATGACAAACGGTGGTACTATCAAGAATCTTGACATAGATAGAGGTTTCCGCGGCATCTTACTCATGAACCCTAATCAGGATGTATATGTTGACAATGTTAAGATTGGCGTAGATGATGAGGTTTGTTATACAATCAACACAGCCGAGGGTAATAATGGAAAGCACAATTTGTATGTATCTAACAGTACCCTTAATGGTTGGTGCAGCATCGGTGACGCGTGTGTAAAGTTCGTAAGCTTCACAAACTGTACATTTGGTCAGGGTACTTACTACATAGATGTATATGGTCGTCTTGTAAAGCCTTATGTTGATGCACTATTTGAAAATTGTGATTTCTGCAACAAGTGCTACATCGATTTGAGCGCATTTGTAGGTACAAAGGTAACTCTTAAGAACTGTACTGTAAATGGTGTTAAGATTACTGCTGAGAACTGGACAAGCCTTGTAGCTCCTGAGGATACTTGTGGCGAGGGTCAGATCTCTGTAGAGTTGAAGGACGGCACATACTTGACAGCAGAGAACGTTGCTGATTACATCGTATTCGAGTAATCGAGAAAAACTCTATACTTTTAGCGCTCGGCTTCGGCCGGGCGCTTTTTTTTGTTTAGGGGAAGAGACCATGAGACCAAAGAGACCAAAGAGACCAAAGAGACCTGAGAGACAGAGAG
This sequence comes from Alistipes sp., assembly GCA_017558115.1. Taxonomy (GTDB): domain Bacteria; phylum Bacteroidota; class Bacteroidia; order Bacteroidales; family Rikenellaceae; genus Alistipes. The sequence goes on from JAFYWG010000003.1 coordinate 2,785, forward strand.
ACCGCAGAGACCGAGAGACCGAGGGAAGATGCTATCGACCATTGCCTGCGACTTCGCTTTGGTCCCTTAGGTCCCCTGGTCACAGGGTCACAAAAAAAACTTTTTCGCAAGATATTAGCCGCGATTACGAAATAATGAGTTATCTTTGTGTGATAATATTATGCGACTATGAAGTATTACGTAATTGCGGGAGAGCCCTCGGGTGACCTCCACGGAAGCAAGCTGATGCGCGGCATACGCCACAACGACACCCAAGCGGAGTTCCGCTTCTCAGGTGGCGACAGCATGGCAGAGGTGGGTGGCACCGAAAATATGATATACCACTACAAGCAGATGTCCTTCTTCGGCATTGTGCAGGTGGCAAAGAACATACGCACCATATTCCGACAGATGGATGACGTAAAGGCCGACATCGAGCGCTTCAACCCCGACGTCGTAATCCTCATCGACTACCCCGCATTCAACCTACGCATAGCCAAGTGGGCAAAGAGTCGCGGCATACGCGTATACTACTACATAGCCCCCAAGGTGTGGGCATGGAAGGAGCGCCGCGTAAAGAGGCTACGCAAGTATGTAGACCGCCTATACACCATCTTCCCATTCGAGACAGAGTACTTCCGCAAGCACGGCATAGAGCCCATATTCTGTGGCAATCCCCTCGTCGACGACATCGCCGAGCGCCGAGCAACGCTCCCCACGCGCGAGGAATACCTCGCCGAGTGCGGACTCGACAGCCGACCCATAGTGGCGCTACTGGCGGGTAGCCGCATATCGGAGATTAAGGCCAACCTCCCCGACATGGTGGCCCTATCGCGTAAGTTCGTAGACTACCAGTTTGTGGTGGCGGCGGTGCCATGGATAGACAAGTGTCTATACGACAGCATAATAGCCGACTCGGATGTGAAGTACGTATGCAACCGCACGCAGCAGACACTCGCCATGAGCGAGGCAGCGATAGTGACATCGGGAACGGCGACACTCGAGACGGCACTTATGGGCATACCCGAGGTGGTACTCTACCATGTGCCATGGCTCTACGAGAAGCTAAAGCCCTACTTCTTACGCATACCCTACATCTCGCTCGTCAACATAAACCTCAACCGCGAGGCAGTGAAGGAGCTCGTACGCGCCAAGCTACCCATAGAGCTCTCGGCACGCGAGCTCGCAGCGATACTCCCCGGAGGCAGCGACCGCGAGCGCATGCTACGCGACTTCGACGAGCTACGCACAATGATAGGCGACGAAGGAGCATCGGAACGATTTGCAAAAGACATAGTTAACTCTCTCAAGCGATGAAACTTATAACGATACTAAATAACTTCAACGAGGAGGGCGCCTCACCCCGCTACTACCTCAAGGCAGACACCGCACTACTACGCAACAACGACGCCTTCTACATCCCCGACGGCGTAGGTCGCGTAATAGCCGAACCACACATAGTGCTTAAGGTATCGCGCTTAGCGAAGTACATCGGCGAGCGCTTCGCAGCACGCTGCATAGAGGGTGTGATGGGTGGCGTGGCATTCACCGCAATCGACAAGCTCGACGAGGCACGCCGCAACGGACTACCCTGGGATGAGGCTGTGGGCTTCGACCACTCCTCGGCACTATCGCTCGACACACTCCCCGCAGAGGCAATCGCCGAGGGTGCCATATTCTACATCAATGGCGAGGAGAGGGCACGCATAGCCCTTGCCGACATGCGCTTCACGCCCGAACGCGTCGTAAGTCACCTCTCGGAGTGTATGACACTGCGCATCGGCGACCTCATCTACCTCGGTGCTCCCGCAGCGTTCGAGGCCAAGGCTGGCGACAACTACCGCCTCACAATCGGCGACCACACGCTCCTCAACTTCGACATTAAGTAGGCTGACACACCTATATAAAACGAATAACTGCGACCCATCTGGGCCGCAGTTATTCGTTTTGTACGCCTGTGTTTACTCCTCCAAAAGGTCGGGACGCAATGCCTTAGTGCGTAGGTAGGCCTGCTCATCCTGCCACTTCTCGATCTCGGCAAAGTGACCCGACAACAGCACGTCGGGCACCTTCCAACCGTTGAACTCCGCAGGGCGCGTATAGACGGGAGGGGCCAAAAGGTTATCCTGGAAGCAATCGGTGAGTGCCGAGGCCTCATCGCCAATAGCACCAGGGATGATGCGCACCACAGAGTCGGCAATGACGCATGCAGCGAGCTCGCCACCCGTAAGCACATAGTCGCCAATAGAGATCTCGCGAGTGATGAGGTGCTCGCGGATGCGGTAGTCGATGCCCTTATAGTGGCCGCAGAGGATGATGATATTCTGCATCAGCGAGAGGCGGTTTGCCTCGTGCTGGTTGTAGGTGATGCCATCGGGCGAGGTGAAGATAATCTCGTCGTAGTCGCGCTCCGACTTAAGCTTCTCGATGCAGCGGAAGACGGGCTCAATCTTCATGACCATGCCCGCCTCACCACCAAAGGGGTATTCGTCGACGGTGCGACGCTTATCATCGGTATAGTCGCGCAGATTGTGCACATATATCTCTGCATGTCCCGACTCCTGCGCACGCTTCAAAATCGACTCGTTCAAGGGCGAAGCCAACAATTCGGGCACAACAGTAATAATATCAATACGCATGGGGGCTATCCTTTGTAGTTAATCTCGTTATTTAGCACCTCTACAATGAAGGGGTTGTACAACACCTCGTGGCCGATAGTCGAAGAATCCTCGTGGCCAGGGTAGATTGTAACATCGTCACCAAGGGGCACCACCGCCTCGAGGATAGACTTCATAATCCACGAATAGTCGCCACCAGGAAGGTCTGTGCGGCCGATGCTCTCCTTGAAGAGCGTGTCGCCCGTGAAGAGGGTCTTATCTGCCTCGTTGAACAACACCACGTGGCCAGGGGTGTGACCAGGGGTCTTGATTACGCGCAACAAGGTCTCACCGAAGCGAATCTCGCCCACGCTATCGAGGTCGACATCAATCTCGGGCACCTCGTTGCACTTAAAGCCGTACATCGTGCCTCCCGCCGTGCTATCGATGATGAACTTATCCTTCGACGAGCATGCGAACTGCACGCCGTAGGTCTCCTTGAGCCACTTTACGCCACCCACATGGTCGAAGTGACCGTGTGTATTAACTGCCATGACAGGCTTAAGGCCATGTGCCGCGATAAACTCACCGAGGATGCGGTTCTCGCCCGCAACCATGTTACCTGCGTCGACAATGATACACTCCTTGGTATCGTCCCACGCAACGTATGTATTCTCTCTAAATGGGTTAAAAACCAAACGTCTAATCTCCATAATACTCTCTATTGTTTACTCTATTTCTGCCTTAAGCGTGATGTGTTGCACTCCGTTAGTTGCCGTGGAGTATACCTGCAATACACGGTAGAAGCTTCCCACGGGGGCCTTCGAGGGGTCCATGGTTATGGTAAGCACGCCGCGCTCTGTGGGCATAACCTTCTTTCTGTCGTGCTGAATAGTGGTGCACGAACACGTTGTGCGCACCTCGGTGACCACCAGAGGCACATCGCCCGTATTCGTGAAGCTCAAGCGCACAATCTGCTTGTCGTCGTCGCGCGACAACGTGCCGAGGTCCACAATCTTCGTTGGGAACTCTATCTCTGCACCCTTAGGCTCATCGGCTTGCACCACAAAACTTGTGGCAAGCAACATAAAGCACATCAAAAACGCTCTCATAATTCAAAATATAATTTACGCTGCGCCTACTGCAACTTAAAGACATAGGTGATGACACCGCCCTGAAGTGTGCGCTCACTGGGTCGGAACTTGGCCTTTAGTGCCGCCTCCTTTGCCAACCTACGCAACTGCTCATCATTGGTCGTAGTACCCTCATGCTGCACCTTAGCACTTGTGACATTACCAGCGGCGTCTATCTCAACATATATTGCTACCTTACCATCTGTCTTGTAGTTCTTCGATGGCAAGGGTAGTCCCTCACGCAGACCGCGGCTACGCAAGCCAGCATCGAGCGGGTCGCTACCCTGAAGGTTGTAGCCCGTGCCATCACCCTTGTTCTTCTCCTCATCACCATTGGGCGCAAGGCGGTTACCCTCGGGCACCTGCTCCACGCTATTACCCGTAACGGGCTTGAACAGAGCATTGGGGTTCACGGTCTGTGTCTTATCGGCCTCGCCAGATGTCTGGTTGCTACTCTCGGTCTTAGCCTCCTCCACATGGGCTGGAGCCTTATCGCGGCGCTGATCCGTTGGCGCGCTCTGCTCTCTATGTGGCTCCTCGATAGGCTCCTCGATAGGCTCCTCAATTACAATCTCAAGCTCTGACTCAGGCCAAGTGCCACCCTCGTTTTTGAGGCGTACAAAGTACACGACAAGCAGCGCAACAACCACCGAGATGGCCGTAACGATGATAGCTATGCGACGCGAGGAGCGATCTATGGGGTCATAATACTCCATAACTCATTATTGTTTAACGAGAAAGACTACTTCTTATCCTTCGTTGCAAGCACCATCTTATACTTCTTCTCGCGCGTGAGGTCGATAATCTCCACAAGCGCATCTACCGTAACCTTCTCATCGCAGCGCAACGAGATATAGGGCTTATCCTGCTCGGGACGCTCCGCGTATGCCTCATACTCTACCATCAAAGCACCAGCCACCTCCTCAATCGAAGTGTGGGGATTCTTGTCGTCGCCATTGATGATATACAGGTATCCGCTGGGCTGCTGAGCATCAGGGACAACGGAGAGTGTGATCACCGAGGGGTCACCATCCTGGCTTGAAGAGGATGGGAGCGTGAGGCGCACCGCATTGTTGGGGTTGATAAGCGTAGTAGCGAGAATGAAGAATACCAACAACAGGAACACAAGGTCGGTCATCGACGATGCCGAGAACGAGGGGTTAGTTCTTAAACTTCTCTTAATTGCCATGGTTCAAACTATTTTTGTACGGGCTGGTTCAAGATATCCATAAAGGCGATTGTTGTTGCCTCCATTCTGAAGATAAGCTTCTCGATGCGAGCAACGAGGTAGTTGTATGCAAAGTATGCGGGGATACCCACCACAAGACCACCTACAGTAGTTACCATCGCCACAAACATACCCTCAGAGAGCTGCGACAACTCAATGGCGTTAGAGTTGTTTGCAGACATCTTGATAAACACCTGCACCATACCTACCACAGTACCCAAGAAACCAATCATGGGGGCACCACCAGCGATAGATGACAACCATGGGAGACTCGACTCAAGCTTCGCAACCTCAACATTTGCCACGTTCTCGATAGCTGTCTGGATGTCGCTCATGGGGCGGCCAATGCGCTCGATACCCTTCTCTACCATGCGTGCGATGGGCGAGTTCGTGCGGCGGCAAAGGTCGATAGCGGCCTCGATATTACCCTCCGAGATATAGTCGCGAATGCGGTTCATGAAGTTGTGGTCGATAGTCGTAGCGCGACGAATAGCGATGAAGCGATCTACGAAGATAAAGACCATAACGAAGAAGAGCGCAAACAAGAGGCACATAAGCACCACAGAGAATGCGCCGCCACCGAAGCACAAATCCCAAAGCGATACTGAGCCACCAGCAGCATCTGCTGTCTTTTCAACAACGTCGCTATTCATTGCAAGTGAATCCACCTGCGCTGCATCATCTACACCGGGTGTAGCAGTTAGAATGTTAATCATAGTTTTTTTACGTTTTTAATTATTAATTTTTATCTGTTTTTCATCTATTCGCTACTCATTATCCTCCTCTACAGTCGCCTCTATAGGTGGATTTTTGCGCGCATAGGCCTTTGCCTCGCGCCTTTCGCGGCGCTCCTCACGCTTCGCTTCGCGCTCCACACGTCGCTCCTCGCGCACAGCCTTGTCGCGCGTAAAGCGAGCCTTAACGCTCTGACCAAGTTCGGTGAATGTGTTGAAGCTCTCGCTGTAGTATACACCGATTCCCGACTCCTGCATACCCTGGTTCTCACCATAGCGGTCGATGGTCTGCGTGAAGCCCTTAAGACGGAAGGCTCCATCGGAGTCGATAAGCCATGTAATGAAGGCCTCACCCACGAAGTTAGAGGCTCTACGCGAAGCCTTTAGCGACTCATCCGAGAGGTAGCCACCCTCCACCTCGATGATAAGGCGATTGTTGAGCAGGCTCTTCGAGAAGCCGAAGTCAACCTCATCTCCCGTCTGCTCGGTACGTGGGCGGTAGCGCAGCACGATATTGTAGTTCTCACCCGAGAGCCAGTTACTCAACTGGTTGGAGAGCAGTTCGAAGCCCGTGGTAGCAGAGAGCGAAGCACCCATAGCACCCGTATTATCTGCCGAGAAGGTATTTGCCACCAGCAACCAGAACATCTGCGTAGCGATGGACTGCTGGTCGTTGAGCGCCTTCGATATGATAGTCTGTATCTCGGGAGCCACGTTGGGCACCTTGACGTCGAAGGTCACCGTCGGCGACATTAACTCATCCGTGAGCTTGATATAACACTGCACAGGCACGGCGCGCGAGGTGTCGACACCCTGCAGCGAGTTACCCACAAGGGGTTTCAACGAGGCCTTAGTCTCGTAGACTGCATCAATGTTTAGCTGCGCACCCATCGGGTCGCCATTCCACGACACGGTACTACCGGGCACAACCTTAAAGAGCTTCTGCCAGATGTTTTGTAGCGTGAAGAGGTAGTCACCCTCGCTGATAGTGTACTCACCGCGCATCTCGAAGACGTTGGCCTTGGGCACGATGTGCATGCTTATCTGACCCTTACCACGACCCTTGATGATATCACCCACCGTGGGGTCGATAACCAACTGCATCTCAATATTGGGTTGCACGTTGAAGTTCATATCGATATCCATCACGCTACCCATGGTATTTACCTGGCGGCTCTTACGCTCGTAGGCATACATACGGCGCTTGAGGAAGGTGGTGGTATCGGGGCCCCTCAACTCCGAGGTGCGGAACCTCACAAAGTCGGCATATGCGACATCCTCCTTACCCGAAAGCGGCATGTAGAAGCGTGAGTTATCGTCGCTTGTAGCCTCGATATCCATCTTCAAGCCACGCTTATCGCCCTTAAACTCCGCAGAACCCGTAGCATAGACATGACCATAGAAGAAGTCGTTATCCTTCGACTTGGTGTCGAGTACCAACATCTTATTTGCCTCAACCGAGATATCGTAGGTGATATTTGACAAGTGGTTAAGGTCGAGATCCATCTTGTAGACACCCTTATTGCCATGGTCGTCGAAGAGTTCCACGCCATCGGCATAGATGTGGTTATCCTCAACGCGCAACTCCGCATATGGAGCGCTGTAGCGCACATTTGTGTAGTCTACCTTTGCCGAAAGCGAGTCCACCTTTATGTTACCATTGAGATATGCCTGACGTCCCTCACCTCGCACCGTTGCCGCGACGTCTACATCGCCCTTGATGTCCGACACCACGCCCACAAGGAAGGGTTGTATAATCGCTGCCTTTAGGTTGTCGATGTTTGCACGAGCGTAGTAGCGCGTGCCTACGGGCTGGTAGTAGCCGCGAATAAGCGTATCGCGTGTGCCACGGTCACAGACAAAGACACGTGCACGATTTTGCAAGAAATCCCAGTTGGTGATGATATCCTGCGGAGGTGCAGCGATGCCATTCACACCCCAATCATCGAGACTTATGTGCGCCTCAATCTCGGGGTTGTTGAGCGCCGACTTGATGGTAGCATATCCTGTCGAAGCACCCTCAATACTATAGCCTACACGACCTATGATCTGCGAGAGCGGCGATATATCGAAGCGGTTAAGCGTGATGCGAATGGAGTCCTCCCTCTGGCGCGACGCTACACCATCTATATTTAGTTGCTGGTCGCCACGCAAGATGCGTAGGTCGTTAACAGCAATACGCGACGAGTCGATATCGATGCCGCGGGCATAGAGTCTCCACTGCGCATTATCGGCCGTGAAGTGCGAAGGTGTGACGTTGATATGTATCGAACGGCGATTAGTCTGCGCATTCTTGCTGAACTTAGCTGCGAGGCCGAGCATAGCGGAGCGCTTAGCACCATCCCTGAAGCCCGCCGAGAGCGTGATGCGGTTCTCACGCGCGCCACCAGTGATATTGACGTTGGGCATGAGCAGCGTGTTACCGCGATATATACCCTCCGACCTCATGCGCACAGACATAGAGTCACGGCTATTGTTGTTGACGTCAAGTTCCACATTTGCGACGATGACACCCGAGTACTCCACAGCCTCTGCCCTACCCTTGAGGATGATGTTGTTATTGCTGGGGGTAAAGGTTAGCGAGAGCTTACTATCGGGCGCAATGAGCAGGCCTCCAGCAATGGCATCCAAGAGGCTGTTTATCTCATCGTTTGTCGTGAGTTTGAATACGGTATACTCCTTCGAATTATACGACGACGTATTGATCGCCTTCACCGCACCACTATTGTTGTAGAGCAATGGCACATATGTGTTGAGCGAGTGGTAGAGGTAGTCGTATATATCGAGGTAGCTCATGTGGCTACTGAAATCCAAGTCGAAGAAGTCCGATTTGAACTCCACATACTTCAGCCCGGGTGTGCTATCGAGGTTGAGGCGTATACGACTAGAGTAGATATCGCCATCAGGGTAGTGGTACTCAGCATTGTCGATGCTGACATAGCCAATAAGCTCCTCGAGTGAGGCACCTTTAATCTTCACACCTATATCTGCCGAGAGTGTAGAGACCTCGTCGCGCTTGTTGATGCCGATGGCATGCAGGTCGGCATGGTTGAGCGAAATCGATAGGTTGTAGTGGGGATCCTCCGAACCCAGCGCAATATCGGTAAACATATGGAAGTCGAGATTGGGATCCTCAGAGGCAATCTCACCATAGAAGCCACTACCTGCCCAGTCGCCCGCACCCGTAATGTTGCTATAGGTGTAACCGTTGAACTCGAAGGCATCAACCTTGAGGTTCACATCGCCTACGATGCCTCCCGAGGCGAGGCTACCCACCGTGCCGGCGCAATTCAATGTCGCTGTGAGATCTCCCATCTTGGGCTTGTCGAGGAGTCTGCCGAGGTCGAGGCCTGTTGTCGTAACATAGCCGTTTATGGGGTAGCGACCACGCTTCGATGTGCTTAGAGCAACGTTGGTACGCAGATGTCCCGCGCCAGAGTTTACATTACCCGTGACTTTGAACGAGTCGAAGGCACCTCCAAATGTTGCGCGCATATCTACCCAACCTACGCGGTCGATTATCTGCATAACCTTGGGTGATAGTGGCTGCTTCACGACCGAGCTAATCACCTTGCGGGCATCCTGCGACGTGAGGTGCATATCTTCCACACCAATGATATAGTTTGCCGTGCGCCAATCGGGCATGCCTGTGATGTGCGCCTTAGCATCGATACGGCTACTCTGACCAAAGTCGGCATTGTGCACCTCGACCTCGAAGTCATCAACCGTACCCTTGTATATCACATCAGCATTGCTAAGCACAAGGCCCCAGTTGCGTAGCGCAGGGGCGAAGTATCCGATGTCGGCAGTAGACACAGTGGAGTTCTCCGCCACCATATCCATCTGCACCTCGTCGATATAGTTCTTATACTGCTCCCAACTCACGCCATCGATGTGCATGCGGGGCATGTTGATAGTCGAGTGCGGCGTCTTAATACACATATCATCGACATGGATAACACCCTTGTCTACAAGCATCACACCACTCAGGTGGTCGATTCTAAATCCACCGAGCTCATCTGCCGCAAAGCTCTTGATATGGCCGCGCACAGCACCCGCTATAACACTAAAGTCGTCGATATGCGCATCGGTATTCAGAATGCGTATATCGGCATAGTCCATGCCATACTCCGGGTTACGGGTCACAAGGCGCGTATAGTGGAAATCGAGATTGTCAACCTCCATATCGTCGATATAGAGACGGAAGTTACTCTTCTTGTTGGGATTTTGCAGCTTTGCAACGATGGGGCGTATGTTGAGCTCGCCATTCTGCATCTCGCGGAGGTAGAACTTAGCATTCTCAGCCTCCACATCGTGTAGGCGTAGACCATCGCGCTTGATGTTGAGACTGCGCAACGCCGCCGAGGCCTTATCGACATAGAGCAACGTATCCTGCTCAAGATCCTCGACATAGAAACCCTCAACACGCACGCGCGTAAAAAGATCCAAATCTATGCGCCTGATGGACACGCGAGTGCCCAGAGCCTCCGATGCGTAGTTAGAGGCTTTCTGCACCACGAAGTTTTGCACAGGCTCGAGGCTTAGCAGCAGAGTTATCAAAATAGGCAAAAATATCAGCAACAAAATGATTGCCGATAGCACCTTTGCCAATATTTTTATAACTTTGCGCATTGAAACGTCGATTTATTTTAATCGCTACACTACAATTAACCTACAAAAGTAATAATTTTTCTATAAATATAGAAAAGAACATAGAAAATATTTCCAAAAAATGGACATTACTATCCTCGGCATAGAGTCGTCATGCGACGATACATCAGCGGCAGTGATCCGCAACCGCACGCTTCTCTCCAATGTAATTGCCTCACAGGCAGTGCACCAGAAGTATGGCGGCGTAATCCCCGAGCTCGCATCGCGCGCCCACCAGCAGAACATCATCCCCGTGGTTGATACTGCACTTAAGGAGGCGGGTATCACCATCGACAAAGTCGATGCTATAGCCTTCACGCGCGGCCCCGGCCTACTTGGCTCACTTCTTGTGGGCGTGTCGTTCGCAAAGGGACTATCCATCGCCAACAACATCCCCTTGGTTGAGGTAAACCACCTCCAGGGACACATCCTCTCGCACTTTGTCGACCTACCCGACCGCGAGCTTCCACACCCCGACTTTCCATTCCTCTGCCTCTTGGTGAGCGGTGGACACACGCAGATTGTGCGCGTGGACTCACCCACCAAGATGGAGATCATCGGCACAACAATCGATGATGCCGCTGGCGAGGCTTTCGACAAATGCGCAAAGGTTATGGGCCTACCCTACCCTGGCGGCCCCATCATCGACCGCCTCTCGAAGGAGGGTGACGCAACAGCCTTCAAGTTCGCCAAACCCCATGTTGAGGGTGAGTTCGACTACTCGTTCTCAGGTTTAAAAACCTCATTCCTTTACACATTGCGCGATGCCGTAAAGGAGGACCCCGACTTTGTGGAGAAGCACAAGGCCGACCTCGCAGCGTCGCTCCAGAAGACTATCGTCGACATACTCCTCAACAAGCTCATCAAGGCATCTAAGGCAACGGGAATCAAGGATATTGCTATTGCGGGTGGCGTATCGGCCAACTCTGGCCTGCGTAACGGCATCCTCGAGGCGGGCAAGCGTCGCGGCTGGCGCACATTCCTCCCCGAATTGAAGTTTACTACCGACAATGCCGCAATGATTGCCACCGCTGGCTACTACCGCTATATGGCGGGCGAGTTGAGCAACCTGGAGGTGTCGCCCGTGGCACGCCTCGAGGATTTGTAAACCCACACCCGATCATGGAGCAACTGCCCTACAACGACTATGGTAGCGCCATGCGCCGCAAGCTCGGCACAAGGGTACAGAAGCTCGCCATCGACGCTGGTTTTAGCTGCCCAAATCGCGACGGCAGCGTGGGATATGGCGGTTGCACATTTTGTCTTGGCGAGGCATTTTCGCCATCCTACTGCCGCGAGGCAACAACCATCACAGAACAGATAGAGCGCGCTCTACGATTTCATGCTGCACGAGATCGTAGAGCCGACTCATATCTTGCATATTTTCAGTCAAATACCAACACATACGCCGATACTGAGCACCTGGCAAAACTATACTACGAGGCGCTATCTCACCCCTCTATTTCGGGCATTATAATCAGCACGCGCCCCGACTGCATCACTTCCGACACGCTCCAACTTTTAGCCGACATTTCCAAGCGCAACTACGTAGCAGTTGAGTATGGCATAGAGTCGGTTTACGATACGACACTCAGCCATGTAAATCGCGGTCACAACTTCGCGCAAGCCATCGACGCCGTGACGCGAACAAAGGCTGCCGGTATAGATGTCGGCGCGCACTTTATCCTCGGTCTACCCAACGAGACCAAGCACGACATCCTTAACAGCATCCACTCTATTAACGCGCTCTGCATCGACTTTATTAAGTTTCACCAGTTACAAATCTACCACTCGACAGTTATCGACGAGGAGTGGCGCGAGCATCCCGAGCGTTTTCTCTTTAGCCAAAACTTTGGCACTGAGGAGTATATCGCCCTCTTAATAGAGATTATCCGCCGCCTCGACCCACATATCGCCATAGAGCGCCTCGCCTCGCAAGCACCCCGCCACCTTATCGCCCACTCACCACTTTCGGGCATACGTCCTCACGACCTACGAAACATGGTCACGGAGAGGATGCTACACCATGACTATCGTCAGGGTGACCTCATCGAAAGATAGCCCCGCACCTCTCTCGCGCCATTTTGCTGCAATGCGGTTCAATTTTTATTGAAAATATTTGGCACTTCGTCTCAAAATTACTACCTTTGCACTAACGAGTATATATGCGCCGTTCGCGCGCAGGCATATACAGCACAACACACAGACAAATAATTAAAAACATAACACCATGAAAAAGTTATTTTTCGCATTAGCATTCATTGCTGCTTTTCTTACTTCGTGTTTGACCGAGCAGACAGTGAACTACGAGGGCAAGGGCGCAGTGAATATCACCCTTGGCATCGACATCCCCGAGCTTAGCACACGTGCCGGCGAGACAGGCATGAATAGCGGTCTTGGCGCTATTGACAACTTCTCAGATGATGAGTGGGCACAGTACGACTTGCGCTACATCTTCGAGGTTTACGACGTAACTGAGAATTATGAGGACCTCGACAACCCCATCAAGCAGCGCTTGGTAAAGACCTACAACACATACGAACCAACATCGTTTGAGCTCCGTCTTATCCCCAATCGTAAGTATAAGTTTGTTGTTTGGGCAGACTTCGTAGCTGAGGGCACTACCATCGACCTCAACTACAACACAGCAAAACTCAGCAACATCTCTCGCTTGGGCTATGTATCACCCATGGAGGAGGCTCAGGACGCATACTTCGTACAGAAAGACATCTTCGTTGAGAGCACAATCAACGAGTCACTTACACTTACTCGTCCCTTTGGTAAGATTCGTGTGATTGCAACAGACATCGACGAGGTTAACCTCAACTCAACACCCAGCCGAGTAGAGGCTAAGTTCTACAACCACCCAACATTCTTCTCTTTGAATGCTCTTACTGGCGAGGCCGAGAACGAGATTAAGGAGGTGACATACGCTTACACAATCGAGAAGGGTAAGCCATATAGCACTGGTTACGATACTGAGGCTTGCAACCAGACGCTCTTTGCAGACTACATCTTCGCACAGCCTGCTGCAGATGGCGCACAGGAGGTGAACTTCACAATGACCATCTACGACCAGAATAACCGCGTAATCCGCGAGCACGACTTCAACACACAGATTCCATTGGAGCGTAACAGCCTTACAACTCTTGTTGGTAACATCCTTACTACAACTACAGAGTTTAACATCACTATCGATGACGACTTTACAGGCTCTTACGACATCAACCCCGAGGCACCACAGCTCGCAACTCCCGAGGTTAGCGCATCTGTTGATGGCAACGTAGTAACCCTCTCATGGGCAGAGGTTGAGGGCGCCGAGTACTACACCGTAGCATACAACGATATAACCGAGAAGGTTGAGGATACAACAGTGGAGTTCACTCTCGACTACGAGACAGAGTACACATTCGCAGTTAAGGCATGCACCGACGACCTTATGGCCTACAAGCCATCAGAGACTACTACGGTGAGCGTGACTACAGAGGTTCAGGTAATCAAGCTTGAGACTCCCGTAGTAGCTACGGAAGTTGTAGAGTACAACAAAGTGGTCTTCAACTGGGATGCCATTGCAAATGCCGACTACTACACTATCTCATACAACGAGACTACTACTAAGGTAACTGAGAGACCTGTAACACTCGAGCTTGAGTATGATACAACATACTCGTTCGCTATTCAGGCACACTCTAACGACACGGCACACTATCTCGCATCAGACATCGCAACAGTTGAGGTTACAACAGAGGCAGAGCCCGTTAAAGAGTATATCTACCTCAAGCCTAATAGCAACTGGGTAGTAGACAACGCACGCTTCGCAGTCTACACATGGATTGTAGATGGAGAGGTTAAGTGGTATGATATGGTTGACAGCGACGATGACGGTATCTATGAGGTAGAGAAGTCTTTGTTGCACAACAACATCATCTTCTGCCGCATGGCTCCCAATACAAGCAACAACTGGGACAGCAAATGGAATCAGACAAACGACCTCACACTTCCCTCTGACGGCAAAAATCTCTATACCATTGAAGCAGGTTCTTGGGATAACGGCAATGGCACATGGAGTGTATTTGGAGTCGTGAGTGAGCCAGAGCCAGTTCTTGTAACTGCAACTCTTACTTTTGACGACACAGCTAAGCGTACTACATATACCACATCTCAGCAGGTGTGGCAGGAGAATGACATTACACTAACAAACGATAAGGCCTCTTCTTCAAGCTCAATCGGCAACTACGCTAAGCCAGCACGTTTCTATCAGGGTTCAAAGATCACCGTAAGCGCACCTGGCGAGATTGCAACAATCATATTCGACTGCAACAGCTCATCATACGCTACTGCGCTTAAGAACTCTATTGGTAGCACTGCTACAGTTTCATCGGACAAGGTTACCGTAGAGGTTTCAGGCTCCGATAGCTTTGCTGTTGCAAAGTTGACTGCACAGGTACGTATGGACGCTATCACAGTTACTTATTGTGAGTAACGTCTTATTAACGTCTACATGATTTTAAGCACTCGCTCTACGGCGGGTGCTTTTTTGTTGTTGTCTGACTCTAAAAGAGGCAAGGTATCTTTAATAATAGACCCACCACCATGACACCTATTTATTATATATAACAACCGAAATAAAAAAAATGGTTGAAAAATTTTTGTATTTGCGCAATTTGTACTACCTTTGTTCAATTAATGACCACTATATGTTCCGTGGCGTTTAAGAATATATCTAAAAAAGGATATATCAGCAGATTAGGAGCCAGTGGCAATAACAGTTAAATTGCAAATTAACAGTTAACTACTAACAATATGGCAATTAAGAACAACGTAATGATCGTACGCCAGAGACTTCTCACAAAGCTTGTGAGCCTCTGGAATGAGGGTCAGCTCGTAGAGAAGATCGACCGAGTGCCCATCGAGTTTAGTCCTCGCAACTCACAGGTGCGTGGCCGCTGCTGCATCCACAAGGAGCGCGCAGTATGGAAGTACAAGTCACTCCCTTTGTTGGGTTACGACATGACAGATGAGACAGACGAGCTCACTCCATTGTCAGCATACGCCCAGGCTGCTCTCGACCGCACACAGATTAAGGATAACATCATGTGCGTTATCGACGAGGCTTGCTCATCATGCGTACGTACAAACTACGATATCACTAACCTCTGCCGTGGTTGTGTGGCACGTGCTTGTTCACACGCTTGTCCTAAGAATGCTATCGAGTTCGATCCCGACACATCACAGGGTAAGATCAACCACAAGGAGTGTATCAGCTGTGGTAAGTGCTTCGCTGCATGTCCCTACCACGCTATCGTTTACATCCCCGTACCTTGCGAGGAGGCTTGCCCCGTGGGCGCTATCTCTAAGGACGAGTATGGTGTAGAGCATATCGACGAGTCTAAGTGTATCTATTGCGGTAAGTGTATGAACGCTTGTCCCTTCGGTGCTATCTTCGAGATCTCACAGGTATTCGACATCTTGCAGTCTATCCGCCGTGGTGAGGATGTAATCGCAGTTGTAGCTCCCTCAATCCTTTCACAGTACAACGCTCCTACCGAGCAGGTTTACGGTGCTATCAAGGCTATCGGCTTCAAAGATGTTATCGAGGTAGCGCGTGGTGCAGAGATCACTACTGAGAAGGAGACACACGAGTTCGCAGAGAAGATGGAGGAGGGTCAGCCATTCATGACCACCTCTTGCTGTCCTTCATATATGGAGATGGCACGCAAGCACGCTCCTGAGTTGCAGAAGTATATCTCTTCTACATACTCACCTATGGTTTACACCGCATAGCTCGCA
>JAFYWG010000022.1 GCA_017558115.1 Alistipes sp.
AGGATCAAACTCTCCATTGTAAAAAATAAATTGTTTATCGTTAGCTCAAATCTCAAAGGTATTGTTTGAAATTATCTCATAGGATAGATTAAACTTTAGCTGCTCAATTTCTTCAAAGAACTATATTCTATTGCTAGAACTTCCTGTTTTTACTTATCCACTTTTAAGGCGGAAAAGCGGTGCAAAGATAAAGCACATTTTTGAAACTACCAAATTTTTTGGTAACTTTTTTTCAAAAATATTTCTAAGAACCATTTTGTCGCTCTCAGTGTCGTTATTACTTCCTGATTGCGGGTGCAAAGGTAGTGCTTTTATTTTAATCTCCAAACATTTTCTTAAAAATTTTTCAAAATTATTCACATTTTTCAAAAACTACCTTTTATACCTATATATATAATATAATAGAGGAGGCAATAGGCCGAAAAAAAGAGAGGTCGCACCCTTAGGCACGACCTCTGCTACAATTTATATTTGCTGATTACTCTACAACCTCAGACTTTACACCCTCTACAGCCTCAGGCTCTGCACCCTCTACAGCCTCCTTTGACTCAGTCTCAACCTCATCAATAGTCAACTTATAGGGGATAAGATCCTCAAGCTCGAGACGCTGTGCCTCGTCGAGCTCAGCAACAGGCTTACCGAATTCGCGAAGAGCAACCGCATCGCGATACATCTCGAAGCCAGCAGCGACCTCATTCAACAAGCTCTCACGGCTTGCCTCAGAAGCCTCAGCATTCTCAATATACTCGATAGCATCAATCTTAGCACCATCAACGAGCTCAACACTCTTCTCATCCTCGAGGAGAGTTGCAGCAATTACGCGTGCGAGTGAGCCATCCTCCTCGGGAGTATCGCCAGCCTCGTCAGTAAATACGCGGTCGCCAACCTTAACCTGGTTCTCGCCAACCCACTCGATAGTGATTGCACGATCACCCATCTTAGGTGCGCTACCCTCGTGAGATGTAGGCTCGCCACCGAAGATAAATACGAAGAGAACGAATGTCCAGTGAGCAACGACGCCTGCAACAAGACCACCAACGGTGTGCGCAAGGATAGCCTTTGAGGTGAGCTTACGGAAGCCGAGTGAGTCGAGCATAGCGGTGTGGGTGCTCAAGTAGCCGCTCCAGCACATACCGATAGCGGTAAATACTGCGATAGCGTTACCATCAGCCCAACCCTTCTCAACAAAGCCAGGAACGAGACCCAAAGCTGCACCCACAGCACCCAAAGATGTAATGGGGAATGCCATAAGCTCTGGGCTCTGGAAACCAAAGAGCCACTCAAAGATGATGTTCACATGACCAAAGAGCCATGGTAAGAACTCAACACCCTCGTATGCAGCACCAGTGTACTCACCATTTGTACTACCGAAGGTAAGAATCATAACGAGTGTAGAGATGATCAACACACCAGGGATGATAGAAAGACCTACGTCAACACCAGTCTTACCACCATCGAGCAACGAGTTCAATACGCGAGTAAAGAATGATGTCTCCTTAACTGTCTCGCTCTCCTTTGTATCCTCTGCAGTGAGCTCAGCAGCCATCTCATCCTTATACTTAGGATAAGCCTTGATTACGAAGCGCTGCATAAGGCGTGTAGAGATGATACAGCCTACGAAGGCACCGAACAAACCGATGAAAGGCTCTACATAGAAACCGTTACTTACCATGAAGACGATAACCAAGAGACCCATGCCGAACGCCGTGCCAAAGTTAGTTAGCGAGATAAGCTGGAACTTTTTGAAGTATGTGCTAAAGCGCTTATCCTTGGCCAACGAGATGATTGCAGGGTTATCCGAGAGGAATGTCATAACCGCACCGAGTGATGCCACACCGGGGAGGTTAAAAAGAGGTTTCATCAAGGGGCGCAAGATACGCTCCAAGAGGTTTACAACACCAAACTCAACGAAGATACGACCCAAAGCACCTGTGATAACGCAGATAGCCATAAGGTAGAACACGGTGTTGAGCAACAAGTCATGCGCAGTCTTCATGATGGTATTAAGCATGTTGGGAAGACCCATCACGCTGCCAATGCCACCGAAGATAGCAACAACGATAATGAGGCAAAGAATACCACCAAGGTATTTCTTAAAGCCCTTCTCTTTATTCTCCATATTACTTATATTTGTTTAGATTAATTCTACTTGTTAGCCACCTTGTTGATAATCTTCTTAGCCGCAGACATGATGTCGATGCGCCATGTGAGACCCACGGTGAGGTATGAGCCCTTATCTACAAGGACACCATAAGGGTTGTCGCCAAAGTTGTAAGCATATGCAGCGTGGAGGCGAACGTCGCGGTTACCCTTACCACCCAAAGGATAGTACTCTACACCACCACCCACGCGAGTGATGTGCATGTCGGGTGCGAAGTAGAGACCTGGAGCATAGTCATCCGTAGTCTGGTCGTATGTAACCTTTGCAAATACGTTTACGCGATCAGCAAAGAGGTATGAGAACTCACCCATGATTGAGAAGTTGTCGAGAGACTCGAAGCTTGTAGCACGATCCATGACATCGAGCTGAATCTTTGCATTGCCGAACTTAAACTGGTTGCCAAGCACGATGTAGAAATCGAACTTGTTGCGCTGATACTCCATAAGGTTCATAGAGTGGAGGCCAGTATACCAGTCAGACGATGTTATCCAGTAGAGGTTATAGGCAAGGAGGTTGTTCTTTACGACCATATTGCCATTTACATCTGGAACGAGGTTAGCACCAGACTTCTGGTAGGGACTCTGACACACCTGGAAAAGGATAGTGTCATTATTGTCATTAGTGGTGTATGAGACACTAGCACCAAGCTGGTAGCAAGCGACATTGTTCCAATACTCCGAGCAGAAGTAGAGGTCCATAGGAGCGCGGTCGTACTCCCAACCACCAATCATAACAACCTGCTTACCAGCCGAGATTGCCCAGTTCTTAGTAGGCTTATAGGTCAAAGTAAGCCAGTCGGTGTTCTCTGCGAAGTCGCTAAGTGAGTTAAAGCGGTTGAAGCGCTGACGCCATGAGTAGCTGAACTGCGAGGTGATCTGACCATCCATGCGCAAGTTGAAGTAGCGCACCTTGAAACCTGAGCTGGGAGCATCTACATGACCAGCAACAGCCTGGTTGAGATAGTCGAAACGTGCCTCGACGCCGAGCTTGAAGATCTCGTTGTCCTCAGTAGCACCATCCTGAGCCTGGAGCGTGCCGAAGCTAAAGAGCGCGACAGCCAAGCAAACAAATTTAGTAAAGGTTTTCTTCATATAAATAGGTTTTGAATTCTTCTATCAATAGTATTATCGGACAAAGGTATAAAAAAAATGGTTACATCAAAGATGTAAAGATTGAAACACTACTATTTTTACCATGAATTTACCATATAAAATGATTATTTAGCACAAAGTGGCGCTTCGACGTATCGTTAAATTGGGTCTAAACTACGAAAAAATCGCCATGCAATGTTGCGCATTGCGAAAATTGTATTATCTTTGCCCCACTAAAACGTGAGAACGTTGGACCCATAGCTCAGTTGGTTAGAGCAGCGGACTCATAATCCGAAGGTCGTGGGATCATGCCCCTCTGGGTCCACAAACTAAGACAGCAACCATTTTGGCGGCTGTCTTTTTTGTTTGACCCCGATTGAAATAAGATAAATATTTCGTAACTTGCGGTGTAAAATAACAAACCTATGCAGAAGAAGAGACTTTTTTTCGACATGGACGGCGTGATCGTCGACTTCATGTCGGGCGTAAACCGCATGAGCAAGGAGATTAGAGAAGAGTACGAGGGTCGCCTCGACGAGATACCCGGCGTCTTTGGCCTTATGTCACCCATGCCTGGGGCGCTCGACGCCGTACGCACACTTAGCGAGCATTTCGACGTATACATCCTCTCCACTGCGCCATGGAAGAACCCCTCGGCATGGGCAGATAAGGTAACATGGATAACCACACACCTCGACGATGTCTTCCACAAGCGTATCATCATCACCCACTGCAAAAACCTATGCCACGGCGACTACCTCATAGACGACCGCGATAAGCATGGAGCAAAGGAGTTTGTGGGAGAGTGGCTGCAGTTTGGCTCGGAGCGTTTCCCAAACTGGCAGAGCATCCTCGACTACCTTCTACCAAGAGCATAACATAGCATAACAGAACATAAAGCCTGTCTAACTCTTTTGATTGTTAGACAGGCTCTTTTTATTTGTTAAATAGCTAAATGTTTTCGGCAATATTTTATAATATACCGACACTAACTATTTATTTATTACACACACATTTTTCCCCTCCGAACGCCACATCATTCTGCCATTGATTTATACAAAATTGGATATTGTCAATAATTTTTTCAAAAAAGTTGCCGCCTGAGCAAAAAAAAATGTGATTTCGTAATTTATAGAATAATTAGCCAATTTATACTATTCCAATAAAAATTAGTCATTACAGACAAGCAGCCTATTATTTTCAACGAAAACCCACCCGGTATGTGTTATACGAGGCATTTATCGGCATAATGTCATATTTAATCAATAAACATAACAATCATATTAAAGACTATAAAGATCATATCTATTCAAATCGAGGATAAAAAAGCGCAAATCTGTAAAAAAGTTAAAAAGGTAATATATTTAAAAAATAAACACATTATTACAAATTTCAATTTGACTATTGCGTATATGTTTTTTTTAATTTAAGTTTGCGCCAGATAAAAGAACAGAAAACTCATACTTAACGCTAAAAAATACTAAAATAAAGTAAATCAAGCATTGAACTTTCCATGTTAAGAAAAGTCGGCAATAGCTTAACAATATATAACAAAGAGGCAACGACCACCTCCTAAAAACGACTTACTAAACTAAACGAACGAATAAATTAAAACAATAAGGTTATGAAACTAAAGTTCTTCATCCCACTGCTATTTGGCATGCTATTAAGCTTCAACAGCGCCAAGGCTCAGGATGTCGCCATTAAGACAAACCTCCTCTACGATGCTACGGCAACCGTGAACCTCGGCGTGGAGGTAGGTCTTGCTCCAAAGTGGACGCTCGACATCTCCGGAAACCTCAACGCTTGGAACATCGACCGCGACACCAAGTGGCGCCACTGGCTTGCACAGCCCGAGGCACGCTACTGGTTCTGTGAGCGCTTCTCGCGCCACTTCTTGGGCTTCCACGCACTCGGCGGACAGTATAACTTCGGCGGCATAAAGAATAATATCAGCTTTTTCGGCACCGACTTCAGCAAGCTCTCCAACAGCCGCTATCAGGGTTGGACCGTGGGTGCAGGTATCGCCTATGGTTATGCCTTCATCTTGGGAAAGCACTGGAACTTGGAGCTCGAGCTCGGCGTGGGATATGCCTACCTCGACTACGACATCTTCGACTGCGCAGGCTGCGGCAGAAAGGTGGGCTCAGACACACATCATTACTTTGGCCCTACAAAGGCGGCGATAAATTTGGTTTATCTATTTTAAGCAAGGAGAACTACGATGAGACGATTTATAGTAATTATGACAGCGCTGTTGGCAGGTATGTCGACAGTGGAGGCGCAGACGGTAAGTGGCGTTAATGTCGATAGCTACACCATGCAGCGCGATGGCAGCCATGTGATTTTGGATATGAATATCGACATCAGCCAGCTCAAGGTTAAGAGCGCAAATGCCGTAATCCTCACCCCACATATTGTACGCGACACAATGTCGGTAGCACTCAAGTCGGTTGGTCTCTATGGCCGCAACCGCGACTTCTTCAACCAGCGTAACAAGGAGCTTGCACTCACAAACTCGGAGGATATCACCTACCGCCGTAGCAAGGCTCCCGAGATGGTGACATACCGCGCGATAGTACCCTATGAGGCATGGATGGATGGTTGCCAGCTCGTATTCCAGCGCAAGGATTGCGGCTGCAACAACGCCGTGACTGGCACCGAGGGCACCATCCTCGTTGACCGCTTCCCACTCGAGCCATATATCCCCACATTAGTATATATACGTCCCGAGGCTGAGCGCGTCAAGACACGCGAGCTTAGCGGCACAGCATATATCGACTTTGCCATGAGCAAGATGAACATCGACCCCGCGCTACGCAACAACAGCGAGGAGATTGCAAAGATTACCAACTCGATAGATGTTGTAAAGGCGGATGCCGATGCTACAATCACCTCGATTACAATCAAGGGCTACGCATCGCCCGAGAGCTCATATGCCAATAACACACGCTTGGCAAAGGGGCGTACCGAGTCACTTAAGAGCTATGTAGAGGCGCTTTACGACTTCGATAGCGACATCTTCATCACCGACTACGAGCCCGAGGATTGGGCAGGCTTGGAGCGCTTCGTGGAGGCTTCGACACTTAAGAACCGCGACAACATCCTCGCCATCATCCGCTCAGAGAGCGAGCCCGACCACAAGGAGTGGGTGCTAAAGAGCAGCTACCCCCAGGAGTATGCACACCTCTTTGCTAACTGCTACCCCGCACTTCGCCACTCGGACTACGCCATCAGCTACACACTTCGCCACTATAGCGACCCCGTGGAGATTGCAAAGATTATGGCTACAGCACCACAGAAGCTCTCGCTCGACGAGTTCTACATCCTCGCACAGACCTACGAGTCGGGTAGCACCGAGCTAAATGAGCTCTGGGAGACAGCCGTGAGAATGTACCCCGAGGATGAGATCGCCAACCTCAACGCCGCAAACTCAGCTATCGACAAGGGCGACTTCAAGCGTGCGGAGCGCTATTTAGATAAGGCAGGTGACCGTGCAGAGGTGGACTACGCACGTGGCTGCATAGAGATTCTTCAGGGCAACTACGAGGCATCACTCCCCCACTTGCAGAAGGCTATTGAGGGAGGCATAGAGGAGGCAGCATCCGCCTTGGAGGCTGCAGAGAACCACTGGAAAGTAAAATGCAATAACAACAAATAGAAAAAGAAAAATTAAACCTAAAAAACAAACTTAAAACCATGAGAATCAAGTATTTCATTTTTGCAATGGCGGCTATGGCTGCAGTTGCTTGCTCTGAGAAGAGCGAGGTTCCCAAGAGCGACCCACAGGCTGGCGTTAGCGCAGACAAGGGTTACATAGCTCTTAACCTCAAGGCGGCAGACGACATCACTCGCGCAGAGGGTGGCATCTATGAGGACGGCACAGAGGCAGAGCAGGCTGTGACCGGCGCAACCTTCTACTTCTTCGATGCTGCGGGCAACATCTTCGACATCAACGCTAATGGCAACTACATCTATGTTGCAGCTACGGACAATGGTCAGACATCTGCTCCTAACATCGAGTCTATGACAGACCCCGTATTGGTAGTGGAGAAGTACAAGGGTCAGTTCCCCGCAAAGGTTGTCGCTTTGGTTAACTACAAGGGTGCAACAAGCTTCTCGCTCGCTGAGCTTAAGACTGGTTACGTTGAGGATGGCCACGATAATGGCAAGAATTTCGTCATGTCGAACTCTGTATATGCTAATGCAGCAGGCCAGCAGATAGATGCCACCGAGCTCACTATCGACAACTTCCAGACTACTGCTGAGAAGGCTTTGGCTAACCCCGTAACTATCTATGTTGAGCGAATGACTGCAAAGTTGAACGTAGCGGCTAACGAGACTAAGTACAACACAGGCGCAAAGCTCAACGACACTGATGTTTACGCAAAGGTTTTAGGCTGGGAGGTTATCGGCAACAAGATTGATTCATTCTACATCAAGAGCATCGACCCCACATGGACAAACGAGAGCCTTGGTTTCGTATGGAATGACGCCCCCTACTTCCGCTCATACTGGGCTTCAAGATGCTCGGGCAAGGCTACAGACTCGAACTTTGCATACAACGAGCTTGTTAACACCAACGATACAGTTGAGTACCTCGGTGAGCAGGTTGGCTCACGTGCAACATATGTTGTAGCAGCTCAGTTGCAGGATGCTGATGGCAACGCCCTTGAGATTGCACAGTGGTATGGTACAAGCTATGTTGGCGAGGAGGCTCTCTTGGCAGCCGTAGCTCCTACACTCAAGACTAAGCTCATGCACTTCGACGGCGTAAGCACATACACCTCTATCGACGACGCTGAGATAGAGTGCGTAGCTGGTGCAGCTGGCACCGAGAGCTACGAGGTATCGTTCAAGCTCGCTGAGGGCATAGAGACTACTAACTGGTACTCTTTCGATGGCACATCATACACTGCAGTTGATGCGAACGCTGTGTTGGCAGCCGTAGAGCCCGCAAAGGTGTGGAAGAATGGTATGACATACTACTACGCTGACATCAAGCACCTCGGCTCTGCAGGTTCTGTTGGCGAGTATGGCATCATCCGTAACCACAGCTACAAGGTTAACATCGACGGCGTTAAGGGCTGGGGTACTCCCGTCTACGACCCATCTCAGGAGGTTGTTCCCGTTAAGCCTACCGACAAGGAGACTTACATCTCAGCTAAGATTGACGTTCTCGCATGGCGCGTGGTTTCTTACGACGTGACACTCGAGTAATCCCTCTACCCCATGGAGTCCGCCTTGCAGATGGCGGGCGGGCTCCATTTTCTAAAGAAACAATAGTTATAACCCATAACGGCTTCCGTGAAGCGCACTTAGGGACATCGGTGCAAAGAGAGGTGTCTCGAAGAGAGGCCATAGGCCACTCACCCGAAAATGAGAATAATAGCCTCGAAAGCGAGGAACATATATAACAGATTGCAAGATACTGTCAAACTGAAAAATAAGTAAAACGTAAAAATTATAAAACAATGAAGACCCAAGCTAAATTTGGTAAGTGGGGTTTGATGCTGGCCACTTTGCTACTTGCACTATCGACCAGCTCATGCAAGGAAGGATTCATCTATGAGGGTGAGGGCGACTGCGGCACATACTACAACATCGAGTTCAAGTATGACTACAACATGAAGTTCGCCGACGCCTTTGCCAACGAGGTAAAGTCGGTGTCGCTATACGTATTTGGCGAGAACGACACCCTCTTGGAGTGTGTCACCATAACAGATGCAGAGCAGTTGCAGAGCGCAAACTTCTCAATTCCTTTGGAGTTGAAGAGCGGCAAGTATGAGCTTGTAGCATGGGCGGGCCTTATGGGCGAGGAGTCGTTCGATCTCTTGGCAGATGTGGAGGTTGGCAAGACCAATCGAGAGGAGCTTCAGGTGGCAATTAAGAGCACCAACGACAAGCGCGTTGAGAGTGACCTCAAGCCACTATACCATGGTGCTATGACCCTTGACTACACCTCGGAGCCTGGCACATACACCGAGACAATGTCGCTAACGAAGGATACCAACGTCGTGCGCATCGTGTTGCAGCAGATGAGCGACTCTATCGTTGCCGAGAAGTTTAGTTACGAGATTACCGCCGACAATGGCCTCTTGGCATGGAACAACGATGTTATCTCAAGCGACACACTCACCTACGCACCCTGGAGCGTGACAACGGGTACAGCAGACGTAGGCCCCGACTACGGCACAAACGCCACACGCGCTGACCAGGTGTCAGTAGCCGTTGCGGAGTTCACCATTAACCGCATGATTGATGGTCAGAGTCCTATTCTCACCATCTACAACCTCGAGGAGGGTGAGCCCGTGCTCTCTATCCCCGTTGCCGACTACGCTCTCTTGGTTAAGGGCAACTACAACCGCCAGATGAGCAACCAGGAGTACCTCGACCGCCAGGACGAGTACAACATGACCTTCTTCCTTGACGAGGATGGCGACTGGCTCTCAGCTTCGATTATCGTAAACTCTTGGAGGGTGGTCCTCTCAAACGAGACTATCTAACATCAACTTTTGTTCGGTTATGATTAAGAGTATCAGATATATAATATATGCACTTGCAGGGTTTGCGCTTGTGGGGTGCAACTCGATCTACGAGTATGGCGACTGCCCCTCGTTCGACGAGCCACACAGCGTCAACTTTGTGCTGCAGATAGACTCGCCCACCACGACACGTGCGACATGGGAGGAGGGCGCAGCGACAGATGAGCTCGGCACAAGCTTCGAGAATAGAATACTCCCCGAGAGCCTACGCGTTAAGGTCTACAGCGCCGACAACCGCTACATCGGCGACGTTGAGGAGTTGCTATATTGGCCCATCAGCGAGGATGGCAGCCGCTACCAGTTCCAGGGCATCGTGCCTCAGGCCGTGCTCGAGGATGCAGCATTGCTCGCCGCTGGCACAACGCCCAACTATAAATTCATGGTCTATGCCAATTGCGCCGAGGGTGACAATGCCTCTATCATGTTCACCTACGACGATCTCGACATGACCTCTGGGGCAATACCTATGTGGGGCGTTAAGCAGGCCGACATCACGAACCTTCTCAACAAGCGCGTGCAGGAGCTCGGCACAATATCGCTTCTGCGTGCCGTAGCCAAGGTTGAGGTCATCCTGGATGAGGCACTTGCCGACTGCACCATCAACAGCGCGAGCATCAACTACCACAACCGCCAGGGCTACTCGCTCCCCGCGGGCTGGGATACCACTACAGCCACCACGGCACTCGACCGCGACGCAGTGTTCCGCGAGTACCGCCTTGTGCATACATCGCCACATGCGCTAACCGAGGTGGAGAGTGGTCGTAAATTTGTCATCTATCTCCCTGAGTACCAGAACACCAACTTTGCGGACTATGAGGCTAAGATTTCGGTGAACGTAAACTTGAACTCTACACCATTGGAGTTCCCCGATGCGTTGCAGTTTAAGAGCCACGTAGGAGGTCGCCCCACGGGTGAGGCAGCCAACATCGTGCGCAACACCATCTACCGCTTCCGCATCACGGAGGTCAAGAGTGGTGGCCTGGCACTAAACTACGAGGTAGCAGACTGGGAGCGTAGCGACAACTGGGAGTGGGTACACTACTTCGACTATCCCAACTACCACAACCCCGTGCTCCCCGACACGGCGACACGCGACAACGACCCCGCGAACGACATCTACCCCACCGAGCCCACGATGTACTACACAGCGCCCAACGAGCGCGGTAGCATCACCAGCGAGACTGGCGCCTTCTCGTGCTGGTTCCAGATGGTTAGCCCCATCGGTCAGACATGGTTGCCCACGCTACGTGCAGCAACCGACCGTTGCGAGATTCGCGTATATAAGGAGGTGGACGCCGTGACACGCGAACTCGTCTACACAACCGAGAGCAGCGTCCTCGACAACTCGCTCAAGGATGGCTCGAAGCTCGTGGCATTCAGCGGCTGGTATAACATCCTTGTAATACCCACCGATGCGGCATACACAGGCGTAGCACGCTTCGGCATCACCTACTCGCAGGATTGGATGGGCGCAGGCTCACGCTACTTGCTTATCAACGGCGAGGCGGACCATATAATATGGCCCAATAGCGGCAGTGACCCCCGCATCATCGACATCAAGCAGGTTTCAAACTAACACCTTAGTCAACGAACTATGAAACGATATACGAAATATATGATGGTCTTGCTCACTGCGCTTGCTGGCGTGGCGTGCCACACCGAGGGCGTGGAAGAGGTGCGAAACAGCACCCAGGCGGCTGCCATCGTACTAAATATTGAGGGTGGCACACTCGGCATTGCGACACGCGCCGAGAGCATCGCCGATAGCGGTGCTGAGAGCCACGTCAACCACCTCGACATCATGATATTTGAGGATGCGGCAGATGATGCCGACAAGCGCCTCTTCTACCACCAGCGCACAGCGACTGCTGCAGCAAATGGCTCTGTACGCCTCGGCGTAGATGTCGACGACATCGTGATTGGCGCAAAGTATTGGGTCTATGTGGTGGCTAATAGCACGCTCGAGGTCTCAACATTCGCCAATATTGCAAACGTTGAAAACCTCTTCGACCTCGAGGAGCAACTCTTCAACTACCACCTCACAGCCTCGGGTCTGCAGAACACGCCATCACACTTCTTGATGGATGGCTGCGCATATATGGGTGACTCGGAGCCCTCTACGGCGAGTGCTATTGTCATCGCCCAAGAGAAGATTACCGATACCATAGAGCTTAACGTGATGCTTCGTCGCGCCGCAGCTAAGGTAGTGGTAAAGCTCTTGGCAAGCGAGGCCATCGAGTTCTCGAACACCATCGAGGGCGCTACACCTGGCTACTATGTGCGCAATGCCCCCTACACAACGCGCGTAATGGCAGATGGCGCCGTGCGCCAGTGCGAGGAGCTTGAGACTACGCACGAGACCATGAGCCCATACTACAAGTGGATAACAGATAGTGAGGGTAACATCACATCGGTGGAGATTACGCTCTACATCCTAAGCCACACATGGCAGACGAACGACAGCTTCAGCTATGCCACAAACCTACTTGTAGACATCCCCGCGCTCTACAACTCGGAGCTTAATGGTGCGCGCATCGTGAAGCCCCACCCCAACAACTACTACCAGGTGCCCATGAGTCGCGACTTTATGTTTGAGCGCAACCACTACTACGAGGTTACGGCAAACATACACGCACCAGGTGCGGAGGACTTCTCCGAGCCAGTGATTATCGACGACCTAAAGTATAGTGTACACCCCTGGACCGAGCACACCATCGACATCGGTGGCGAGGTGGGTCCCGAATACCTTAAGGTCAACCTCGACGAGCTCAAGATGTTTAACACAGACACCGACTCTACGTCGTTACTATTCTCCTCGTCATCGCCTGTGACTATCAAGGTTGTAGATGGCTACTACATCGATAAGTTTGGCATCAAGAACACGGTGAATGCCTCGACCCACAACATGAGGGGCACAACCGAGAGTGGCGCAATTTCGGGTAACATCGCCGTGCATAGCGACCAGCCCACGAACAACACAGTCCGCTACTTCACCCTCGTTATCACAAACGAGACAGGTCAAGAGGAGCGAGTGCTTGTGGAGCAGTACCCACTCGTCTATATCGTAAACATCTTGGGCCACTACTCATACCGCGAGGACTTCATCGGCAACGACACAAAGCCCACGACATATGAATATAGTGGCGGTAACATCAGCACCCTTGCACTCAACGAGTTTAGAAATGGCAAGTGGAGCTACACCTATAGCAACAACGTGGGTCGCGGCTTCTGGTCGTCAAAGGTGGCAACAGAGGACTACGACGAGAATAGTAGCAATAGCTACAAGGGTCGCTCAAGGATACAGTACTACTCATGGAGTGATACCAGACGTGTAATCGGCAGCGACTCCGACAACCCCGGTAACGCCCGCATGTACCATATCCGCATCACAGCGACATCGGGCGAGTATAGCCTCGGTGTGCCACGTATGGTGAGCGATGGCGTGCAGTCGTACACCGACGATGGCGACGACAACGCACAGCTCGTATCACCATCCTTTATGACAGCATCGCGCCTCGGTAAGGTCGACATTCAGAACTACGGCAATGGCCTCTCAAGCGACGAGCGCTGCTACGCCATGGCTCGCGACCACTGCGCGAACTACGTAGAGGTGGATAGAGAGGGTAACATCTACGACAACTGGCGCCTACCCACAGCGAGTGAGCTGGGCATCATCATCCAGCTCCAAGGCTCAAAGTCGCAGAGCGCCGATGCCATCGACTACCTCCTCGATGCCGACTACTACATGTCTGCTTCGGGCCTTGTGCTAAACCCCGGCAGAAGTAGCACATCCCCCGCCAGAGAGAGTATGTGGGCTATACGTTGCATCCGTGATGCCTATTAGTCCAACCATAACCTAACCTACTGACACCTAAATAGTATGACAAGACATTTTTCATATATCGTAGCACTCCTCACAGCGGCGTTTGGCATCGCTTGCCACGCCGAGGTGGAGGTTGTTGCTCCCACAGCGGAGAGCACACCCGAGGGCTGGACAAAGATCGAGTTTAAGGCCAACACCCCCATCATGACCGAGGTCGCAGTGCGTGGTGCCGACCCCGACGGCATCGATGTGCAGAACCTAACGCTCTTCTGTTTCAACGACTATGGCCTCTATATCGCCCATGTCGAGGCAGAGCTATCTCCCGCGATTGAGACACCCTCACTCTCGGGTACATACACCGCTATCATCCCCGAGGATACGCGCATCATACACTTTGTGGGCAACCAGAACCCCAACCTCTACGATGCCGACATGTTCGTAAACCGCACCGAGGATGAGATTCAGGCCGACATGGTGGGCGCTTCGGGCATGATCATCTACTGGAGCCGCTTCATCTTTAAGGAGAGAGGCAGCCACCAGGCGCAGCTCGTAAATGCCAATAATGGCGAGGGCATCAAACTCATCCGCAACCAGGCGAAGATATCTATCGAGCAGCCTACGACAAACGGCTTCATCGAGATTACGGGCTGGACAGCGACAAACATCAACGCCTACGGCACCACAGCACCCTACCACCCCGACAAGCGCTTCCCCACCGATGGCACGGAGTTCGAGTGGCCAGGTGACGACTTTGTGACGTTACCCAACAACCGCACAAAGCTATCTGACATCATGGATGTTACCTCGAAGCCCGAGGAGTATATCTTCGAGCATGAGAACTCGCTATACGACCCCATCAGCGTGATTATCAAGGGTCGCCCCGTAGGCAGCAACGAGGAGTTATACTACCGCGTGATGATCATCGACGAGGTGGGCGAGCAGTTTATGATTCGTCGTAACCACCACTATAAACTAAACATTACGGGCCGCCTCACCTACGGCTCTAAGAGCTTCGAGGAGGCACTAACGGCGCCCGCCACGAACAACATCTGGGTGGCTGTTGCCGACTGGGTGAACGAGGTGTCGTTCGACGGCATCACGCTCTCGGTGAGCGAGACGGAGGTGATTCTGGGTGAGGACAAGGCGGGTGGCTCGCTCGAGCTAAGCTACACCATCACCAGCGAGGAGACGCTTACATCGGCCGATGCTGCAACAGTGACATGGATGGAGGGCAACGCCGTAGCGGCACATAGCGTAAACCACAACTTCGTAGCCAATGGCAACGAGGGTCGTGGCACCATCACCCTACAGTTGCTCGAGATGGGCGACAACAGCATCCTTGAGGGTACGCTTGTGGTGAAGAAGGGACGCTTGCAGCGCGCAATACGCGTGGTGCTCATCAAGACGCAGTCCTTCGCACCCGTATGGGCCACAACGCAGATATATGGCGGCGAGATTGGTGAGCTTGCAACATGCAAATTCTCTGTGCCTGAGGACTTCCCACACTTCCCCTTCAAGGTCTATGTTACGGTGAATAGCCTCGATGTGCGCACCGAGACCACAGGTCGCGTATTGCCCGTTGTGCGCAAGGGTGACGAGGGCTGGTATGGCGAAGATAACGAATTGGGATACAAGTATGTATATACCGTTACAGAGCCTGGAGTACAGCGCCTCTACCTGCACAGCATCCTCACACACGAGCAGGGTGGTGCAGACAACATAACCCTCGAGGCAGAGTTCTTCAAAAGCACAACCAAGGAGTTTAAATATGTTACACACCAGCACGCTATCAACGTGGCCGACTTGGAGACATACAACATCTCGGGTGTTAGCGACGAGGCTGTCTACTACCGTCTTGTGCCACGTAAGATAAACGCGCCTGTGCGCTTCGATGTCCTTTTGCAGGATGTGTCGAAGGGTGAGAATATGACCAGCGCAATCAATGCTGGCGCAAAGGATGAGTTCTTCATCTACACACGCTCGCTCGACACAGTGGAAAACAGCGACTGCAACTACTACGACGTGGATGATAGCTACTGGAAGCAGAGCGAGAATGGCAGAATGGTGATGTTCCAGCCCACAAACCCCACTAAGAGTGGAGACGAGGTTGGTCACTACACCCTACTACTTAAGACCAACCGCGCCAAGAGTGACGACATGATACGTATCGCATCGAACGACCACTCCTTCTACTCGGCGCTACCAGGTGCTGGCACAACCTTCTACGATGGCAACACCTATCGTTCATTCATCTTTGAGTTGGCAACATATCGTCCCTTCCGCTTTGCAGCCCAGGTGGCGATAAACGGCGGCACACCCATCGGCACATGGAACACCGCGCCCGATGCCCTCACAGAGCCCGACGACGTTGACAACCTCGTGTGGACATATGTACCTAACCAGAAGGTAGATATCAACCTCGACATCACGAGCTTCGTAGGTAGCGACGGCCGCTCGGCAGATCCCTTTGGCACGGCATTCGAGGTATATATCGACGCTCCTATGCTTAAGATCGACGAGAGCCGCCTCACACCCCAGATGGCAGCGAAGCTTAAGCCCCACGCCACAATCCCTGGTCGCTTTGTCTACACCGTAGATGCCTCACGCGACGAGGAGCGCAAGGCGGGCAATGGCAGCGAGGTGATGATTAAGGATAACGTCACAGCATCGCAGGCGGGTGAGCGCAAGAGCCTGCCCTTCGTTACTGCGGGCATCACCACCGCTGGCGACATCGTCATCAGCTCCGACAAGGCGGTGTGCGAGTTCTTCGACAAGCAGTTCAAGGTGTCGAACGCACTTATCGAGGGTAGCATCAAGTATGAGGAGGGTGGCACAGAGCGCAACGTGGCACGTGGCGAGTTTGTGAGCTTCGCCGTGGAGCGCACAGGCGTACGCATCGGCTCGATGAACATCTCTGCAGATGGCCACTTCATGCTAAACCTCCGCGCCGAGTACTCATTCACATGGGATGATGACGCTGTAAAGCTCTCATACATCAATGGCGGCGAGGTCTACGAGGCGCATTTCGCAAGCCTCAAGGCACTATACGATAGCGTAGTAACACGCGGCGAAAGCATCGTATTGCGTAAGTAATTGAGTAATAGCATAAAAAAAGAGCAAAAGGATGTTAGCTGCACTAACATCCTTTTACTCTTCTAATTATATCCTCAACGTAGGTTGGCTCATACTCTATCGTGGTGTGCTGGACGATGCCGTCGCCATCTATAAGATAGGTACGCGGAACATACATCGTGGCGTAGAGGTTATATATCGCGCGGTTGGCATCTGCAGCAACTGCAAA
This sequence comes from Alistipes sp., assembly GCA_017558115.1. Taxonomy (GTDB): domain Bacteria; phylum Bacteroidota; class Bacteroidia; order Bacteroidales; family Rikenellaceae; genus Alistipes. The sequence goes on from JAFYWG010000022.1 coordinate 16,922, forward strand.
GTCATAGCCGTTATCTCTCATATATGCCGCGACCTCCTCCTCGTTGCCATCGCGCGCAACAAGCAGCACGCAGAGGTCCAACTCATCGATACGCCCCTTTGCACGCTTCATATCATCGAGGAGCATCTTGCAGTCGGGACAGGTGTGCGAGAAGAGCACAAGGAGCACCTCCTGGCCTCGCAAGTCGGATAGGGTCACCTCGCCGCCATCGAGTAGCGTGGCTGTAAAGTCGGGCGCAGCATCACCCTCAACCACCTTCGACGTTGTGGCATATGATGGCAACTCCTCGTTTATGGCGCCACAGCCCACAGCAAAGAGTGCCGCACAGAGAGAGAGTAACATAAACTTTCGATACATAGCTTCACATTTTGATATTGACACCCAAAGGTAGTGAATTTCTGCGAAAAGCACAAAAAAGGAGGCTGCAACGCAACCTCCAAGTATCATTGATAACAATCAAATTACCACATATAGTCATCATCCGCCATATCCTCAAACACCTCGAGATGCAATTTGTCTCTTAAAATTTCAAACAAACACCTTAAGGCAACTTGAGTAAGAACTCCGCGATATTGGATGTACACAGATTAGTATCGTTTTCACAGATTGTAGCATTAACCCAGCAATTCAAGAGACTTCCAGCCTTTGCTCTCACCCTCTGAATATATACTGCTCGATCACGATAGATATACGCAGGCTCTCCTGTAATCTCATCAATACCAATCTCCACAGGAGTAAGAGGCTCTACCACATCGCCAAGTAGTTCTGCACCCTCTATTTCAAAAATAGGTGATGAGAATATATCTGACATAGGATAGCCATGAAGGCCCTCCCTGATTGTAGCATCAAACACAATGGCATATATATCTTGACTCTCTTTCTTTACCGAAACCTCCCACTTTACGTTAGGGCTATCGGCATCAAATCCCACTTCAACAAAGCTCTGATGTATACGGTTACCCTTATTAAGGAATTCTATGTAATCTTCGATATCTGAGTTGTAGCCACGAGGACCTGCGATTACCCTCATGCCATCGGGCGAGAGAATGATATATGCGGGGTGAGAATTAATATTCCACATTTTCTGCGCCAGGCTACAATTTAGCTTACCAAGACTCTCACCACTCCTCAGCTTAGTTTTATCATCAACATAGAGTGCGCAAATAACAAAGTCCTCACGCAACATCTTCAATACCTGGTCGTCACTCCACACCCAAGCCTCCATCTCACGGCAGTTATTGCACGCATGGCCTGTTACATAGATCAGGATGGGCTTGTTCTCGCGTTGAGCAGCCTCCACGGCCTCATCATAGTCGAAATAACCTTCCAAGCCATGTGGCAACTGGAGGAAATCCGAATACTTGCGCTTCTCCTCATCCTCCTTATCTTTCTGCGCCGATACACACGACACTACACCAAGGCATAGCGCCATAAGAATAAACAATCTCTTCATACTATCTCGTTTTAAGTTAACTATCCACCAGCCTTCTTACACTTGTAGCCCGCCTTAGTAAGCAAGTCAACAACGCGGTCACGGTGGTCACCCTGGATGATAATCTCACCATCCTTGGCCGTGCCACCCACGCCGCAGCTCTTCTTAAGTTCCTTGCCCAACTCGGCAAGATCATCGCTACTGCCCACGAAGCCACGCACTACGGTTACCACGCGACCACCCTTAAGTCTGTCGAGCCAAATCTTGAGATTCTGCCTCTGCGGAGCGAGGGTCTCGGCCTCAGCCTCCTCAGCGGTGTTATATGCAAAGTCGGGATTTGTAGAGAATACAACACCCAATCTATCTTTCCAGTCGCCTGCCATAGTATTAATTTTGAGTTTTTCTATACAAAGATAGTAAAAATTTTGTAACTTTACGCTATGAAACAGAAGAAGAGAGATCGTCGCCGCGACCTAACGGCATACAACCCTAAGCATCTTCCCGAGGTTTTACCACCAGAGGATGAGCGCCACCTTGTGCATGTATTTGTCGAGGGATACGAGGATGTGGCCTTCTGGCGCGGAATATTCGACCACTTCCGCAATCCCTATCTGCGCTTCGAGATATCGGTGCCCAACCGCGATGACCTACCCAAAGGCAAGAAGGTGCTAATGTCGATGATAGACAAGGTCGATAAGGAGTGTGTGCTACTGTGCGTAGACTCCGACTTCGACTACCTCTTTGCGGGCGAGACAGAGCAGTCGGCAAAGATTCTCAATGCCGACAACATGTTCCACACCTACACCTACGCCACCGAGAACTACCTATGCTACGCCCCATCGCTGCGTAACGTGTGCGTTAAGGCCACAAAGAACGACACCCGCATCTTCGACTTCGAACGCTTCATGGCTGCATACTCCGAGATTATATATCCGCTATTCTTGTGGTATGTATACTCGGCTAAGAGCTCTACGGAGAATGTCTTTACACTCGCGGAGTTCCGCGCGGCAGTGCGCCTCGGATATGTCGACATACGCCACAATGGCGAGGGTACATTGGCATGGCTGCAGCGCAACGTAGAGCGCCGACGCTTAGCCCTCGAGCAGCAGAACCCCTCGATGTATGAGGCGGTGCAAGCACTTGGTACTCAGCTTAAAAAGCGAGGCGTGGAGCACAACAACTGCTACCTCTTTATGCACGGCCACACGCTGATGGACAACGTCACGATGCCACTTCTTATGGCCGTATGCGACAAGCTACGCCAGCTCTCCGTGGCTAAGATAAACGACTCGAAGGTGGAGGGCGTGGCACTAAAGAACGAACTTCAAAATTACACCAACACCCTGCGCTCGATACGCGACGTGTTGCTCGACAACGAGAACTACACCTCATGCCCACTATATAAGCGTCTTCGCGACGACATACAGAGCTACCTCGATGTGATGATTGGTCGCATAAAAGCAGGCGAGGGCGAGGAGATTATGCTACGTTGCAATTTCGAGCCTTAGCCAAGACTACCCCTTTGATAACAAGAGTTTTATCGAATTAATAAAGTATTTTTCTGTAATAGTTTTAGGGTCTTTTAGCGTGCTAAAAAGACCCTAAAACATATATGTTTGCATATTTTATTAATATTTTTCTTTCAAAATGCTTGGATTCTAATTTTTTTTGATTACTTTTGTAAGTGTTTATTAGAGATTTATTGAAGATAATATAACCTTAAACTGTAAATATATGTCTAATCATTGCCCGGCAACGTGCCACTCCTACACCCTCGAACCCGAGGCTGGTTTCTCGTTAATTACACTGAAGGCAGGTGAGAAGATGGTCATCGAGCGAGGCGACAGCAACTGCTTGTTGTTCCTCACCAAGGGTGACTTTACAATCGACTCAGAGGAGCGATGCGACTACACCGTCCGCGAAGGTCACTTCGTATTCTGCTTCCGCGCATACCACTACGACATTACAGCTTTGACCGATGTCGAGATTGTCCGCGCCCACTTCATTGCCGCAGGTGCCGCTTGCGACATGATCCCCTTCAATAGCATCGTGGGTAAGATAAAGAAGATAAACTACAAATTCACCCAGGTTGCAATGAATGAGCCTATGACCCTGCTCTTGCAGTCGGTTCGCCTCTACCTGGAGAATGCCATGAAGTGTAACCATTTGCAGAGCGCGAAGATCCAGGAGATGTTCGTAATCTTCAAGTTCTTCTACTCACCACAGATTCAGCTCCGCACATTCTACAACCTCTTCGACCGTAACCAGTCGTTCGCATCGCTCGTGCGCAACAACGCACCACGCGTAAAGACCGTAGAGGAGCTCGCCGACATCTGTGGCTTTAGCATCCAGCACTTCAACAATATGTTTAAGCAGGAGTTCAACGACACCCCCTATAGTTGGATGCAGAAGCAGCGTATCATCGAGATTGAGCGCCTCCTTACCGAGACCAACGTGCCTCTTAAGAGCATCATCAAGATGTACAGCTTCACCAACCACGGTCACTTCGCACTCTTCTGCCGCAAGTACCTTAAGAAGACTCCGCTCAAGATCCGCAAGGAGGCACGTGCCCTCCGCGAGGCTCAGCAGCAGCAACAGTAGTCCTTCTACCAATAAATATTAATATAGGGTTATCCTCGGCTGAGGACAACCCTATTTTTAATTAGGAATGAGTAGATAGAGATAGTATAGCAATGGGAGCATACGCCACCCTAAACTCACTAAATCGCCTAAAAAACCACCCCATAAACCCCGTTTTTCACACTATTTTGCAACTCCTCCCAGACTCTGAAAATCGGGCAAAATTGCAAAAACCGCCATTTTAGGTTGTTTAGACTCAAAAAATAGTGAAAATTTTATTTTGCGTATCTCTTTGGCGCACAATATGTTATAAAATAACAGCAAAAAAAGATTAAAAAAAGTTTGCAAAATATTTGGTAGTTAAGAAAAAATGCTATACTTTTGTCCTTTGGAGAGGTGGCAGAGTGGTCGATTGCGGCGGTCTTGAAAACCGTTGAGCTGCGAGGCTCCGGGGGTTCGAATCCCTCCCTCTCCGCAAGATCACGAAGCAAAAAGGTATCGAGAAATCGATACCTTTTGTTTTTTATACTCTTGCGCAAGCCTACAGAAGCAACCCAAATTAAAAAGGAGATGAAGAAAATATGGACCAGTCCGGAAATCCAGTGGGGCAGTAGAAAAGTTACGCAAAAATTGTAGCCAATCTAAAAATAAAGAATGGTATATCGCTAACGCCACGGAACTGATTTCTGAAGGCCTTAACT